>NZ_WWJT01000016.1 GCF_009865385.1 Streptomyces sp. SID486 | reverse complement strand
GTCGGTTCGCTGCGTCGCGACGAAGGCGGCATGGAGCGGCTCGTCACGTCGGTGGCGGAGGCGTTCGTCGGGGGCGCGGCCGTCGACTGGACGGCGGTGTTCAAGGGCACGGGCGCTCAACGCGTCGACCTGCCCACCTACGCCTTCCAGCACCAGCGGTACTGGCTCGAAGCCACGAAGACAGGGCCGCTCGGGCACGGCATGGCAGCCGACGACCGCACGGACGCGATCTTCTGGGACGCGGTCGAGCGTGAGGACGGCGAGGCGCTCGCGGCCACGCTCCGTGTCGACTCCGTAGAACAGCAGGAGTCCCTCGACGCCGTGCTGCCCGCCCTCGCGCAGTGGCGACGCCGGCAGCGCTCCGAATCGACCGTCGACGCGTGGCGTTACCGCGCGGTGTGGCGCCGTACGCCCGGCACGGCGGTTCCTTCCCTCGCGGGCACATGGCTCCTGGTCACCCCGGACGCGTACGGCACCGACCCGCTCGTGGCGGACGTACGGCGGGCACTGGAGGAACACGGCACCGACGTCGTCACCCTCCCCCTGAACGGCACCGATGCCGACCGCGCCGCGCTGGCACAGCGGCTGCGCGAGGCCACCGAGGGCCGCCCGCCCACGGGCGTGCTGTCGCTGCTGGCGCTGGACGAGACCCCGTACCCCGAGCACCCCGTCACCAGCACCGGCCTGGTTCTCACCCTGAGCCTGATCCAGGCCCTGGGCGACCTCGGCACCGGCGCCCGACTGTGGTGCGCCACGCGCGGCGCGGTGTCCACCGGCACCGCCGACCCGCTGACCGCCCCGGCACAGACCACGGTGTGGGGCATGGGCCGGGTCGCCGCCGTGGAGTACCCGGACAGCTGGGGTGGTCTGGTCGACCTGCCCGCGACACTGGACGGGCGGGCCCGCACCCGGCTCGCGGGCGTCCTGACCGGTGCCGACCCCGAGGACCAGCTGGCCGTCCGCGCCTCCGGGGTGATGCGGCGCCGACTGGAGCCCGCGCCACTGGGCGACAGCCGTCCCGCCCGCGCCTGGCAGCCGAGGGGCACGGTCCTCGTCACCGGCGGCACCGGCGCCCTCGGCACGCACCTCGCGCGATGGCTAGCCCGCAACGGGGCCGAACACCTCATCCTCACCAGCCGCCGCGGGCCTGCCGCACCCGGCGTGGACGCGCTGGTCGCCGAACTCGACGCGCTCGGCACCCGGGTCACCGTCACCGCCTGCGACGTCGCGGACCGAGACGCGGTGGCGGCCCTCCTCGCGGCGGTTCCGGAGGACCTCCCCCTCACCGCGGTCATCCACGGCGCCGCCTACATCGAGCTGGCCTCGCTGGCCGAGACGACGGCGGCCGAGTTCGCCGACGTCATGAACGCCAAGGCCGCGGGCGCGGCACACCTCGACGCGCTCCTGGGCGACACCCCGCTCGACGCGTTCGTCCTGTTCTCCTCCGTCTCCTCCGTATGGGGCGTCGGCGACCACGGTGCGTATGCGGCTGCCAACGCCTACCTCGACGCCCTCGCCGAACGCCGCCGGGCGAACGGCCTGACGGCCACGTCGGTGGCCTGGGGCGTGTGGGACGCCGTCGGCGACAACGCACCCGAGGCACTCGACCTCGACCAACTGCGCCGCCGTGGCCTGCGCTTCATGGACGTGGACCTCGGCATCGCCGCACTCCAGCAGACACTCGACCACGACCAGACGCACCTGGCGATCGCCGACATCGACTGGGAGAGCTTCATCCCGGTCTTCACCTCGGCCCGCCCCAGCCCCTTGCTGGCGGAGCTCCCCGAGGCGCGACGCATCCAGCAGGAGAGCACCGCCGCCCGGGACAACGCCGGCTCCGAGAGCGACGCGGCTTCCCCGCTCCGGCAGCGACTGGTCGCCCTGACACCCGGCGAACGCACCCACGCGGTCCTCGACCTCGTCCACGAGCAGGTCGCGGCCGTACTGGGACACGCCACCCCGGACACCCTCGACTCCGGACGGGCCTTCAAGGACCTCGGATTCGACTCGTTGACGGCGGTGGAGCTGCGCAACCGGCT
>NZ_WWJT01000139.1 GCF_009865385.1 Streptomyces sp. SID486 | reverse complement strand
CACCGCGGCGGCCGTACCGCCCGCGCCGGCGAGTCGGGCACCGTCGTCACCCTCGTCCTGCCGCACCAGCGGCGCGCCATGGACCGTCTCATGACCGACGCCGGCATCACCCCGAGCACCGCCCGGGTCCGTCCGGGCGACACCGAACTGCAGCGCATCACCGGCGCCCGCACCCCCTCCGGCGTGCCCGTCACGATCCCCGCACCGGCCGCCGAGCGAGGCGAGGGCTCGGGGTCGGGGTCGGGGTCGGCCGGCCGCGGTCGCAGGGGACGGGCCGGTGCACGCGGTGGTAACGGGCGGCCCGCCGCCCGTACCCGTCGCACCGCCCCGAAGAACAACCCGTAACCCGGGCGCCGGGCTCCCGGCCGGGCGCGTCCCCACCCAGGACGCGCCCCACCGGCCGCCGAGCCCGGCCATACCCCGGCCGCCGCGCCCCAGCGCCTTCCCCAGCGCCTTCCCCGGCGCCCGGCTGATCCGCTCCCCGCTCACGCTCCCCGACCCGCTGACCGACCGCTGACCGCCCGCGGACCGCCGTGGCGCGGTCGACCCCTCCGGTGTTTCTCCCCCGACCCTGTGGAGGCATCCATGCGCTGTGTCATCGCCCGATTCCCCTTCGACCTGACCAAGACCGAGGTCGAACAGTCGATGACCGGCATCACGCCGGAACCCGTCACCGGACTGGCCGTGACCATCGGCCGCCGTGTCTACCCCGTGATGCAGGTCGGAGAAGTGGTCACCCGGCAGAACCGCCGCGACTTCACCACGGCCGAGATGCGCAGGGCGCTGACCCGGCTCGGCTTCACCTGCCACGACGCAGCCCCGGTCACGCCGGCCTGGGACACCCCGGCCGAGCAGGGTGCCGAGGGCTGGTGACCTGTCGCCCCCTGCCCGCCGGCACGCTCCCGCTGGGCTAGGCTCCTCAGACATGTCGCACCCTGACGAACTGCTCGTCGGTATCGCCGAGATGGTGGAGTCCCAGCACAGCAGCCGCATGTCCCTGACCGTCGTGGTCCCGGGGGCCGTGATCACCGGCCGGCTGGCCCCGGAAGCCCTGTGGAAGGAGCGGGTGGCCGAAGTCCTGCGGGACTCCGAACACCTGCGGCGTTTCGCCGCCGCCTTCGCCCCGCCCCGGGACGACGGCGACCCGCCTCCTCAGGGTGGCGGGTCCGCGCACGGCGGCGGGTCCGCGCGCGGTGGCCGGCCCACGCACCTCCACTTCCACGTCGCCCGGATCCTGCAGGGCAGCTTCGGCATCCCCGACACCGGTGGCATGTACCGCGTCGCGTTGGAGGACGTGAGCGCCTGGACCGTCGGGGACATCGGCTACACGGACCAGTGAGCCCGGCGGCCCCGGCCGTACGTCCGCGGCCTCTCATGCGGTCGTACGGCTCGTTCCGGCCACTGTGGCCCCGATCCGGCCCGGGGTGACGACCGCGGACGTACGCTTGTTCCACCGAGAGCATCTCGCGCAACGCGTCCACGGCGGTGCCGTTCCCGGAGAACGACGGAATCGGACGGCCGGGCGCCGTCCGGGACGGGATCGTATGAGGGACGTCACCGGAACGTCGGCAGACGGCGTCTTCCCGGGCGGGGCACGCACGTACCGGATGCCCGTGCCCCGGCTGGCACTCACCGCGGGTGTCGGCCACGGTCCGCTGGACGGGGCCTGGTGGCCGCGCTGCGACCTGCTGGAACTCGAACTGCCCGCGCTGGTGGGCTCGCTGGGCCTCGGCAGTGTCACCCGGGTCACCGTGGACACCGTCGCCTGGCCCGACGTGCCACGCACGGTCTCCACGCCGGGCCACCCGATCGAGGTGGCCCTGTCGGACGTCGACACCGAAGCGCACGCGATCGCCCTGGAGTACGGCACGGCGGGCCACCGGACGCTGCTGGTCATCCCTCCGGACCAGTCGGTCGCCGCCGCGACCTGGCTGCTGACCACGGCCGCGGACCCGGAGAACACCCTCACGGCCACCCACATGCTGGCACTCGCGGAGGCGGGTTTCGCATGAGGGACCCGCTCCCCGGGACGGGGCTCCGGGACACCGGGGCCGCCCGACCGGCGAGCGGCCCCTGCCGGCCCCTGGGCACCGTGCCACTCGCCGCAGGAGAGCTGCCCACCTCGCCGCAGGAGGGCTGCCCACTCGGCGCCTGAGGGCTGCTCACTCGGCGCAGGTGGGCTGCCGAGCGGTCGGCCGGTCCGCCGTACGTCGTGTCCGCCGCCGGAACGGCTCCTTCACGTCACCACGGCGGCGCTAGGGTGAACGGGTGACCTCTCCGCCGGAAGACCAGCCGTCACTCATCGGTGAGCACGATCGCGACGCGGCCGTGCGGCGCGTGCAGGAGGCGTACGCCGAAGGGCACATCTCGCACCAGGAGATGGACGAACGCCTCCACCGGGTGCTCACCGCCGGCACGCACGCCGAGCTGGCACCGGCACTGGCCTCGCTGCCGGCGGAGAGCGCGGACACCACGTCCACGATCGCCGCGGCGGGCGGTCGGATCAAGCGGCGCGGCGCCTGGCGGGTGCCGCGGAGGCTCAAGGTCGAGTCCGCGTTCGGACGCGTCCACCTGGATCTGTCCGAGGCGGTCATCGAGCATCCGGTCATCGACATCGAGCTGCAACTCGGCACCGGCCGGGCCAGGATCACGGTTCCACGGGACGCGGTCGTCGATCTCACCGGTCTGCACACCGGGTGGAAGGACACGCGCTACGACACCCCGCGGCGCTCCGGCCCCGGCGGGCCCAGGATCCGGATCTCCGGGGTGATGGGGTACGGACGCCTGAGGGTGCGCCACGCGCGGCGTTGAGACCCGTCCGGCGCAAGGACCACCCGTCGTGGTGCGCCGGCCGGTGCCGGGCCGGAGCCGACGGGCCGGGTTCGGCTGCCCGCACCGGCCGCCAACCGGCGCGTCTGGAGCGTTCTCACGCCCCTGACCTGGGGAAATACTCCCGCGGGAGGAGTGCGCCCGAGGGGCCGGCGATGCCCGCCGGGGACCGCGGCTCCGATCACGGAGGTGTTGCGGTCAGGATCTGTGCCCACGACCACAGCGAAAGGGCCGTACGTAGGCGCATACTGATGACAATGACTAAGCCTGCTGCACCTAAGCGTCATCTGCCTACCAGCCCCTTCAAGGCCCCGGTCGCGCCCGCTCCCAAGCATTTCGCCGTGGGCGACCAGGTCACGCACGACATGTACGGCCTCGGCCGCGTGATCGGCATCGAGGACGGCATCGCGGCACTCGTGGACTTCGGCTCCGCGCAAATGCGGATCCTGAGCCCGTACGCCAAGATGACCAAGCTGTAGGACCGCTGTGCCCGGTCACGGCACACCAGGGCCCCCAGGGGACCTGTCACGAAAGAGAGACCTCTCATCGATCTGACATCGCTGTTCTCCGCTCCGGAAGGGCAACCCCGTTCCTCCACGGCGGCATCGCCGCCGCCGGCGACGAATCCCTTCCAGACCCCGGACTTCGGGGAGGACGAGACCTTGCCGGGCGAGGACGCACAGGCACCCGCCTCAAACCCGCGTGCGGGACGCTCCGAGGCGGCCTAGCGCCGGCCGACCCGGCCCTTCCCCGTATGGCGGCCGTGCGGGGAGGATTCGGTGACCCGCTCCCGGGTCGCCGGCCGGGGGCCGAGGCCGTGGATGTGTCCGGGGGGGTAACCCCCCGGACGGCGGTGGGGCGCGCCTTCGCTCATACGGTGGCTGCCCGGCTTCTTCGGGCGGACGGACGTCCCCAGACTTCTCGGTATGACGACATCCCCCGACGCCTCCGTTGCCACCCGCCCCTGCGCCGTCGACCCGAACGCATCGCGCCCCGGTGGCGGCAGTGACTTCGCCGTACTGTCCCGGCGGATGACCGAGGCCGGACTGCTGAAGCGGCGCCCCGGCTACTACACGGTCCGGCTCGGTCTCGTGGCCGGGCTGTTCGCCGCCGGCTGGGGGGCCTTCGCCGTACTCGGCGACACCTGGTGGCAACTGGCCGTGGCCGCCTTCCTGGCGCTGGTGTTCGGACAGGTCGCCCTGGTGGCGCACGATCTCGCCCACGGGCAGGTCTTCCGGCGCCGCCGGCACAGCGAGATCGGCGGCCGGCTGTTCGGGAACCTCGGTGTCGGCATGAGCTACGGGTGGTGGATGAACAAGCACACCCGCCATCACGCCCACCCCAACCACGAGGAACTCGACCCCGATGTCGCGCCGGACATCCTGGTGTGGTCCGCCGACCAGGCCCGTGCGAGCAAGGGTGTGGCCCGGATCATCGGCGGTCACCAGGCGCTGCTGTTCTTTCCGCTGCTGACCCTGGAAGGGTTCAATCTGCACGTCGCGAGTCTGCGGGCGCTGCGGTCACCGGCCATGAAGAAGCGGTTCCTGGAGGGAGTTCTCCTCCTCCTGCACATCGCCGCTGTCGTGTCCGCCGTGTTCCTGGTGCTGTCGCCGGGCAAGGCGGTGGCGTTCCTCGCCGTCAACCAGTGCTTGTTCGGTGTCTACCTGGGCTGCACCTTCGCCCCCAACCACAAGGGCATGCCGACGCTCACCGGTGAGCAGCGCCTCGACTTCCTGCGGCGGCAGGTGCTGACGTCGCGCAACGTGCGAGGCGGCCGGCTCACGGACGTCATGCTGGGCGGCCTCAACTACCAGATCGAGCACCACCTGTTCCCGAGCATGCCCACGGTCCATCTGCGCCGGGCCCGGGTGATCGTGCGGCGGTACTGCGCCGAGATCGGCGTGCCGTACCACGAGACCGGGCTCGTCCGGTCCTACCGCGAGGCGCTGACGCACCTGCACCGCGTGGGCGAGCCGATCAGGCAGCGGCGCAGGGGCTGATCAGCGCGACGGACGCGCCTCGGCGGCCCGCCGGTCACGGCCGGGCCGCCGAGGCGTGTGCGCCGCGGGTGTGCGGTGCCTCAGCTCGTCGGGGCGGAGGCCCGGCGCGGCAGCTTCCAGTCGGGCCGCGGGAAGTGGCAGGTGTAGCCGGCCGGGTAGCGTTCCAGGTAGTCCTGGTGCTCCGGCTCGGCCTCCCAGAAGTCGCCGACGGGCTCGACCTCGGTGACGACCTTCCCCGGCCACAGGCCGCTGGCCTCCACGTCCGCGATGGTGTCCAGGGCGACGCGGTGCTGTTCCTCGTCGGTGTAGTAGATGGCCGACCGGTAGCTGCGCCCGAGGTCGTTGCCCTGGCGGTCCTTCGTGGTCGGGTCGTGGATCTGGAAGAAGAACTCCAGGATGTCCCGGTAGCTCGTGGTCGCCGGATCGAAGAGGATCTCGATGGCCTCGGCGTGGTCGCCGTGGTCGCGGTACGTGGCGTTCGGTGTGTCACCGCCGCTGTAGCCGACGCGGGTGGACACCACGCCCGGCTGCTTGCGGATCAGGTCCTGCATTCCCCAGAAACACCCGCCGGCCAGCACGGCTCGCTCGGTGTGCGATGTCATCGGTCGCTCCTCACGTTCGAGCCGCTGTCGGGAGCGGTCGTGTGCGTACGGTTCTCACGTTCATCCAGCTTATTACTACCCGCGAGTAAGCATCGAGCGTGCCGCCCGGCCGCGAAGGAGGCCCTCCCGCGGCGGCACCCGCGGCCGCGGTCCGGGCTCGTGTCTTGACTCGGGAGGCGGCACTGGCGATCCTCGGGAACGACAGCTTGCATAGGACATGACAAAAAGGTGTGCGCGGGACTCCTCGGGCCGGACGTCCCGCCCGTCGGCCGCGCATCCCGCCGACCGAGGGACGTGGGCCGTGGCCTTGACCGCACGCCGGTACCGCAGACGCACAGCCGTCACCATCATGTCGCTGCTCCTCCTCGCCCTCTCCGTCGTCCTCGGCCCCGCCCCGAGTTCGGCGGCCGGAAGCGACTGGTGGATCCCGACGGCACGCCCCGCGCCGGACTCCCGGATAGACGTCACCGGCGAGCCGTTCACCGGCACCGACGCCGACGGCAAGGTGCGCGGGTTCGTCGACGCCCACGACCACCTCTTCGCCGACGAGGGCTTCGGCGGACGCCTCATCTGCGGCAGGACGTTCTCCGAGGCGGGCATCGCCGACGCGCTCAGGGACTGTCCCGAGCACTACCCCGACGGCTCGCTCGCCGTCTTCGACTTCATCACCAAGGGCGGTGACGGCAGGCACGACCCGGTCGGCTGGCCCACCTTCAAGGACTGGCCCGCCCACGACTCGCTGACCCATCAGCAGAACTACTACGCCTGGGTGGAGCGCGCCTGGCGCGGCGGCCAGCGGGTGCTCGTCAACGACCTCGTCACCAACGGTGTGATCTGCTCGGTGTACTTCTTCAAGGACCGCGGCTGCGACGAGATGACGTCCATCAGGCTCCAGGCGAAGCTGACGTACGACCTGCAGCGTTACGTCGACCGGATGTACGGCGGACCGGGCAGGGGCTGGTTCCGGGTCGTCACCGACAGCGCACAGGCCCGCGACGTGGTCGAGCAGGGCAAACTGGCCGTCATCCTGGGCGTGGAGACCTCCGAGCCCTTCGGCTGCAAGCAGATCCTGGACATCGCCCAGTGCGACAGGCACGACATCGACGCGGGACTGGACGAGTTGTACGCGCTGGGCGTGCGCAGCATGTTCCTGTGCCACAAGTTCGACAACGCCCTGTGCGGTGTCCGCTTCGACTCCGGCACCCTCGGAACCGCCATCGACGTCGGACAGTTCCTGTCCACCGGGACCTTCTGGAAGACGGAGAAGTGCGCGGGCCCGCAGCACGACAACCCCATCGGCTCGGCCGCGGCACCGGGGGCCGAGGCGAAACTGCCGGCGGGCGTGCGCGTCCCCTCGTACGCCGCCGACGCGCAGTGCAACGCGCGCGGCCTCACCGATCTCGGTGAGTACGCCGTGCGGGGCATGATGAAGCGCAAGATGATGCTGGAGATCGACCACATGAGCGTCAAGGCCGCCGGCCGTGCGCTGGACATCTTCGAGGCCGGTTCCTACCCCGGTGTGATCTCCTCGCACAGCTGGATGGACATGAACTGGACCGACCGGGTCTACGGCCTCGGCGGCTTCATCGCCCAGTACATGAACGGCTCCGAGGGGTTCGTGGCCGAGGCGAACCGCACCAAGGCGCTCCGGGACAAGTACGGCGTGGGCTACGGCTACGGCACGGACATGAACGGTGTCGGCGGCTGGCCGGGCCCCCGGGGAGCCGACGCCCCGGACAAGGTCATCTATCCCTTCCGCAGTGTCGACGGAGGCTCCGTCATCGACCGGCTGACCACCGGTGAGCGCACCTGGGACCTGAACACCGACGGAGCGGCGCACTACGGCCTGGTCCCGGACTGGATCGAGGACATCCGGAACGTCGGCGGACAGGGGGTGGTGAACGACCTCTTCCGCGGCGCCGAGTCCTACCTCGACACCTGGGGAGCGACCGAGCGGTACCAGGCCGGCGTCAATCTGGCCACGGGCGCCTCGGCCACGGCCAGTTCGACGGAGTGGAACCCCTTCACCAGCTACGCGCCCGGCCGCGCCGTGGACGGCAGCCGGGACACCCGCTGGGCCAGCGGGTGGAGCGACGACCAGTGGCTGTGCGTCGACCTGGGCTCCACCCACCGGGTCGGACGGGTCACGCTGGACTGGGAGCGCGCCTACGGGAAGTCCTACGGCGTCCAGCTCTCGACGGACGGTGTGAACTGGCGGACGGCCTGGGCGACCGGCGCCGGCGACGGCGGCCTCGAAACCGTCCGCTTCTCCGGCACACCCGCCCGCTACGTCCGCGTCTCCGGCACCGAGCGTGGCACCGAGTGGGGTTACTCGCTGCGCGAGGTCGGCGTGTACGGCGACTGACGGACGGCGGCCGGTCCTGGCGGCGCCCGAGCGGGTGGGGCGTCGCCGGGCGTCGGAGAGCGGGTGATCACGTCCCCGGGCGATCACTTCCCCGGGCGATCACATGCCCGGCGATCGCATCCCCGGCGATCACGTCCCCGGCCGGTCTTCGTCGCCGAGCCGGTCGGCGATGGTCTTGTCCCCGGCTCGTCGCGTCCCGTGCCGGTGGCTCAGCCGAGGGCGCGCCCGAGGAAGTCGCGGATGTGCCCGGTGATGGTCTCCAGGTGGCTTTCCAGGGCGAAGTGCCCCGAGTCGAGCAGGTGGGTCTCGGCGTCGGGGAGGTCCCGGCCGAACGCCTTGGCGCCCTCGGGGCCGAAGATCTCGTCGTTGGCCCCCCAGACCGCCAGCAGCGGGACCCGGGAGTCGCGGAAGTACCGGTGCACCCGCGGGTAGAGGTCCACGTTGGCCGTGTAGTCACGGAACAGCGCGAGCTGGATCACGTCGTTGCCGGGGCGGTCCAGCAGGGCCTGGTCGTGGACCCAGTTGTCCGGGCTGACCAGGCTGGGGTCGGGGACCCCGTTGACGTACTGCCAGCGGGTGCTCTCGGGGGTCAGGGCGGCGCGCACGGGGGCCTCGGTGTCCGGCCCCGGAGCCTCGGCGTAGGCGAAGACGCCGTCCCAGAAGGGCCTGACGAAGCCCTCCTCGTAGGCGTTGCCGTTCTGGGTGATGATCGCGGTGACGCGGTCCGGGGCCCGCAGGGCGAGCCGCCAGCCGATGGGGGCGCCGTAGTCCTGGACGTACATCGCGAACCGGTCGACTCCCAGGTGTTCCAGCAGGCCGGCGGTGACGTCGGTGAGGGCATCGAAGGTGTACGGGAACCGCCCCGGGGCGGGCATGGCGGACTGGCCGAACCCGATGTGGTCGGGGGCGATCACGTGGTAGCGGTCGGCGAGCGCCGGGATCAGCCGGCGGAACATGTGCGAGCTGGTCGGGAAGCCGTGGAGCAGCACGACGGCGGGTGACCGCGGGTCGCCCGCCTCCCGGTAGAAGACCTCCAGGCCGTCGACGGTCGCGGTGCGGTGATGGACTGCGGAATCCATGCCCTCTAACCCTTCTGGTGCTCTACAACGGTTACGCGTCCAGTCGAGCACGCCGGGTGTAACCTGTCAAGGTTGTTTTAGTGGTTAGATCCGCCGACCCGACGGCAGTCCACCGGCGTGCGGGCCGGTGCGGGTGGTGAGGGACGCCGGTGGCCGGACGCGGCCGCCGGCGCTCCTCCGGCAGCCGGGCGGACCGGTGGCGCACCGGCCCGGCACGCGTCACCACCCCGGCTTCTGCGCTACCGTGTCGACCGGTCGACCGGCTGGACCCGTTCCCAAGCAGCCGACCCGCAGACGCAGTTCGCGCTCCACGTGGTCGGCGCCGAGCACCGCGCGGCCCGACTCCGCACCCCCGACCGGCGTACCGGGAGCTCGTGCCCCGGCCCCGCGAAGGGGCCTCCCGGCCCACCCCGACGTGAAGGAGCGACCGTGCGACCGGTCCTCGCCACCCGCCACGGCTCCGTGCGCGGCATCCTCGGCTCCGACGGCATCGCCCGCTTCAAGAACATCCCCTACGCCGCCGCCCCGACCGGACCGCTGCGCTTCGCGCCGCCCCGGCCGCCGGCCGCCTGGGACGGCGTCCGTGACGCCGACGCCTACGGCCCCACCGCCCCCAAGACCGCCTACTCGGCGCCACTGGACCGCATCCTGCCCGAGGTCGACATCCCCGGCGAGGACATCCTCAACCTCAACGTCTGGACCCCCGACCCGGGCGGACGCCTGCCCGTCATGGTGTGGATGCACGGCGGCGCCTTCACCAACGGCTCCGGTGCCGTGCCCGGCTACGACGGCACAGCGTTCGCCCGTGACGGCGTCGTCCTGGTCAGCCTCAACTACCGGCTGGGCGCGGAGGGGTTCCTCCACGTCGGGGCCGACGACACCGCACCGGCCAACCTGGGCCTGCTGGACCAGGTCGCCGCGCTGGAATGGGTACGGGACAACATCGCCTCCTTCGGCGGTGATCCCGCACGTGTCACCGTCTTCGGACAGTCGGCCGGGGCCATGAGCGTCGGCGCGCTGCTCGCCATGCCCGCCGCCAAGGGGCTGTTCCACCGCGCCGTTCTGCAGAGCGGCGCGGCCCACCACGCCCTCTCCCCCGCCTCGGCCACCCTCGTCGCGGCCCGCATGGCCGCGCTCCTGGGCGTCCCGCCCACGCGTCCGGACCTCGCCGCCGTCCCCCTCCCGCGCCTGCTGGCCGCTCAGCACGAGCTGCGCGGCGAGATCTCCGCGCGCCCCGACCCGGCACTGTGGGGCGAGGCGGCGCTCAACATGATGCCTTTCGAACCGGTGGTCGACCGCGACTCCCTGCCCAGCCTGCCCATCGACGCGATCGCCGACGGGGCGGCGGCCGGCATCGACGTCCTCGTGGGCTGGACCCGCGACGAGTTCCGGCTGTTCACCGTGCCCTCCGGGCTGCACGGCCAGGTGACCGACGACCTCCTGGAGCGCGCCGCCGCGGCGTACGGCCTGCCCGCGCGGGGTGTCGCGGCCTACCGCGCGGCCCACCCCGGGGCGGCACCGGGCGACCTGTACGCCGAGATCGCCACCGACTGGTTCTACCGCCTGCCCGCCCTGCGCCTGGCCGAGGCCCAGACGCGGCACGGCGCGCGCGCCCACCTCTACGAGTTCGCCTGGTCCTCCCCCGCCTTCGGAGGTGCCCTGGGCGCCTGCCACGCCGTCGACGTCCCCTTCGTGTTCGACAACCTGGCCGACCCCGGCTTCGCCCCTCTGCTGGGCGGCGCACAGCCCCAGCACATCGCCGACAGCACGCACGCCGCGTGGGTGTCCTTCGCCACCACCGGCGACCCCGGCTGGCCCGCCCACCGCGAACCCGGCGGCACCGTCCACCGGTTCGGCGCGCCCCCGGACGACACCCACGCCCCGCTCGCCGACCTGCTGCCGCTGTGGGAGGGCGTCCGCTGACACCGGGCGGACCCGGCACGGGCGCGCGGCCGGGGGGGCGGACCGCGAGTGGGTCATACGCGGGGAACGGCGGACCGCGTGTGGGTCATACGCGCAGGACGCGGTACCCGGCGCGGGTGAACGACCGGGCCCGGGACGCGGGCAGGCCCGAGTCGGTGACGATCGCGTCGAACTCGCCGGGAGCGGCGAACCGGTGGAAACTCACCGCGCCGAACCCGGTGTGCGCCACGCACAGGACCTGGCGCCGCGACATCCTCATCACCCGCGCCTTGGTCCGGGCCACCCCCGGATCCTGGGTGGTCACCCCGTGCTCCAGGGAGATCCCGGCCGCGCTCAGATAGGCGAGGTCGACGACGAACCCGCTCAGCATCCGGTCCACCCAGGGCCCCGCCGTGGACCGGGTACTCCCCCGCACCTGTCCGCCGAGCAGCAACACGGTGACGTTCTCCCGTCCGCTCAGCCGCCGGGCCGCCCCCAGCGCCGGGGTCAGCACCGTCAGCGGCCGGCCGCCGGGCAGCGCCTCGGCGACCAGCTCCGCGGTGGACCCCTCGTCCACGAACACCGTCTCCGCGGGCCCGAGCAGCCCCGCGGCGGCGGCGGCGATCCGCCGCTTCTCCGGCACCAGCGCACGGGTCCGCGGGTCCGGTGACGTCTCGTGGGCCCGCGGCTGGAGCGGGTACGCACCACCGCGCGTACGGCGCAGCACACCGTGCGCCTCCAGGACCCGCAGGTCCCGCCGCACGGTCTCCGGCGACACCGCCAGTTCCTCGGCCAGGCCCCGCACGTCCACCGCCCCCTGGGCACGGGCCCGTTCCAGTATCAGCCGCTGCCGTTCGCCGCCCCGCACATCGCCTCCCCGCGCTCCCCCGCCCCGGCCGGACCCGCCCGCGCCGCACGCGGCCCGTGCCGAGATCACATCGCATCGCGGGCACCCCTCGCAGGGAGGCGACCGGTTCGTCAGGATCTCGTCACGGAAGACGGACGCGGGGTGCGCCGGCGCCGCCAGCGTAGCCACCCCGCCGTGGCGCAGGTGGCCGCCGCCACGGCCGACAGGACCAGGGCCAGCCCCAGCGGGTAGTCGAGCGGCAGCACCGACGGGTTCGCCGGGCGGCCCGGGCGCAGCAGGACCGGCGACGCCACCAGCGTGACCGTCCCCGCCGTGAGCAGCCCGGCCCGCCAGACCCCGCCCAGCCGGCCGCCGGCCGACAGCAGTCCCACGGCGAGCACGGCCGGCACCAGCACCCCGTCGTGCAACACCAACAGGCTCCCGCCCCACACGAGTACGTCGCCGACGGTGCCCGGGCGGGTCCCGGTGAGCAGGCGCACTGCGCCGACCGCGGCCAGGGCGGTACCCGCGGCGCCCAGCAGCAGCCGTGCCACCGTCA
>NZ_WWJT01000138.1 GCF_009865385.1 Streptomyces sp. SID486 | reverse complement strand
CGGGGCCGGCCCGGCCGCTCCGGGAACGGGAGCGGCCCCGGCTGGCCGACGATCCGCGGGTGCGGGCCGCGCTGGACGGGCGGCGGGCCGCACTCGCGCCGTTCTGGCTGCGGATGCGGGAGCGGCCCGGGACGCTCACGGGCCACGCCCTCGTCGTCGACGCCGAGGACACCTTCACCGCCATGCTCGCGCACGTCCTGCGCTCGACCGGACTCGGCGTGACCGTGCGGCGGTACGACGAGCCCGGGCTGCGGGCGGCGGTGCTCGCGCACGAGGGGCCGCTCGTCCTCGGGCCCGGTCCGGGCGACCCCCGCGACCTCGACGACCCCAGGATGCGGTTCCTGCGGGGCCTGACCGCCGAGGTGGTCCGGGAGCACCGGCACGGTGTGCTCGGCGTCTGCCTCGGGCACGAGCTGATCGCGGCGGAGCTGGGCCTGGAGATCGTGCGGAAGAAGGTGCCGTACCAGGGTGCGCAGACGCGGATCGACCTGTTCGGGCGGAGCGAGACCGTCGGCTTCTACAACAGCTTCGTCGCGACCTGTGACGAGGAGGCGGCCCGGGAGCTGGCCGCGCACGGGGTCGAGGTGAGCCGCACGGCCGACGGCGAGGTGCACGCCCTGCGGGGGCCGGGCTTCGCGGGTGTGCAGTTCCATCCGGAGTCCGTGCTCACGCTGGACGGCACGGCCGTCGTCGAGGAGCTGATCGGCCGGCTGCGCGGGGCGAGCACGGTGAGGTGAGGCGGACGCCCGGGGGCCGCGTGGTCCCCGGGCCCGGCCGGGGTGTCAGCCGAAGAACACGCCGACCTCGTCGTACAGCTTCGGGTCCACCGTCTTCAGCCTGGCCGTCGCCTCGGAGATGGGGACGCGGACGATGTCGGTGCCGCGCAGGGCGACCATCTTGCCGAAGTCACCGTCGCGCACACAGTCGATGGCGTGCAGGCCGAAGCGGGTGGCGAGCCAGCGGTCGAAGGCACTGGGGGTGCCGCCGCGCTGGATGTGACCGAGGACCGTCGTGCGGGCCTCCTTGCCGGTGCGCTTCTCGATCTCCTTGGCGAGCCACTCACCGACCCCGGACAGCCGCACATGCCCGAAGGAGTCCAGCGACTGGTCCTTGAGCACCACCTCGCCGTCCTTCGGCATCGCGCCCTCGGCGACGACGACGATCGGGGCGTACGACGCCTTGAAGCGGGAGGTGATCCACGCGCACACCTGGTCGAGGTCGAAGCGCTGTTCCGGGATGAGGATGACGTTGGCACCGCCGGCGAGCCCCGAGTGCAGCGCGATCCAGCCGGCGTGCCGCCCCATCACCTCGCAGACCAGGACCCGCATGTGGGACTCGGCGGTGGTGTGCAGCCGGTCGATGGCCTCGGTGGCGATGTTGACGGCGGTGTCGAAGCCGAAGGTGTAGTCGGTGGCGGACAGGTCGTTGTCGATGGTCTTGGGCACGCCGACGCAGGGCACGCCGTACTCGTCGGACAGCCGCGCGGCGACGCCGAGCGTGTCCTCTCCGCCGATCGCGACGAGGGCCTCCACCTCCTGCTTGGCGAGGTTGTCCTTGATGCGGCGGATCCCGCCCTCCACCTTGAGGGGGTTGGTGCGCGAGGAGCCGAGGATCGTGCCGCCGCGGGGCAGGATGCCGCGCACGGCGGGGATGTCGAGGCGGACCGTGTAGTTCTCGAGGGGGCCCCGCCAGCCGTCCCGGAACCCGACGAAGTCGTAGCCGTACTCCTGCACGCCCTTGCGCACGATGCCCCGGATGACGGCGTTGAGCCCGGGGCAGTCGCCGCCTCCGGTCAGTACTCCGACTCGCATGAAATGTCCCTTCGCCGCACTTGCCTGACGATCGGTCACGCTAATGGTGATCCGCGTCACATCGGGAGAGGCGTGAGGGTGATTCGGGAGCGTGATTCGGGTGCGTTGCCGGATTCGGCCTACGCGTCGTCGAGCCCGCGTTCTATCGCATACCGCACCAGCTCGACCCGGTTGTGCAGTTGGAGCTTGCCGAGGGTGTTCTGGACGTGGTTCTGCACCGTGCGGTGGGAGATGACGAGGCGTTCGGCGATCTGCTTGTAGCTCAGGCCCTTCGCCACCAGCCGCAGCACCTCCGTCTCCCGGTCCGTCAGCCGGGGCGCGCCCGGCTCGTCGGCGTCCGGCGCCGGCACCGGTTCGGCGGCCAGCCGCCGGTACTCGCCGAGGACCAGCCCGGCCAGCCCCGGTGTGAACACCGGGTCGCCCACGGCGGTCCGGCGCACGGCGTCCAGCAGTTCCTCGGTGGAGGCCGACTTCAGCAGGTAGCCGGTCGCGCCGGACTTCACGGCCTCCAGCACGTCCGCGTGCTCACCGCTCGCCGAGAGGACCAGCACGCGCAACGCCGGGTCGTGGCCCACCAGTTCCTTGCAGACCTGGACTCCGGGCTTGGCGGGCAGATTGAGGTCCAGCACGAGGACGTCGGGCGCGACGGCCTTGGCGCGGCGGACCGCCTGCTCGCCGTCGCCGGCGGTGGCGACCACCTCGAAACCGGACTCGGCCAGGTCACGGGCGACGGCGTCACGCCACATCGGGTGGTCGTCCACCACCATGACCCTGATCGGGCCCTGCTGCTGAGTCATCGCTGTTCCGCCTTCTTCCCCCGCGCCCGTACGGCGCCCTTCGGTACCTTCAGTTCCACTTCCGTGCCCTGCCCGGGCACGGAGACGATCCCGGCGCTGCCGCCGAGGTCGCGCAGCCGGCCCCGGATCGACTGGGCCACCCCGAGCCGGCCCTCGCCCTCGGCCTGCACGAGCCGGCCGTCGGGGATGCCGGGGCCGTCGTCCCGGACGGTGACGACGATCTCGTCCGGCTCGTCCTCCACCAGGATCCAGGCCCGGGCCGCTTCCCCGGCGTGCCGGCGCACGTTGTCCAGGGCGGCCCCCACGGCGGCGGCCACCTCACGGGCCGCCGCCGGCGGCAGCGGCACCGGGGCACCGGGTTCGGCGAGGCTGACCCGGGCGCAGGCGTAGGGGGCGAGCAGGGAACGCAGGTCGACCGGGCCGGCCGGATCGTCCTCGCCGGGCTCCCGGACCAACCGGACCACGGCGCCTTCGGCCAGGTCCTCCGAGACCCGGGACACCGGGACCAGTCCGCCCGACACCAGTGTCCGCAGGGCCACTTCCTGCTCCCCGGCCAGCCGGCCCAGCTCGGCCGCCTCGCCGCCGAGGGCCGTGCCGCGGCGCTTCACCATCGCCAGCACCTGCAGCACGCTGTCGTGGATGTCCCGGGCCAGCCGCTCCCGTTCCCGGGTCGCCGCCTCGATCTCCAGCGCGCGGGCCAGGGTGCGCTCGGAGGCGCGGGCCACCTCCACGACGTAGCCGATGGCGATGGAGGCCACCCAGACGAGGATCACGTTGTGCACGGTGTCCCGGGCGGGGTGGCCGCGCTCGACCAGGTTGACGACGGCCACGGCGGTGGAGGCGACGGCCGCCCAGCGCCAGCCGCCCTTGACGGCGAAGGCCAGCACCGCGCCGGCGGTCCATATCGAGGGCAGGGTGGGGCCGCCGCCCGCGATCCGCTCATGGTTGTCGGCGACCGGCGTGAGCAGGATGCCGGCGAGCGCGACGGCCAGGTCGGCGGCGAGGAAACGCCGGGTGCAGCTCGCCGCGTTGGCCACCCTGGGCAGGGTCGCGAGGGTCCACACGAACAGGACCGCGTAGTAGGCGACGGCGACCCACGGGCGTACGAAGTGGTCGTAGGCGGTGGCGCACAGACCGATGGCGTACAGCATGGTCAGGACGCGGTATCCGGCGAGCGCGCGCCACAGCGGCAGCTCGACCGACATCCGCATGACGCGCTCGCGTTCGGGCATGTCCCCCGGTCCCCCCGGTTCTCCGCCCCGGCTAGGAGCCGGCCTGCTTCTTCTCGGCCTTCTCGGCCTTCTCGGCCTTCTCCGCCTTCTCGGCTTCCTTGGCCGCCTTGGCCGCCTCCGCGATCTGCCGCTTGGCCGCCGTGGCGTAGATGTCGACGTACTCCTGGCCGGACAGCTTCATGATCTCGTACATGACCTCGTCGGTCAGGGCGCGCAGCACGAACCGGTCGTGCTCCATGCCCTGGTAGCGGCTGAAGTCCATGGGCTTGCCGATCCGGATGCCGGGCCGCATCAGCTTGGGCATCACCTGCCCGGGCGGCTGGATCTTCTCCGTGTCGATCATGGCGACCGGGATGACCGGCGCGCCGGTGGCGAGCGCCACGCGCGCGAGGCCGCCGGGCTTGCCCCGGTACAGCCGCCCGTCGGGCGAGCGGGTGCCCTCCGGGTAGATGCCGAACAGTTCGCCGCGCTCCAGCACCTCTATGCCGCTCTTGATCGCCGCCTCACCGGCGCCGCGCGCCCCGGAGCGGTCCACCGGCAGCTGCCCCACGCCCTTGAAGAAGGCCGCGGTCAGGCGGCCCTTCACGCCCGGGGTGGTGAAGTACTCGGCCTTGGCGATGAAGGTGACCTTGCGGTTCAGCATCGTCGGGAGGAAGAAGGAGTCCGAGAAGGACAGGTGATTGCTGGCCAGGATGGCGGGGCCGGTGTCCGGAATGTTCTCCAGTCCCTCCACCCAGGGCCTGAAGGCGACCTTCAGCGGCCCTCCGATGGCGACCTTCATCGTTCCGTACAACACCCGTGTGCCTCCTGTTTGCGTCGGACAGACCTTAACCCGGAGGACCGTCAATGGGCCCGACGACCCTGGTCGGTGTCAGTGCGGTCGCGTACGGTGAAGCACATGCCAGTTCTCCCCGGAGCCGAGCCGTACCGCCACGAGGGCGGTGAGGTGGGGGTCCTCCTCTGCCATGGCTTCACCGGCTCGCCCCAGTCGCTGCGCCCCTGGGCGGAGCACCACGCGGCCCGCGGCCTGACCGTGTCCGTGCCCCTGCTGCCCGGCCACGGCACCCGCTGGGCGGACATGCAGCTCACCACCTGGCAGGACTGGTACGCGGAGGTGGACCGCGAGCTGCGCCTGCTCGCCGGACGCTGCTCCCGGGTGTTCGTCGCGGGCCTGTCGATGGGCGGGGCGCTGGCGCTCCGGCTCGCAGCCCGGCACGGCGGCCGGGTCGCGGGCGCGGTGGTGGTCAACCCGGTGAACAAGGTGCACGGTCTGTCGGCGTACGCCCTCCCGGTCGCCCGGCATCTGGTGCGCACCACGAAGGGCATCGCCAGCGACATCGCGAAGGAGGGCGCGGCGGAGCTGGGGTACGACCGGGTGCCGCTGCACGCGGCGCACTCGCTGCGGGTGTTCCTGCGGCGGCTGGACGGCGAGCTGCCCCAGGTCACCCAGCCGTTGCTGCTGCTGCGCAGCGCCCGGGACCATGTCGTGCCGGCGGCCGACTCGGCGCGGGTGCTGAGCCGGGTGTCGTCCACGGACGTCACGGAGGTCGTGCTGGAACACAGCTACCACGTGGCGACGTTGGACCTGGACGCGGACCGGGTCTTCGAGGAGAGCCTCGCCTTCATCGGCCGGCTCGCACCCGGTGTCGGCAAGGAAGGGACGGCCGCAGTTGGCTGAGCACGACTCCGGCCCCGAGGGCCGTGAGGACCGAGAGGGCCAAGAGGGCCGAGAGGGCCGCGACGACCGAGAAGGCCGCGAGGGCCGGGAGAGCCGCGACGGCCGAGAAGGCCGCGAGCCGGACCGGCAGGAGGTGCCGTTCGACGAGGACGCCGCCTGGCGGGCCATCGTCGCGGGGTACGGCCAGGAACCGCCGGACCCGCCGGGCGCCCGGCCCTTCCGGCGCGTGGAGGATCTCGCCCTGCCGGAGCCGGACCCCGCGCCCGACCCGGCGGGGGGCCGGGCGAAGGAACCCGGGGCGAGCCCGGTGAAGGACCCGGTGCGGGACGCGGGCGTGGAACCGGAGAGCGAGCCCCGGCGCGACCCGGACGACTCCGCGGGCCGGCGGCCCGCCCGTCCGCTCGGCGGATCGGTCTCCTTCGCGGCCGGTGTCGGCCCGCGCGACCACACGGTGCCCGAACCGTCCGACGACGACTTCGACGAGGACGACGAGGGCCACTTCGTGCCGCCGGAGCCGCCGCCGCTGCCGGCCGCGGACACCACCGCGAAGTTCGCCTGGCTCGGAGTGGTCGGCGGCCCCGTCCTGCTCCTGCTCGCGGTGGTCCTCGGCTGGGAGATGACCTGGTGGCTGACGACCCTCGCCATCGGCGGCTTCCTCGGCGGCTTCATGACGCTGGTGACCCGGATGCGGACGGACGACGAGGAGGACGACGACCCGGGCCGCGGGGCGGTGGTCTGACGCCCGCTAGGCCGCCGGGATCCGGAGGGCGGCCAGCACCGGCAGGTGGTCCGTGGCCGCCGTCAGATCGGCCCGGGTGACACCCGGCTGGTCCAGCGGGACCCCGCAGCCGAGGACCTCGATGCCCCCGGTGGCGAAGATCGCGTCGATGCGCTGACGGGGGTCGGCGGGGGTGGAGGTGAACTCGCCGCCCCAGGGCCTGGCGGTACGGCAGTCCTGGAGACCGGCGGCGAGCCTGCGGAAGGCGGGGCCGTCGGGGCGTTCGTTGAGATCGCCGCCCGCCACGGCGTGCTCCACGCCGAGTCCGGTGAGACGGTCCAGGAGCAGGGCGGCCTGCTCCCGGCGCTCGTCCCGCTGGAGGCTGAGGTGGCAGCTGAGCACGCCGAGGCGGGCGGCGCCGAAGCGGACGACGGCCGTGGCGAAGCCGCGTCGGTGCAGGCCGGGGGTGAGCGGAAGCAGGACGTCCGCGGTGCGCTCGACGGTGGCGCGGAGGTCGCACAGGATCGCCGGGCCCGCAGCCGTCGCTCCGCCGGTGAGGACGACCTGCCCGGAGGCGGCGGCGAGCCGGGCGAGTTTCTTGCGCCAGCGGAAGAAGCGCGGGGCCTCCTGGAGCAGGACCAGGTCGGGGGCGCAGGCGGCGATGACACGGGCGAGGGCGTCCGTGTCGTCCCGCATCGAGCGGATGTTGTAGCTCAGGACACGGATCACGGCGGAACCGTCGGGTTCCGTGCGGGAGTTGGGAAGCAGCTCCATGTGGATCAATCTACGCCCCGCCGCCGGGGGCGCGGCTCCCCCACGGCCGAAGGCGCGAGGCCCGTGGGAGGCCGCCGCTCGTGTGCGGCCTCTCCCGTGGGTCCTCGCGCCTGGACGGCCGGTCTCCTCACATGATCGGGTCGGGCTCCCGGGCCAGGTCGGCCGCGCCGACCATGCCGGCCTTGTTGCCCAGCTGGGCCGCGATCACGTCGGCCACCGGGCGCCAGTTGCCGCCGACCAGCCAGCGCTTGTAGGACTTGCGGATCGGGTCCAGGACCAGCTCGCCCTCGTCGGACAGGCCGCCGCCGACGATGAACGCGGAGGGGTCGAAGAGGGAGGCCAGGTCGGCCAGGCCCGCACCGGCCCAGCGGGCCAGCTCGCGGTAGGAGTCGACGGCCACCGGGTCGCCCTGGCGGGCGGCCATGGAGATGTGCTTGCCCTCGATGCCGTCCGGGGTGCCGTCGCCCAGGGAGAGGAGTACGTCGGCGTTCTCGGGGGTGGCGTTGGCGCGCTGCTTGGCGTAGCGGACCAGGGCGCGGCCGGAGGCGTACTGCTCCCAGCAGCCCTGCGAGCCGCAGCCGCACAGCAGGCCGTCCGGGACCATGCGGATGTGGCCGAACTCGGCGGCGACACCGAAGTGACCGCGGCGCAGCTTGTTGCCGATGATGATGCCGCCACCGAGGCCGGTGCCGAGGGTGATGCAGATGACGTTGCGGTGGCCCTTGCCGGCGCCGAACCGGTACTCGCCCCAGGCGGCGGCGTTGGCGTCGTTCTCGACCACGACCGGGAGACCGGTGCGGGCCTCGACCTTCTCCTTGAGCGGCTCGTTGCGCCAGTCGATGTTCGGCGCGAAGTACACCGTGGAGCGCTGCCGGTTGACGTAACCGGCCGCACCGATGCCCACGCCGACGATCTCGTGCCCGGCGCGCGCGCCCTCCACCGCCGAGGCGATGGCGTCCACGATGGCCTCCGGCGTGGTGGGGGTCGGCACCTTGAAGGTCGAGAGGATGTTGCCTTCCTCGTCGACCACGCCGGCCGCGATCTTCGTGCCGCCGATGTCGACGCCGATGGTGAGTCCCATGAATCCCTCAGTTTCGGTCGAGCCCCGCTACGGCCAACCGTACCCGAGGCCCCGCCGTGGAAGGGCTTCAGTCCAGGTCGATGCGCTCCCCCGGACCGGTGCCCTCGCCCGGGTCGCGCCGGTCCGGCCCGTCCTTCGCCGTGTCGGCCGTGCGGGCGGTCCAGCGCTGTTCCTGGCCCTGGACGGCGGAGCGGTAGGCGGCGAGCAGTTCGCCGCCGGCCGCGGCCAGGTGGTCGAAGACGTCCGGGTTGCGTTCGATGACGGGTTCGACGGCGGCTTTCGCCTGCTCGACGACCTGGCGCACGACCTGCTGTGCCGAGGGTCCGGCGAGGCCGCCGAGGAGCGGTGACCGCAGACCGGACAGCTTGTCGGCCACCGAGTCCACGAGCTTCTTCAGCTCCTCAGCGGCCGAGCCGGGCGGCGGGCCGTGCTCGGTACGGCGGCGGGACTTCTCGGCGTCGAGGTCCTCGGCGCAGGCCGTGGCCCAGGCGTCGGCGTCGGCCGCCCGCTCCTCTTCCGGTTCGGCTGCGGGGCGCTCATCGCTCATGGCGGACTCCTGACTCCGGTTCGCCTTTACGACGGTACCCGAACGGCGTACCCGGTTCACCGTCCGGCGCCGGGCCACAGGTCCGGGTCGGGGGTGAACCGGATGCGCAGGACGCCGTCCAGGAGTCCGGCGCCGGCGACGGCGCAGCGGCGCAGGGCCGAGGGCAGCGGGACGATCCGGCGGAAGGGCCCCGCGGTGATCAGCAGTTCGTCGCCCCTGCGGACGAGATCCAGCTCGTCCCGTATGGCGCCGGGCAGCGGGAGGTGCCAGACCAGCACGCCGTCCTCGGCGATCCGGTCGGTGACCGGCCATTCGACCGGGCGGGGGGACGGATCGACGGCGGGCACGGCGAGGGCGGCGAGGTCGTCGGGCCCGTGCGGGTCCCGGCCGAGGTGCGGGACGGCGTGGACGTCGTACGACTCCTGCCAGTCGGCGAGCGTCTTGCGCTGCTGGGCGAGAAGTCCGGCGAGCCAGCCGTCGGGGGTGGTCTCGGGCAGGGCCCGGTTGGCGATCAGGGCCTCGGTGCGCAGGCCGCGCAGGGCCAGGCCGAGGGTGGCGGTGCGCACGGCGTCGGCGCCGGCCGGGCCCGGTTCGGCGACCAGGCGTACGGCGGTGTCCCGGTCGGCGAGGACGGCCGCCACCGCGGCCAGTTCGACGTCCCAGCGGGCGGCCGTCTCGTACAGCCAGTCGGCGGGCATGGGGACGCCGGCCAGCCGGCCGAGGACCGGGCGCAGGGCGCGGGCGGCCTGTCGTTCGGGGGGCAGGAGGCGGCGCAGATAGCGGCGCAGCTCCTCGGGCAGGCCGAGCAGGGCGAGGGCCGCGGGCAGCGGCGGGAGGTCGACGACGAGCAGGTCGTAGCGGTCGGACAGGGCCGCGTCCCGCAGCGCGCGCAGGAAGGACAGTTCCTCGGCGCCGGGCAGCGGGGTGACCTCCTCGGCGTCCAGCCGGGCGGCACCGAGCAGGTCGAGCACGTTCGCCGCGCGGTTCTGGAAGGCGGTGAGGTCCTGCCGGAACCGTTCCGTGGCGTCGGGCCGCCAGACGGTCAGGTCCGGGGCCGCGGGTGCCGGGACGGGTCCTGTTCCGGTACCCAGTGCCGCGCCCGGGGTGTCGGTGCGGTCGGCGCTGAGGAGGAGCGTGCGGGTGCCGTCGGCCGCGGCGCGCAGTGCGGTGGCGGCGGCGATCGTGGTCCGCCCGCTGCCGCCCGGGCCCGTGATCAGGATGGTGCGCATGTCGGTGAACGCTACCGCCGTGCGCGGGAAGAGGACGCGGACGCCTACTTCTCGCCCGACTCGACCCTCTTCTTCAGACCGGCCAGTGCCCGGTCGATGATGACCTTCTCCGCCTTGCGCTTGATCATGCCGAGCATGGGGATCTTGACGTCGACGGTGAGGGAGTAGGTGACCTCCGTGCCGCCGGGGCCCGCGGGCTCGAGGAGGTAGGAACCGTCGAGGGAACGGAGCATCTGGGACTTGACCAGGGTCCAGGAGACCTCCTGGCCGCCGGTCCAGGTGTAGGCGAGGGTCTGGTCGTCCTTGATGGCGCCGGCGTCCATGACGAGGCGGACCTGCCGGGCGCGGCCCTGCTCGTCGGTGTCGAGGACCTCCGCCTCCTTCACCTCGCCGGTCCAGTCCGGGTAGCGCGCGAAGTCGGCGATCACCGCCATGACGTCGGCCGGAGCCGCCTCGATCGTGATGCTCGAACTGGTGTGTTCCGCCATCGCCGTGGCTCCTCCGGATGCGGGCCGTGCCTGAGAGGTCTGTGTGCGCCGGGCTGCGCACGTGTGTGCAGCGTGAAGGCTACCGCGCCGCCGACCTGCCGCCTTCACCCCGCCCGCCGGCCCGCTCCCCCGGGTCGTCCGGAACTCGCCATTCGAGCGCCCAGGGCGTGCCGCTGCCGGCGAAGTGCCCCACGTTCACGCACTCGGTGGCGCCGATCCGCATGCGGCGCGCCAGCGGCTGGTGCACGTGCCCGAACAGCGCGTACCGGGGCCGGGTGCGGTGGATGGCGTCCAGCAGGGCGCGGCTGCCCCGCTCGAAGCGGCGGGCCACGGTGTCGTAGACCAGCTCGGGGACCTCCGGCGGGATGTGGGTGCACAGCACGTCGACCTCGCCGACGGCCTCGATCTTCGCCGCGTACTCCTCGTCGCTGATCTCGTAGGGGGTGCGCATCGGGGTGCGCAGGCCGCCGCCGACGAAGCCGAAGGTCCGGCCGCCGATCTCCACCCGCTGGCCGTCGAGAACCGTGGTGCCGGGCCGGGCGTACTCCGGCCACAGGCCCGGCATGTCGACGTTGCCGTAGGTGGCGTACGTCGGTGTGGGGAACGCGGCGAACAGCTCGGCGTACTGCTTGCGCACCGCCTTCTCGATCGCCGCGGCCCGGTCGCCGCCGATCCCGCCCCACAGCCGGGCGCCGAACTCGCGGGCCTCGGCGAAACGGCGGGCGGTGCGCAGCTCCACGATGCGGTCGGCGTTCTCCTCGCCGAAGAGGTCGGGGAAGATCCCGCGGGAGTGGTCGGCGTAGTCGAGGAAGAGGACGAGGTCGCCGAGGCAGATCAGGGCGTCGGCGCCGTCGCCGGCCCGGGCCAGGTCACGGGCGTTGCCGTGCACGTCGCTGACCACATGTACCCGGGTCCGTCCGCCGCCGGCGCGTGAGGATGCCATGGTGATCAAGGGTAGGCGTGTGCGGTCCAGGTGAACAGTGCCGGTCGGGCCTGCGGTTACTGGCCGGTCGGTTCGGCCGTGGACTACTGTGCGCGAAGGAGAGCCCACCTGTGTGACGCAGCGAACATCTCGCCGGGACCCCCTGTCCTAGACGCCATACCGGCGGGTAACGTCCGGGCAGTCCAGTCGTGCTCTGGATTTCAACCATCGAAGTACCCGAGCACCAGCCCGAGCCTTGGACCGCACCGTCGCATCACACAACGTCGTGGCGCCGGCGCCCTGTGAGGAGCAGCAGTCTTGCGCGAGTTCAGCCTTCCGGCCTTGTACGAGGTCCCCGCGGACGGCAATCTGACCGACATCGTCCGCAGAAACGCCGCGCAGCACCCCGACGTCGCCGTGATCGCCCGCAAGTCGGGGGGCACCTGGCAGGACGTGACCGCACGGGAGTTCCTCGCCGAGGTCCGCACCGCCGCCAAGGGCCTCATCGCCTCCGGGGTGCAGCCGGGTGACCGGGTGGGCCTGATGTCCCGGACGCGCTACGAGTGGACGCTCCTGGACTTCGCGATCTGGAGCGCGGGCGCGGTCACCGTGCCGGTGTACGAGACCAGCTCGCCGGAGCAGGTGCAGTGGATCCTGTCCGACTCGGGGGCGACCGCGTGCGTGGTGGAGCTGGACACCCACGCGGCGGCCGTGGAGTCGGTGCGCGAGGCGCTGCCCGCGCTCAAGCACGTCTGGCAGATCGAGGCCGGGGGCGTGGCGGAGCTGGGCCGGCTCGGGCAGGACGTGGCGGACGCGACGGTGGAGGAGCGCAGCTCGATCGCCCGCGCCGACGACCCGGCGACCATCGTGTACACGAGCGGCACGACCGGGCGCCCCAAGGGCTGTGTGCTCACCCACCGCAGCTTCTTCGCCGAGTGCGGCAACATCGTGGAGCGGCTGCGTCCGCTGTTCCGCACCGGTGAGTGCTCGGTGCTGCTCTTCCTGCCGCTGGCGCACGTCTTCGGACGGCTGGTGCAGGTCGCACCGATGATGGCGCCGATCAAGCTGGGCTGCGTCCCGGACATCAAGGACCTCACCGACGAGCTGGCCGCGTTCCGGCCGACCCTGATCCTCGGTGTGCCGCGGGTCTTCGAGAAGGTCTACAACTCGGCGCGGGCCAAGGCGCAGGCGGACGGCAAGGGCGGGATCTTCGACAAGGCGGCGGACACCGCGATCGCCTACAGCAAGGCGCTGGACAGCCCCTCGGGCCCGTCGTTCGGCCTGAAGGTCAAGCACAAGGTCTTCGACCGGCTGGTCTACGGCAAGCTGCGCGCGGTACTGGGCGGCCGGGGCGAGTACGCCATCTCCGGCGGCGCCCCGCTGGGTGAGCGGCTCGGACACTTCTTCCGCGGCATCGGCTTCACGGTGCTGGAGGGCTACGGCCTGACCGAGTCCTGCGCGGCGACCGCGTTCAACCCGTGGGACCGGCAGAAGATCGGCACGGTCGGGCAGCCGCTGCCCGGTTCGGTGGTGCGGATCGCGGACGACGGCGAGGTGCTGCTGCACGGCGAGCACCTGTTCAAGGAGTACTGGAACAACCCGGGCGCGACGGCGGAGGCGCTGGCCGACGGCTGGTTCCACACCGGCGACATCGGCACCCTCGACGAGGACGGCTACCTGAGGATCACCGGCCGGAAGAAGGAGATCATCGTCACGGCGGGCGGCAAGAACGTTGCCCCGGCCGTGATCGAGGACCGGATCCGGGCGCACGCGCTGGTCGCGGAGTGCATGGTGGTGGGCGACGGGCGGCCGTTCGTGGGCGCGCTGGTCACCGTCGACGAGGAGTTCCTGGGCCGGTGGGCCGCCGAGCACGGCAAGCCGGCCGGGTCCACCGCGGCGTCGCTGCGCGACGACCCGGATCTGCACGCGGCGATCCAGGCGGCCGTGGACGACGGCAACGCCGCGGTGTCGAAGGCGGAATCGGTGCGGAAGTTCCGCATTCTTGCCTCCCAGTTCACGGAGGAGTCGGGCCATCTCACCCCGTCGCTGAAGCTCAAGCGGAGCGTGGTGGCGAAGGACTACACGGACGAGATCGAGGCGATCTACGCCAAGTGACCCCGGCGGTGCCTCATGGCGCGGTGTCCTCGGCGAGGACCCGCGCCATGGTGCGTTCGGCGAGGGCCGTGATGGTGACGAAGGGGTTCACGCCGATGTTGCCGGGCACGAGCGAGCCGTCGGTGACGTAGAGCCGGGGGTAGCCCTTGACCCGGCCGTAGCCGTCGGTCGCCTTCCCCAGCACGCAGCCGCCCAACGGGTGGTAGGTGAAGTCGTCGGCGAAGACCTTGCTGGAGGAGCCGAACAGGTCGTACCGGTAGATGGTGAGGTTGGCCAGGTTGATCCGGTCGAACAGCTTCTTCGCCATGGCCACCGACACCGCGCTCTGGGCGGCGCTCCAGCCGAGCTTCACCGTCCCGGAGGCCGAGTCGTAACGGAACGACGCCCGTTCGGGGTTCTTGGTGATGGCCAGGTAGAGGCTGATCCAGTGCTCGAAGCCCATGGGCAGGGGGGCGATCTCGGCGAAGACCGGGTTGTCGGGGTTGGCCCAGTCGTCGATGCCCATGACGGGCATGGTGGCCTGGTTCGCGCCGACGGTGTCCCAGACGTGGTTGGCGCGGCCCAGCATGACGTTGCCGTTGGTACCCCAGCCGGCGCCGACGGCGGGGTCCAGGTCCGGCAGGGTGCCGGTGTCGCGGGCACGGACGAGGAGTTCGGTGGTGCCGACGCTGCCGCCGCCGAGGAACAGGTAGGTGCAGCTGTACTGGCTGGTCCCGACGACGGCGCCGCTGTCGTCGGTCCGGTCGGCGGTGAGCAGGTACGTGCCGTCGGCCGACCGGCTGACGGACCGCACCTTCTCCATCGTGTGCAGGGTGACGTTGCCGGTGCCGAGGGCGGCGGCGAGGTAGCTCTTGTCGAGGCTGCGCTTGCCCTGGTTGTTGCCGTAGATGACCTCGCCGGCGAGCGCGGACCTGGTGGCCGTGCCGGCGGCCTCGCGCTGCATGTGGCCGAAGTCGTAGACGTTCGGCACGAACGTGGTCTTCAGGCCGGCGTTCGCGGCGGCCTTGCGGGAGGTCCGGGTGAACCTGTACCACTCGGTCGACTCGAACCAGGCGGGGTCGATGCTGTTGACGCCGAGCATGGCGCGGGCGCGCGGGAAGTAGGTGCCGTACATCTCGTCGGCGTCCACGGCCGGGAACTGCTCGCTGAAGTAGGACTTGAGCGGGGTGACCGCCATCCCGCCGTTGACCAGGGAGCCGCCGCCGACGCCCCGGCCGACGTAGACGGACATGTCGTCGTAGTGCACGCGGTCGAGGACGCCCGGGTAGGGGTCGATCGGCTTGTTGACGACGTCCAGCCACAGGAAGCTGGCGAGCGGGGCCTCGGTGCGGGTGCGGAACCACATGGAGCGCTGGTCGGGGGCGCTGGTGGAGCAGAACACCTTGCCGTCGGAGCCGGTGGTGTTCCACAGCCGGCCCATCTCCAGGACGAGGGTGCGGATGCCCGCCTGGCCGAGGCGGAGGGCGGCGACGGCGCCGCCGTACCCCGAACCGACCACGACGGCCGGGGCGTTGTCGACGGCGGCCGGTTCGGCCGCGCGGGCGGACTCGAGTCCGACGCGGGTCAGACCGGCCGCGGCGGCCGTCTGCAGGGCGACCATGCCCAGGATGTGACGTCTCGTCAGCTGACGCTGCATCAGTTTTGCTGTCATGCGCGCAGCATGTGCGGATTTTCCGGTTCCGGCTAGAGCGGCAGCACGGATTACAGCAGGGCCTTCAACTTCTCCGCGAGCAGGTCCCAGCGCCACTTCTCCTCGACCCACCGCCGGCCCCGCTCGCCCATCCGGCGGCGCAGTTCGGCGTCCTGGAGGAGGACCGTGATCCGTTCGGCGGCCTCGGCCGGCTCGCCGCCCCGGACCACCCAGCCGGTCTCCCCGTCGAGCACCGCGTCCGGCGCGCCGCCGGAGTCGCCCGCGACGACCGGCAGGCCGGTGGCGGACGCCTCCAGGTACACGATGCCGAGACCCTCCACGTCCAGGCCGCCGCGACGGGTGCGGCAGGGCATGGCGAAGACGTCCCCGGCGCCGTAGTGCGCGGGCAGCTCCGACCAGGGCACGGCACCGGTGAAGCGGACCGAGCCGGCGAGACCGCTCTCGTGGGCGAGGCGGCGCAGGTCCCGTTCGTAGGGGCCGCCGCCGACGATCAGCAGCACGGTGTCCGGTTCGGCGGCGAGGATGCGGGGCATGGCGCGGATCAGGGTGTCCTGGCCCTTGCGCGGCACCAGCCGGGAGACGCAGACCACGACCGGGCGCTCGGTGAGGCCGAGCCGGGCGCGGACCTCGTCACCGCCGGAGGCGGGGTGGAAGGTCTTCTCGTCGACCCCGGGCGGCAGCTGCGCCATGCGGCCGGCCGCCTCGGGGCTCAGGGCACCGGCGATCCGGGAGCGGGTGTACTCCCCCAGATAGGTGAGCGTGTCGGTGGAGTCGCCGATCCGGCGCAGCAGCTGCCGGGCGGCGGGCAGCTGGGCCCAGCCGGCCTCGTGCCCGTGGGTGGTCGCCACCAGCCGCTCGGCACCGGCCCGGCGCAGCGCGGGCGCCATCAGGCCGAGGGGGGCCGCCGCGCCGAACCACACCGAGGTGCAGCCGTGCTCCCGGAGCAGCCCGGCGGCCCGCCGGGTGGCCTGCGGGGTGGGCAGCAGCATGGTCGTGCGGTCGCGTACGACGGTGAAGGGCTGCTCGGCGTCGAAGGCGGCGGTGGCCTCGGCACCCTCCCGGCCGTGCTTCCAGGTGGAGGCGTAGACGACCAGCCGGCCGGGGTCCAGGCGGAGGGCCATGTTGTGCAGGAATGCCTGGATGCCGCCCGGCCGGGGCGGGAAGTCGTTGGTGACGATCAGGGTCTTGTGCATCGCCGCCGACCCTACCGAACGGGCCGCCCCGCGGCCGGGCGCGGCCGGGCCTGTGGCATGCGCACGGGATCGCAGGACATCATGGTCGCTCGAAGAGAATTCGAACGGTACGGAAACCGAGCGGCAGGGGATCACGTGGAGACGAAGGGCACCGGGCGGTCCCTGGCATGGCCGCTCGCGACCTGGGGCGCCACCCGCACGCTGCTGCTGCTGCTCGTGTTCCGGGTGTACGCCTTCCCCGGCCCGGACGTCACCTCGGACGTGTCGGTGATCTACCGCGGCTGGTACGAGGTGCTGCGCCAAGGAACGTTTCCGCTGGACGACGTGACCTGGCAGTACCCGCCCGCCGCCGCCCTCGCGATCCTCTCCCCGGCCGTCCTGCCCTTCCTGTCGTACGCGCACGCCTTCTTCCTGCTGGCCTGTCTGGCCGACGCCGTCGTGCTGGCCCTGCTGCTCCGGGCGGGCCGCGGCCCCGGCCGGTCGCGGCGCGGCACCTGGGTGTGGGTGGCGGGCGTGCCGCTGCTCGGGCCGACGGTCTACGCCCGCTACGACGTCATGGTGACCGCGGTGGCCGTGGCGGCGCTGCTGGCCGGGGTCCGGCACCCGCGGGTGATGGGGGCCCTGACCGCGCTCGGCGCCCTGCTGAAGGTGTGGCCCGCGCTGTTGCTGGTGGGGGCCGTGCGGCGGCGGGCCTGGGCGTCGGCGGCGGTGACCGCGGCGGGCGCCGCGATGCTGTTCGCGGTGGCCATGCCGGGCGCCTTCGCGTTCCTGACCTTCCAGCGGGACCGGGGCACCGAGGTGGAGTCGCTGGGCGCCCTGGTCTTCCATGTGGCCCGGCACCACGGCTGGAACGGCCAGGTGCTGCTGAACTACGGGTCGATCGAGTTCCTCGGCCCGCACGTGGACCAGGTCAGCACCGCGGCGCTGGCCCTGACCGGCGCCGCGTTCGCCTGGCTGCTGTTGTGGCGGCTGCGTGCGCGGCACCTTCCGGCGCACGTCCTCGCCGACGCCGCCCTCACGGCGGTGCTGCTGTTCACGGTGACCAGCCGGGTGGTCAGCCCGCAGTACCTCGTGTGGCTGGTCGGCCTGGCGGCCGTCTGCCTGTCGCACCGGGCCAGCCGCATGGGGGCGCCCGCGCTGCTGGTCGTCCTCGCGTCCTTCGTGACCGTCCTGGAGTTCCCGCTCGGCTTCTCGCACGTGGTGCTGAGCGACTGGTACGGCATCACGCTGCTGGTGCTGCGCAACGGCCTGCTGGCCGCGGCGACGGTCATGGCGGGCCGCCGGCTGTGGCGCGCCACCGTCCCGCCGGACGCGTCCGCCCCCTTCCCGCCTCAGACCACCCGCACCGAGGAGACCCCGGTCTCCTCCTGACCCCGGGCCCGCCGCACCGGCACGACCACCATCACCCACTGCACGGCCGTCCCGAGCGCCAGCGCCATACAGACACCGGGCAGGCCGAGGCCGACCAGGGCGTACGCCAGCGGCAGCTGGACGGCGGTGCCGAGCAGGGTGATCCGGAGCAGCACGGGCGCCGCACCACTGCCCTCGAAGACCCCGCCCAGCGCGATGAGGCCCGCCGCCAGCAGCAGATAGGGGCCGACGCAGCGCAGGAACAGCACGCCCTGGCGGGCGACGTCCGGACCGGCACCGAAGGCGGCCATGATCCAGGGGGCCGCCACGGCGAACAGGACGGCGGCCGACAGCCCCACGGCCGCGGAGAGCAGTACCGCCTGGCGGCCGATGTCCCGGCGCGCGTCCCGTCCCGCGCCGCGCAGGTGGGCGGTGTGCACGGCCGCAGCCTGGCGTATCGCGTAGAAGGCCATGGTGGCGACGTACAGGATCTTGTACGCGGTCGAATACGCGGCCACCTCCGGCACGCCGAGCCGGGCCACGATCGCCACGAGGACCAACGCCGCGCCCTGCCGCACGGTGAAGTCGGCGGACATGGGCAGCCCGGTGGCGAGCGTGCGGCGCGACGCTGCGCGGGCCCCTTCGGCGGAACGTGCCCCGGTCGCCTCGCGCACGAGCGTGGAACGGCGCAGCACGCGCAGCCCCACCGCCAGGGCGACGGCGCGGCACAGCACGGTGGAGACGGCGGCGCCCCGGACCCCGTGGAGGTGGATCAGGAGGGGGTCGCCGAGCAGAATCAGGCCGTTGGCCAGCAGGGCGAGCCGCATCGGAGTGCGGGCGTCGCCGGTGCCCTTGAGGATGCCGTCGACCAGCTGCTGGGCGAAGAAGACAGCCATGCCGGGCAGGGAGATCGTGAAGTACGCGGCGGCCAGGTGCCTGGCCGCGCCGTCGCCGCCGCCCAGCACCAGGGCGGCCAGCGGCTCGCGCAGCAGGAAACCGCCCATCGTGACCACGGGCGTGACCCAGGCGCACAACGTCCAGCCACCGCGGACGGCGGCCCGCACGGCGGCGGGGTCGCGGGCTCCGCGGGCGTGCGCCACCAGCACCGTCGTACCCGAGGCGAAGACCAGCGCTGTGCCGAGCAGCACGTTCTCGGTATTGGTCGCGACGGCGACGGCGGCCACGGCGGCACCACCGCACCGGGAGACCCAGACGGTGTTGATGATCCCGGAGGCGACCGAGGCCAGGAGCGAGAGATAGACGGGGCGGGCGAGCGAGACGAGCTGTCCGCGGTGGCTGTTCACGAGCTCCCCCTCTTTTCGAGCTACCTCGAATCGAGGTAGCTCGAAAAGAGGTACCATGGTCGTTCCGCCCACCGCAAGGAGGCATCCGCGTGCTGGAGTTGTCGATCCTGGGCTTCCTCGCCGAGGAACCGCTGCACGGCTACGAGCTGAAGGAACGCATCAAGGCGCTGAGCGGGCACGTCCGCCCCGTCAGCGACGGGGCGCTGTACCCGGCCATCAACCGGCTTCTCGCCGCCGGCCTGCTCGACCAGCACTCCACGGACGGCGTGAGCGCCGCTCCGCGCCGGGTGCTGTCCCTGACGGAGAAGGGCCGGACGGAGCTGCTGGTGCGGTTGCGCAACCCCAAGGAGCAGGAGATCACCGACCAGGTCCGCTTCAACGCCCTCCTGGCCTTCCTGCGGCACCTGGACGACCCCGCCGAGCAGGCCGATGTCCTGCGCCGACGGCTGGACTTCCTCCAGAAGCCGGCCAGCTTCTTCTACCGGGAGGGCGAGCCGGTGCGGGCCGAGGGGGCGGGGGATCTGTTCCGGGAGGGCATGCTCCGGGTCGCACGGGCCACCGGGCAGGCCGAGCGCGGGTGGCTGCGCGAGGCCATCGGTGTGCTCAGTCGAGCTGCGTCGTGACGTAGTCCCGCCAGCGCGCGGTGAACTCCTCGAGGGTCGTGCCGAGCACCTGGTCCAGCGCCGCCTCGACCGCGCCCGCCCGCTTCCCGTGGGCACCGACGGCCCGGTAGAAGGCACCGAGCCGGGCCGGGCCCCACTCGTCGGCGATCATCCGGCAGGCCAGCCAGCCGCTCTCGTAGGCACGCGCCAGCTTGGTGGGCTCGCTGGTGAAGCCGAAGTCCGCGTCGGCCGGCAGCTCCTCGGGCGGCTCGCCGTCCCGCACGGCCCGGCCGAGTTCCGGCGCGGCCTCCTGCGCGGTCCGCCCGGTGCCGAGATAGCCGGCCCAGTCGGCGTAGCCCTCGGAGAGCCACAGCGGGGTGGCGACGGTGGTGTCGGCCCGGGTGGCGACATGAGCGGTCTCGTGGGTGAGGACGACCTGCTTGCCGACGTCACCGAGCACGGCGTACGCCTCCGGGTTGACCACCACCCGGTCCGCGGGCGCCCGGCCCGCACCGCCCGCCTCGCCCGTGGTGACGGCCGCGATGCCCCGGTACTCGGCGGCGGGCGAGCCGAGCAGGGCCGCCATGGACGCCAGGGTCCGCGGGACGAGGACGACGACCCGGCGGCTCCAGTCCGTGGCCCACACCCCGGACACGGCCGGGACCGCGCGGTCGGCCAGCCGGGCGAACTCCTCCAGGCCCGCCGTGGACCCCCCGGTGCCGAGCACCAGGCTGTGCGCGCCCCGGACGACGCTGACCGTGCCCTGGTCCCACAGCTGCTGCCCGTCCCGTCCGGCGGGCCGGTCGGCGGTGACGTACCAGCCGTCGTCGGCGGTGCGGCCGAGGGTGAGGCTGCGGCGGGCGTCGACGGGGGCCCGGTCGTACCCGGCGACGCGGTAGCTCAGATCGGCGTCGGCGGTGGCGCCGGCGGCGGTGCGGTGCACGGCGGTGACCCGGTAGCTCCAGGAGGCCAGCGGGAGGGCGCCCAGCCGGGTGTACCCGGTGCGGGTGCCCGTCGCGCCGTACGCCGCCTCGTCATGGCGCAGCAGGGCCGCCGAGCGCCGGTCGAGCACCTGCTGCACCTCGGTCCGCACCGGGTCGCCCGCCGGGCTCCCGCCGCAACCGGCAAGAGGCAGCAGCAGGGTGAGCCCCACGGCACCGATGCTCCACGCCCGTCCACGACCAGCCACTTCCCGATCGTACGGCGAACGGGGCGGTCAGGGGCGGGTGACCGAGGAGACCGGCATCATCCCGACCGGGTCGTAGCGCACCGGAGCACCGGGGTAGGGGGCGTGGATGACCTGGCCGTGACCGGCGTACATCGCCACATGGCTGGCGTCGGAGCGGTAGACGACCAGGTCCCCGGGGCGGGCCTGGGAGAGCGGGACCTGCCGGCCGGCGAACCGCTGTTCCTGCGAGGTGCGCGGCAGATGGACGCCGGCGCGCCCGTACGCCCACTGCATCAGTCCGGAACAGTCGAAGCCGGAGGGGCCGTTGGCGCCCCACACGTAGGGGCGGCCCAGGGCGGCACGGGCGGCGGCCAGGGCGGCGGCGGCGCGTCCGCCGGGGGCCTCGGCGCCGGTC
>NZ_WWJT01000137.1 GCF_009865385.1 Streptomyces sp. SID486 | reverse complement strand
TCGGCGAGAAGATCGACATCAACGGCGACGGCACCCCGCTGCGCTACATGGACAAGCCGAGCAAGGACGGCGGCTCGGCGGACAACTGGTCCTCCTCCGTCGGCAACAAGGACGTGCACTACTCGTCCGGCGTCGCGAACCACTTCTTCTACCTCCTGTCGGAGGGCAGCGGCGCCAAGACGATCAACGGCGTGAGCTACAACTCGCCCACGTACAACGGCTCCACCGTCACCGGCATCGGCCGCGCCAAGGCGCTGCAGATCTGGTACAAGGCGCTGACGACGTACATGACGTCGACGACCAACTACAAGGCCGCCCGCACGGCGACCCTGAACGCGGCGTCCGCGCTGTACGGCTCCACCAGCACCGAGTACAAGACGGTCGCGGCGGCCTGGGCGGCGGTCAACGTCAACTAGCGGCGGCCGGCACGACGCGCGAGGGGCGGCACCCGGGAGGAGGACCTCCCGGGTGCCGCCCTACGCTTGTGACCCATGTCCTCGGCGCCCTTCACCTACGAGCCGGTCGGTGCGACCCGCGACGACCCGACGGTCTGCCCGCCCGGCTTCCACCCCCTCTACGTCCGCACCCGCATCGGCGAGGGCCGGGAGGTGTTCCAGCGGGCCGCCGAGGCGGTCCTGACCTGGGAGATGCACCGCGCCCTGGGTGTCGGCATCGACGCCACGGCCGACCGCGCGGCCCCCGGAGTCGACGTCACGGTCACCCTCGCCGGCGTCGTCAAGGCCCCCTGCCGCATCATCTGGACGGCAGAGGAGCCCCGCCGCGCCGGCTGGGCCTACGGCACCCTCGAAGGCCACCCCGAGTGCGGCGAGGAGGTCTTCATGGTCGACCGCACCGGTGACGGCACGGTCTGGCTCACGGTCGCCGCGTTCAGCAGGGCGGCCAAGTGGTACGCCCGCGCGGGCGGCCCCGCCACCCGGGGCCTGCAGCACGCGTACGCCCGCCGGTGCGGAGTGGTCCTCCGCCGGCTCTGCGCCGACACCCCGGAACCCTGACCCGGCCCGCCCGCACCCCGCCCCCTCCGCCGCCGGCCCGTACCGTGGCAGCGCGCGGGACCCCGGGTGCGGGGGTCCCGCGCGCGGGCGTCACCTCAGCAGCACCCCCGCCCCCTCCACGACCTCCTCCGACGGCACCGCCAGGACGCCGAGTTCCGCGGCGGAGGCGAGCAGGGGATGGGTGGGCAGGATGCGGACCGTGTAGCCGTAGGGGCCGGTGCGGTCCAGGGAGAGGGGGCCCTCGTAGAGCAGGCGGCCCTCCAGGTCGGGGGCGCCGGCCGGTTTCAGCGGGACGATCGTGGCGTCGGTGATGCGGTCCTCCGCGTCCACGCGGCCGGACACCGCCTGCACCTCGACGTCGTCGGGGCTCAGCTCGCCCAGGTCCACGCGGACCCGCAGCCCCACGGTGGTGCCCAGCTCCGCCGTGGCCGTCGTCGCGGTCGTCTCGACGTGGTCGACGCTCACCCCCGGCCAGGCGCCCCGCACCCGGGCCTTCCACCGGGCCAGGTCCCGCGCGGTGTCGGGGGTCAGCGCGCGGTGCGCCCGCGCGGCGGGGGTGTAGAGCCGGTCGACGTACTCGCGGACCATGCGGCCGGCCAGCACCTTCGGGCCGAGCAGGGACAGGGTCTGGCGGACCATCGTGATCCAGCGGTCGGGCAGCCCGGCCCGCCCGCGCTCGTAGAAGCGCGGCGCGATCCGCTGCTCCAGGAGGTCGTACAGGGCCGCCGCCTCGATGTCGTCGCGGCGGTCGACATCGGTGCCGGCGCCGTCCGCGGTCGGGATGGCCCAGCCGAAGTCCGGCTGGAACCACTCGTCCCACCAGCCGTCCAGCACCGACAGGTTGAGGCAGCCGTTGAGGGCCGCCTTCATCCCGCTGGTGCCGCACGCCTCCAGGGGCCGCAGCGGGTTGTTCAGCCAGATGTCGCAGCCCGGGTAGAGCTTCTGCGCCATCGCCATGCCGTAGTCGGGCAGGAAGACGATCCGGTGCCGCACGCGCGGGTCGTCGGCGAAGCGGACCAGCTCCTGCACCAGCCGCTTGCCGCCGTCGTCCGCCGGGTGCGCCTTGCCCGCGACCACGATCTGCACCGGGTGGTCGGGATGCAGCAGCAGCTCCATCAGCCGGTCGCGGTCCCGCAGCATCAGCGTCAGCCGCTTGTACGACGGCACCCGGCGCGCGAACCCGATCGTCAGCACGTCCGGGTCCAGGACCCCGTCGATCCAGCCCAGCTCGGCGTTCCCGGCACCGCGCTGCCGCCAGGACACGCGCAGCCGCTCCCGCACCTCCGCCACCAGCTGCTCGCGCAGGGTCCGGCGCAGCTCCCAGATCTCCTGGTCCGCGATGTCCGCGACCGAGTCCCAGCGCTCGGAGCCGCCGACGGACAGCGCGTCCTCGGCCCGCTGGACGCCGATCTGCCGGGCCCCCAGCCGCATGACCTCCGGTGCCACCCAGGTCGGCGCGTGCACCCCGTTGGTGACCGAGGTGATCGGCACCTCCTCGGCGTCGAATCCCGGCCACAGGCCCGCGAACATGCCCCGGCTGACCTGCCCGTGCAGCAACGACACCCCGTTGGCCCGCTGGGCCAGCCGCAGTCCCATCACGGCCATGTTGAACAGGTTGGGCTCGCCGCCCGGGTAGGTCTCCATGCCCAGCGCCAGGATCCGCTGCACGTCGATGCCGGGCAGTTCGGCGTCGGGTCCGAAGTGCCGGCCGACCAGTTCCCGGTCGAAGCGGTCGATGCCGGCCGGGACGGGGGTGTGCGTGGTGAACACCGTCCCGCCCCGTACGGCCTCCAGCGCCGAGTCGAAGTCCAGCCCCTGCGAGGCCAGTTCGGCGATGCGCTCCAGTCCGAGGAAGCCCGCGTGCCCCTCGTTGGTGTGGAACACCTCCGGCACCGGGTGCCCGGTGAGCCGGCAGTACGTCCGAACGGCCCGCACACCTCCTATGCCGAGCAGCATCTCCTGCAGCAGCCGGTGCTCGCTGCCGCCGCCGTAGAGCCGGTCGGTGACCCCGCGTTCGCCGAGGTCGTTCTCCTCCACGTCGGAGTCGAGCAGCAGCAGCGGCACCCGGCCGACCTGCGCCAGCCAGATCCGGGCGCGCAGTGCCCTGCCGCCGGGCAGCGCGAGGGACACCTGGGCCGGGGTGCCGTCGGGCTCCTCCAGCTGGGTGAGCGGCAGCTCGTTGGGGTCGAGGACCGGGTAGTGCTCCTGCTGCCAGCCGTCCCGGGAGAGGGTCTGCCGGAAGTACCCGTGCCGGTACAGCAGTCCGACGCCGATCAACGGCACACCGAGGTCGCTGGCCGCCTTCAGATGGTCGCCGGCGAGGATGCCGAGGCCGCCGGAGTACTGCGGGAGCGCGGCCGTGATGCCGAACTCCGGGGAGAAGTAGGCGACGGCGGCGGGCAGGCCGTCCGACCGGGTCTGGTACCAGCGGGCGCCGGTCAGGTAGTCGTCGAGGTCGTCGGCGGCCGCGGTGAGCCGGCGCAGGAACCGCCGGTCGCCGGCCAGCTCGGCCAGCCGGGCCGGCCGGACGCTGCCGAGCAGCCGTACCGGGTCGCCGCCGGCCGCGGACCATGCCTCGGCGTCGACGGACTGGAACAGATCGCGTGTTTCCGCATGCCATGACCAGCGCAGATTGCGCGCCAGGTCGCTGAGCGGCCGGAGGGGGTCGGGGAGAACGGGACGGACGGTGAACCGGCGGATCGCCTTCACATTCCTACCTCGGGACGCGTTGCGGGTGAGACGCACCGAGCTGTACGTCTCGTCGTCGCCTTCGACGGTAGTGGTTACCGCACGGTCGGTGGGGACGTCTCGCCGGGGGTGTCGGAGGAGGCGTCAACACCCGGACACCGGGCACCTGGAAAAGGGGACCGGTCTTGTGCGCAGACATACGCGTGAGTAGTTAACAAGGTGCCGGATTGCCCACCCGAACCGGGTGGGAAGGCTCCTTCCGGTACACGCCCCACAGGAGCACCACAGCACGTCCGCAGGACCCACCTCCCCATATCCATCCGCCCACACCCACGTTGAAGCGGACAGGAGCGGTCATGCCCGCCACGCACCACTCGTCAGCACTCCCGACCGACAGCAGGAGCAAGGCAGCAGCAACGAAGGCGAAGACGACGGGCGGCAAAGGCGCGCCGCCGACCGGCGCCGCCGGCCCGCCCGGTACCGGGGAGCGGTCCTCCCCGGGTGCGGCCGCCACCCTGGGCCGCATCCCCGTCCTCGACGTACGTCCCGTGGTCCAGCGCGGCCGCAGGCCCGCCAAGGCCGTGACCGGGGAGTCCTTCGAGGTGTCGGCCACCGTGTTCCGCGAGGGCCACGACGCCGTCGCGGCGAACGTGGTGCTGCGCGACCCGGAGGGGCGGGCCGGCCCCTGGACGCCGATGCGGGAACTCGCCCCGGGCACCGACCGCTGGGGCGCCACCGTCACCGCGGGTGACCCCGGCCGCTGGACGTACACGGTGGAGGCGTGGTCGGACCCGCTCGCCACCTGGCGGCACCACGCCCGGATCAAGATCCCGGCCGGCCTCGACACCGATCTGGTCCTGGCGGAGGGCGCCGAGCTGTTCGAGCGGGCCGCCGCCGGGGTTCCCGAGGCACACCGGCGGCCCGTCCTGGATACGGCGGCGGCCCTGCGGGACGAGGACCGGCCGGCCGCCTGGCGTCTGGCGGCGGCGCTGTCGCCGGAGGTGGCGGCGGTGCTGGACCGGTATCCGCTGCGGGAGCTGGTGACGGCCTCGGACCCGATGCCGCTGCTGGTGGAGCGCGAACGCGCCCTGTACGGCTCCTGGTACGAGTTCTTCCCGCGCTCGGAGGGCACCGCGCAGCGGCCGCACGGCACGTTCCGCACCGCCGCCCGCCGGCTCGAGGCGATCGCCGAGATGGGCTTCGACGTCGTCTACCTGCCCCCCATCCACCCGATCGGCACCACGCACCGCAAGGGCCGCAACAACACCCTCACCGCCGGCCCCGACGACGTCGGCGTGCCCTGGGCGATCGGCTCGCCCGAGGGCGGCCACGACGCCGTCCACCCCGCCCTCGGCACGCTCGAGGACTTCGACCACTTCGTCGCCGAGGCACGCGCCCTGGGCCTTGAGGTGGCGCTCGACTTCGCGTTGCAGTGCTCCCCCGACCATCCCTGGGTGCAGAAGCACCCCGACTGGTTCCACCACCGCGCGGACGGCACCATCGCGTACGCGGAGAACCCGCCGAAGAAGTACCAGGACATCTACCCCGTCGCCTTCGACGCCGACATGGACGGCCTGGTCGCCGAGACGGTACGGGTGCTGCGGCACTGGATGGGCCACGGGGTGCGGATCTTCCGGGTCGACAACCCGCACACCAAGCCGGTGGTGTTCTGGGAGCGGGTCATCGCCGAGGTCAACCGCCGGGACCCGGACGTGATCTTCCTGGCGGAGGCGTTCACCCGGCCCGCGATGATGCACACCCTCGCCCAGGTCGGCTTCCAGCAGTCGTACACGTACTTCACCTGGCGCAACACCAAGCAGGAGCTGACCGAGTACCTGAGCGAGCTGGCGGGTGAGGCGGCGGCCTACATGCGGCCGAACCTCTTCACCAACACCCCCGACATCCTGCACGCCTACCTCCAGCACGGCGGGCGGCCCGCGTTCGAGGTCCGTGCCGTGCTGGCCGCCACCCTCTCCCCCGCCTGGGGCATCTACTCCGGCTACGAACTGTGCGAGAACACCCCGCTCACGCAGGGCAGCGAGGAGTACCTCGACTCGGAGAAGTACCAGCTCAGGCCCCGCGACTGGGAAGCCGCCGCACGCGAGGGCCGCACCATCGCACCGCTGATCACCCGGCTCAACGCCATCCGGCGGGAGCACCCCGCGCTACAGCGCCTGCGCAATCTCCGTTTCCACCGGACCGACAACGACGCCGTGCTCGCCTACAGCAAGAGCACGGGTACGGACACGGTCCTCGTGGTCGTCAACCTCGACCCGCATCACACCCAGGAGGCCACGGTCTCGTTGGACATGCCGCAACTCGGCCTGGACTGG
>NZ_WWJT01000136.1 GCF_009865385.1 Streptomyces sp. SID486 | reverse complement strand
GGCGGGGGCGGGGGCCGGGGCGGGGGCGGCCTTCGCGGCCGGGCGCATGTCGTCCTTGAGCGCGACGAACTTGCTGGTGCGCTCGGACTCGGACTCGGGCTGCGGCTTGGGTGCCTTGGGTTCGGCGCCGAGCTTGAGCATGGTGGTCGGCTGGTCGACGGCGGGCTTCTTGGGCTGGAGGGCCTTGAAGACGGTGGTGGGCTGGTCGACGTGGTCCGGCTCGCGCTTCGGCTCGCGCTTCGGCCCCGCCTCGGCTCCGCCTTCGGCGTCCGTGTGCCCACCCGCACCACCCGTGCGGCTCTCGTCGTCACCTGCGGGTGGCCCCTGTGGGTCGTCCCCGCCATCGGCGGCCGCCGGCTCGTCACCCTCCACACCGACATCGGCACCGGCACCGGCCTTGGCCCCGGCGTCGGCCTTGGCACCGGCGTCGGCCTTGGCATCCGCGCCCGCCTTGTTCTTGGCCTCGGCGTCGGACTGGGTCTTGGTCTTGGTCTTGGCAGCCGAGTCGGCCTTGGGCTCGGCGCCGGTCTTCGCGTCGGTCTTGGTCTTGGTGCCCGTGCCGGCCTTGGTGTCCGTGCCGGCCTTGGTGTCCGCGTCGGCCTTGGTGTCCGTGCCGGCCTTGGTGTCCGCGTCGGCCTTGCTCCTGGGCTCGGCGTCGGTCTTCGCCTCGGCCTTGGTGTCCGTGCCGGTCTCGGAGCCCGCGTCGGACTTGGAGCCCGCCTCCGCCTTGCTCTTGGGCTCGGCGTCGGTCTTCGCGTCCGCGTCCGCCGTGCTCTTCGGCTCGACACCGGCCTTGGCGGCGCTCCCGGTCTTGGCGCCGGACTTGGCCTTGGCCTCCTCCGAGTCCGCCTCCGAGTTGGCCTCGGCCTTCGTGTCGGCGTCCGCGTCGGCGTCCGGGCTGGACGGCACCTCGGCCCCGGCCTTCCCGGCGGACGGGGGCGTGGTCTTGGCGCCCCCCTTGCCGTTGGACGGGCTCTTGGTGTCCGCCTTCCCGGCGGAGGGGGTCTTGGTCCCCGTCTTGCCGTTGGACGGGCTCTCGGTGTCCGCCGTGCCGTCGGACGGGCCCTCGGCCTTCGCCTTCCCGTCGGTCGGAGCCGTCGGCTTCTCCTCCGGGGACGGGGCCGTGGGCTGCTGGGCCTCGGGCTTGTCCGCGGACCCGGTCTTCTCGGACTTTGCAGTCGCGTCGGCTCCCGGCGTGCGGACCCACGTCGACGCCGCCGCGCGCAGGGCGGTGTCCTCGCCGGGCGCGGGGGAGTCGGCCGGCTCCTTCGGCCCGGTCGGAGGGTCGGCCCGTACCGTCAGGACCTTCGTCGCCGTGTCCGTGACACCACCCGAGGAATCCTTTTCTCGGGCCACCGCCAGACGCGGATCACGCGCCTCGGGAACCGAACCCGCGCTCCCCGACGTCGGTTCCGCCGACGACTCGCGCTGCTTCGACCTGTCGGGGGACTCGCCCGCCACCGATGCCTCCTCCATGCGCCGCACGCCTACGCGCGCGCCCTGTCCGAACCATGTACCAGTGTCCTGTGTGAGGGCTTGGCCCCTGCGGTAGACGAGAACGACATACCTGCCGGTTCCCTCACGAACCGGTCACGCGCCCTCGACAGACCAATGTGAGAGGGGTCACCCTGTCATTCATCCACGCGGGGAGGCATGGATGGGCAGGAGCCGCAGAACACTTCCGGAGGAGCTTCTGCTGCTGGCATTGGACCCGACCACGGGTACCACTGCGCAGCCGCAGTCGCTCGACCTCGGTCTGGCCGGTGCACAGCTAGTGGAGCTGGCGCTGGCCGGACGGATAGCCCCAGACGGGGATCGTATCGCCGTGGTGGTGCCACGGCCGACAGGAGATCCGACTCTGGACTGCGCGTTGGAGTTGCTGCGAAGGCGTGGCGCTCCCGTGCGTGCCGTCCACTGGATCGGAGGGCCCCGGCTGGGGCTCAGGCAGACCTACCTCTCGCATCTGGAGCGGTGCGGCATGGTGCATGCCGTGGCGGGCCAGATGTGCGGGGTGCTGCCGACGACGCGCTACCAGGCGACGGACAACGAGATCAGCCGGGAGATCCGTGCCCGGCTGGACTCCGCGATCCGCACCGGCGTACCGCCGGACCCGCGGACCGCGGCGCTCGCCGCCCTGGCGCACGCCGTCGGGCTCGGCAAGCACCTGTATCCGGGGAACGAGGGGCGCTCGTCCCGGTCCCGGCTGCGGGACTTGATCCGGCACGACCCCATGGGCGGCCTCGTCGCCCACGCCGTCATGGACGTGCAGAACGGTGCCGCGGCCCAGCCGCGCCGCGGTCCGGCCACGGCCGGCCGGCAGGCCGCGCCCGCCGGGGCCCGGTCCGCGGAACCCGCACGCGGGGTCCCGATGCAGCCGCATCACGGCTCCATGGCGCGCGCCGTGGCCCACTGAGCCGTAACCCCCGGCCCCACAGACCCGGTTCGGGAGCCGCTGGTCCGAGCGGGGCGGTGAGACGCTCATGGTCTCACCGCCCCGCTCGGCCGCGTCCGGCGTCCACGTGCCGGAGCGGCGCCGCATATCCGTCGTTTCCCAGCGGTAGAAAGCACCTTGGTGGCAATCTGCTCAACAGCAGATACGGAAAGTCAAGTAACAGGCATGCAGCCGGAGGTGCACGTCCCGTGGCGTCCAATGTGAATCCGACCGTCAGGCGGCGCCGGCTGGGCCAGGAGTTGCGCAGACTCCGCGAGCTCAAGGGCATGACGGCCGAAGAGGTGGCGGAGCGGCTGCTCGTGTCGCAGTCGAAGATCAGCAGGCTGGAGAACGGCCGGAGGAGCATCAGCCAGCGCGATGTGCGTGACCTGTGCGGGGTGTACGAGGTCGAGGACCAGCGGATCGTCGACTCGCTGATGGAGATGGCCCGGGACTCGCGGCAGCAGGGGTGGTGGCACACCTTCGGCGACATCCCGTACAGCGTGTACATCGGGCTGGAGACCGACGCCGAGTCGCTGCGGGTGTACGAACCCCAGCTGGTGACCGGCCTGTTGCAGACCCGCGCCTACGCCGAGGCGCTGGTGCAGGGTGCGCTGCCGGAGACGTCAACGGCCGAGATCGAGAAGCGCGTCCAGGTGCGGATGCGCCGACAGGAACGTATCTCCGCCGAGCACAACCCGCTCCGGCTCTGGGTGGTGCTGGACGAGGCGGCGCTGCGCCGGGTCGTGGGCAGCAGGCTGGTGATGCGCGAGCAGCTGGAGCACCTGATCGAGATGTCCCAGATGCCGCACGTCACCGTGCAGGTGCTGCCCTTCGAGGTGGGCGCGCATCCGGGGCTCAACGGCCAGTACGCGATCCTGGAGTTCGCCGACGCGGCCGACTCCAGTGTGGTGTACCTGGAGGGCGTCACCAGCGACCTCTACCTGGAGAAGGCGCAGGACGTGCAGAAGTACGCCGTGATGTACGAACATCTGCGGGCACAGTCCCTCAATGTGGAGGCATCCCGGCAATTCATCTCGGATGTGGCGAAGTCGTACGCCGATTGACCGAGGGTCACCGAGGGCGCCGGATCGTACACCGTCGGCCCGCTCCGGTGGAAGGCTCACTTGGAATATGCCATCCGGTCGAGTGAACGGCCACTCCGCCAGAAGCAGTTGCCCGGTAGCGTCGATCACGCCAATCAGACGACATGGTTGGCGTGAACCGCACTACCGCAACTCGCAACAGGAGTGGACATGGCACTGATTCAGGGCGCTTCGGAGACGTGGATGAAGTCCTCCTATTCCGCGGGCAACGGCGCCTGCGTCGAGGTCAGGTCGCCCGCCGCCGCCGAGCTCGCCGTCCGCGACTCCAAGACCCTCGACGGCCCGGTGCTGGCCTTCCCCGCCGACGCGTGGAACGCCTTCGTGGCCTCGGTCAAGGTGTGAGGGGTTCCCCCTGACCCTGCTGACCACAACTGCACAAGCACCACCAGAAGAGCCCTCTCGACCGGTCGCCGTCCTTGCCGAGAGGGCTCTTTGCCGTTCCTGGTCCGCTCAGCCGAGCTGGCCCTCGATCGCGGCGACGACCTCGGCCGACTCCGGCTCGGTCTGCGGCGAGAAGCGCGCCACGACCCGGCCGTCCCGGCCGATCAGGAACTTCTCGAAGTTCCAGCGGATGTCCCCGGTGTGTCCCTCGGCGTCCGCGGAGCCGACGAGCCGCTCGTACAGCGGGTGCCGGCCCTCGCCGTTCACGTCCACCTTCTCGGTCAGCGGGAACGTCACGCCGTACGTCGCCGAGCAGAACTCGGCGATCTCCTCGGCGGTGCCGGGCTCCTGCCCGAGGAACTGGTTGCAGGGCACGCCCAGCACGGTGAAGCCCCGCTCGGCGTACCGCTCCTGGAGCTTCTCCAGCCCGTTGTACTGCGGGGTCAGGCCGCACTTGGAGGCCACGTTCACGATGAGCACGGCCTTGCCCGCGAACTGCGCGAGGTTCGCGGGACCGCCCTGGAGGGCGCCGATCTCGATGTCCAGCGGGGAGCCGTTGTGGTCAGTAGTCGTCATGCCCGGATGCTAGCCCCGCCCACCGCCCGCCCCGTCGCCCGGCCTCGACCCGACGTCTTCCGCCCGGTCGGCCCCCACCCCGCCGCCCGCGCCGACCGGACGCCTCCCGCCCCGGACGGTCCGCGCCCCGGTCGGTCCGCGCCCCGGTCAGTCCGCACCCCGGTCAGTCCCCGCCCCGGTCAGTCCGCGCCCCGCCGCCCGGCCTCGACCAGGGCATCCCCGGCCGCCGTCCGCGCGTACAGCACCGAGCGCCCGGTCCGCCGGCGTTCCACCAGCCCCGCGTCCCGCAGCACCTTCAGATGGCGCCCCACCGAGCCGAGCCCCTGACCGGTCACGGCGGTCAGGTGGCTGGTGCTCATGGGTGAGCCGAGCAGGACCAGCACCCCGGCCCGGGCGGCCCCGAGCAGCGCGCCCAGCCCCGCCGGCACGGCCCGGTCGGCGACGTCGGCGAGGACACCGGCGCACGGGTAGATCACCGCGTACCGCTCGCCGTCGTCCCAGGACACCCAGCCGTGCCGCTGCGGCGTCACCGGCACGAAGAGCAGCTCCGCCCCGGAGATCTCGCGGGGCGGATACTCCTGCAGGTTGACCTGCAGCCGGTTCTCGCCCAGCCACCGCGTGCGGCCCGGCCGCAGCGCGTCCAGCGCGCTCACCCAGCCGCCCCGGCTGACCTGCGCGGTCCGCCCGGCCACATCCGCCTCCAGCACCCGCCGACGCCGCCGCCAGTACGGCCGTACGGTCTCCTCCCACACCCGCTCCAGCAGCACGGCCGCCCGCTCGGGCAGGTCGTCCCGGTCCAGTCCGGCGGGGAGCGGACCGGCGAGGGCGGTGCGCAGATGGGCGCGGGCCGCGCCGGGCGTCACCGAGCGGACCCGGGCGACCTCGTCCGCGAACGCCTCGCCGTCACGGGGTGCCGGAGTCAGGAAGTCGGCGATCCACTCACGCCCCAGCCCGGCCCGTACCAGCTGCGCCGTCACCGGCTCGGCCGCCAGCCACGCCCGGTAGGAGGGCAGGTGGGCCCGCAGCCAGCCCTGCTCACCGGGATGGGCGCCCTCGCCCGCGTGCAGCAGCTTCAGACAGGCGAAGGTCTCGGCGAGCGGCGAGATCACGAACCGGCTGCGGGCGAGCGTGTCCGCGTTGAGCTCCCACCACCCCACCGGATCCCCCCCCGGGCCGTCACGACCTTTCGCCCCACCGCGAAACAATAACGAGCCCCCGCCGGGCCACCGAGACTCCCGGACATGTCCGGCTACCGAAACCTCCTCCGCACACCCGAGTTCACCCCGCTCTTCCTCGGCTCGGCCGCCCAGACCGCCGCGCAGACCGTCGGCGGCCTCGCCCTCGGCACGCTCGTCTTCCGCGCGACGGGCTCCCCGCTGCTGTCGGCGGTGAGCATGTTCGGCCCGTCGCTCGCCCAGGTGCTGGGCGCGACCTTCCTGCTCTCCGGCGCCGACCGGCTGCCCCCGCGTACGGCCCTGACGGCGATCGCGCTGGCCTTCGCGGCCGGTACGGCGGTGCAGGCGCTGCCCGGCCTGCCGGTCGGCGCGGTCTTCGCCGTCGTCCTCACCCTGGGGCTGGTGGCCTCCCTCGGCGGCGGGGTCCGCTGGGGGCTGCTGAACGAGATCCTCGCCAAGGAGGGCTACCTGACGGGCCGCTCCCTGTTCAACATGATGAGCGGTCTGATGCAGATCACCGGGTACGCCACCGGCGGCGCCCTGCTGGCCGTACTGTCCCCGTACCTCTGCCTGCTCCTCGCGGCGGCCCTGTACCTGGCCGCCGCGCTGGTCCTGCGCCTCGGGCTGACCGCACGACCGCCCCGGGCGACGGGCCGCACCTCGCCGGCGGTGACCTGGCGCACCAACGCCCTGCTGTGGTCGTCCCGGCCGCGCCGCCTCACCTATCTGGGCCTGTGGCTGCCCAACGGGTTGGTCGTCGGCTGCGAGTCCCTCTACGTGTCGTACGCCCCCCACGAGGCCGGCACCCTGTTCGCCTGCGGGGCGCTCGGCATGTTCGCCGGGGACGTGACGGTCGGCCGCCTGCTCCCCGCCGCCGTGCGCGCGCGGCTGGCCACTCCACTGCTGCTCCTGCTGGCGACGCCGTACCTGGTGTTCTGCCTGCACCCGCCGGTGACCGTCGCGGCGGCCTGCGTGACGGTCGCCTCCGTCGGCTTCGGCGCGAGCCTCGTCCAGCAGGAACGCCTGATGGAGCTGACCCCCGACGAACTCGCCGGGCACGCCCTGGGACTGCACTCGGCCGGCATGCTGACCCTGCAGGGCGGCAGCGCGACGCTGGCCGGCACGGTGGCCCAGTTCACCTCGCCCGCCGTGGCGATGACCGCGCTGGCGGCGGCCTCGGTGGTCGTGACCCTGGCGCTGGCTACGGCTGCCCGCCGGCCTCTGCCGCGTCCTCCCGGGGATCGGCCTGGGCAGCCTGGACGGGCGGAGCGGGCCGGCTCTGCGGGACCTGCGGGGCCTGCGGGCTCTGTGAGTCCTGCTGTGGGCCCTGCCGGCCCTGCGGGCTCTGCGCCGGAACGCTCGCCGTCCTGACCTCACCGTCGATCTTCTGCACCGCCCGGTCGAAGTACCGCAGCAGTTCGACGGGGAACGGCATCACGAGGGTGGAGTTCTTCTCCGCGGCCACCTCGACGACGGTCCGCAGCAGACGCAGTTGCATGGCCTGCACCCGATCGAGGACTACGAGACGGGCCAGGTCGTGGTCCGGAAGTTCGACGCGGACGCCGAGATCGCGGACGCCTGGATCCGCCTTCGCTCCGGCAACGCGCTGCCCGAGGACCACGTCCTGCTGGAGCACGAGCTGACCGAGCTGAGCTGTCTGCGCGAGCATCCCGGAGCCACCTACCAGGAGGCGCACCGGGTCGCGAACGAAAACTACAATCGGCAGAGCAGGGTTCCGCTGAACAAGCGCGAGGACTTCGAAGGTGAGTGGTGATGGCGTCCCTCGTCTACTTCAGGAAAGAGTCCGAGGACGGGATGGTCATCCGCTATTCCTTCGGTGAGGACCCCGCGGAGATGACGCGGCTTTTGATCATGAACACGTACACGCGGACGGCCCAACCGGACGACGGCGATGTCGACTACACCTTCCTCAAGGCGTCCCGGAAGATCAACGCCGTGTACGACGAGCGAGCGCAGTGGCCGGAACGAGGCATGAGCGCAAGCTGACCGGCGCCCCGTGGCGCTCCGAACCTGCTGCGGCATGCCCGCGCCGTGCCGTGAGCACGGTGAAGGGCCGGTCCCGGGGCGTCCTAGCCCCGGAACCGGCCCTTCCCGTTCGTTCCCCTACGGGTCAGCGGGTCAGCGGGTCAGCGGGTCAGCGGACCGCGGATCCGAAGGCCTTGCCGCCGGACGGAATGCCGCCCGTGCCAGGCCGGAGCACCGTGACGTTCCCGTCCGCAGCGGCGTTCGTGGTGTACGAGGTGACGTTGCTCCACGGCACCTCGTAGACCGACCCGCCGGCCTGCGGGCCGTTCGGCATGCCGATGTAGATCTGCGTCGGCGACAGGCCGATCACCTGCCCCATGTGCTGGTTCGCGCCCGGGGTGCCCGGCACCTTGTTGAAACCGGCGTACAGGACGTCGTTGTGGTCACCGGGGGCGGTGAGCAGGGAGAACGTCTGCACGGAGCCCGCGCCGGCCGTGCTGCCCTGGGACTCGCCCGGAACACCGACCGCGAGCTGCGTGTCGGCCCAGGACGGCGAGGACTTGCCCGGGGCGAGGTTGATGGCGGCGACGGTCTCGCCGAAGCGGTCACCGGTCTCGATCCCGCCGACCACGTCCGGCTGGTCCTGGTGGATGACCCTCAGCTGCGTCCACTCGCTCTTGGCCGGGAAGTCGATCGTGTAGACGGCACCCGCGTTGGCCACGTTGGTCGTGCCGTCGCTGCCGACGATGCCCTCGCCCGGCGCGCCCACGGCGATGATCGAGTCGCTGTTCGTGCCCTTCGGGATGATCGCGACGGACTGGCCGAACGCGTCCCCCTTCTCCGCGGAACCGGAGATCTTGTCGCTGTCCTGGTCCAGGCCCGCGCGCAGGATCGGCTTGAGGTTGAGACCCAGGTTGTGGGTCAGGACCGCCACACCACCCGCGTCCGCCTTGTCACCGATGTCCTCGCCCGGCTCACCGACGACGATGTTGGTCATGTCCGCCGCCACCGAGGTGCCGACCCTGTCCCCGGCCTCCGGGGAGCCGGGCAGGCCGGCGTCCTGGGAGAGGAAGACGTTGGTGGCACCGTGGACGTACACCACGGAGCCCGCGTCGGTGACGGAGCCGACGTCCTCACCCGGGTCGCCGATCACGACGTACGGTTCGTTGTCGCGGGTGACACCGGCGGCGATGGAGTAACCGAGCAGGTCGCCCTTCTCCTTGCCGGCCTCCTTCAGGCTGCCGTTGCCCTCGCCCTGCGCGTAGTTGTCGGAGGCGCGCCCCTTGCCCAGGCCGGCGGGGGAGCCGTAGATGACGGAGACCATGCCGACGTCCGCGATGGAGCCGGCGTCCTCGTACGGGCTGGAGACGGCGAGGTCGGTGTAGCCGTCCTTGTTGTAGTCGACGGTGGCCAGCGCGTAGCCGAAGCGGTCGCCCGCCTCGGCGTCCCCGGGCACGGAGTCCAGGCTCTGGTCGAGCTGGGCGGTGCCCTTGCCGCCGCCGTAGACGACGTGGACGGCACCCGCCTCGGTGTCCGTGCCGACGGTCGCCTTGGGGTCACCCACGGCGGTGTCCTCGACGCCGTCGCCGTTGAAGTCGGCGAACGGCGCGGACTCCACGGTGGACTTGACCCAGCCGGCGATGTCGTCGGTACGGGTGACGACACCGTTGGTGGAGGTCTGTGCCGCGTCGGTGCCGAAGCAGCCGCCCTGGTCGGAGCGGGAGGCGATACCGAGCAGGCCGGCGGAGGTGAACACGGGCGCACCGGAGTCACCGGCGCAGATCGCCGCACCGGAGGTGCCGTGGACGGCGAAGTCGGTGGCGTTGACCTGGTCGACCTGGAACGACTCGCCGTGGAGCTTCAACGGCGCCCACTCGTCCTTGGTGCGGCCGTAGCCGGTGACCGACACGGTCGCGTCCTTGGCGGGCGCGGTGGCCGAGACACCGGGGAGGCCGACGTCGGTGACGGGCGCGGACAGCCGGGCCAGGACCAGGTCGCGGTCGTCACGGGGGACGAGCTGCACCACGTTGCGGACGACGCCTGCGGTGGTGGTCAGATCGGTGCGGCCGATGGTGGCGGTCGTCTTCAGCTTCGGCGCCCCGGCCGGGATCCTGACGGAGGCGGCGGGGTCGTCCGCGAAGCAGGACGCCGCGGTGGCCAGCCACTGGGGGGCGACCAGGACCGCGGAGCACGCCTTGGTACCGGCGCCGATGTCGAGGCGGGCGGTGAAGGCGTGTCCGGTGTCGGTCTCGGGCTTGCCGCTCACGGCGTGCGCGGAGAGGGCGGGAGCGCCGATGACGGCGGCGGTCACGAGGGCTGCGAGCGCGGTGCCGCGCTTGCCGGTTGTGGTCATGATGGTGTGGTCGTCTTCCCGGAGTGTCGGCTACTTGCTCGTGCGGATCTCGACCAGGACGAAGTCACGCCCGTCCGGGTCTGCGGCTTCACCGGCCGCCTTCCACTCGCCCTTGCCGACGTCGATGCTCTGGGTCGCGCCGTCCGTGGTCAGCTTCACGTCCGCCTCGTGGTCCGCCTCGCCCTTGACGCCGTAGACGGAGGGGATCTCGAGGCTGAGGTAGCCGGAGGAGCCCGTGGCGCGGAAGCAGATCTTCTCGCTCTTGCGGGAGTACACCTCCATCAGACCGGTGCCCGAGGCGCAGTCGGCGAGCGTGACGTGGCCGTCGCCGCGCTTGAGCACGATGCCCTTCTGCGCCTTGATGGCGTCCGCGCCCGGATAGTTGAAGTCCTCGACCGCGTAACCGGGTGCGCCGTCGACGACCGTGGCCGCGCGGTCGACGGTCGTGTGGCGGGTGGTGCCGGAGGTGGCGGACGCGAAGGCGACCGCGCCTGCGCAGGCCGCGACCACCGCACCTGTGGCGATGACTCGCCGTGCGAGATACATGGATGTTCCCCCTGAGGATTTTCCCTTGAGTTCCCCGAGCGCCCTGGGAACAGGGCGGGTCGAGTCCGTGACACGCCAGGGGGACACCGGGAGGGCGTCCTGAGTGTGACCATGGGTCAGGCGGCCCGGACAGACGGTGCATTCAAACAAACGTGCGTGTCGCCCGCCACTGAAATGTCGGCTCCTGACGGGATCAATACGGGCAAAAGGCCGTGTGCCCTTTCTCACTGCGAGATCCACAACTGACGCCTGGTCAATCTCACTGCCAGTGGCCTAAGTTCAGCCCCGCGTCATCTTCCGTTGCCGTTCCGCACGGCAGCGTCCGCCGTGTGCTCCGGGGCTGACCGGCCCGCCTGGCACCGGCCTCGATCCGCACGCGTTCAGCTGACGCACCTGGGTGGCCGTCCCTGAACAGGCGCACGGTGCCCGGTGCAGATCCATGGGGGATTCTTGAACACCACGTACTGGAGCCGGCGCCGTCTGCTCACCGTCGCCGGTGCCGCCACCGCTGCGACCGCGGTCTCGCTCGCAGCTCCCTCCCGCGCTCTGGCCGCCACCGGTGCCGCCACCGCCGCCACGGCCGGTCCCCCGGACCTGCCGAACCTCCCGCACCTCCCGGACACCGCCCGCGCGAAGGTCGTCACCGCGTGGAAGATCGGCGGCCGGTCCGTCAAGAGCGCGGCGACCCAGGCACTGACCGGTTCCGCCGCCGACATCGACCGCTTCCTGGCCGAGGACCTGGCGAGCGCCACCGCCGAGGACAACCGCTTCGCCCTCCTCAAGGCGCTGCCCGCCACCGGCAAGGGCGTCGCCCGCGACGCGGCAGCGGCGCTCGACGCCGGCGACGACGCCGTCCACGCCTTCCTGACCGGCGGCTACAAGACCGCCGAGCTGGAGGACCTGCGCGTCACCACCCTGGCCATCCTGAACAGCGGCGGGACCGGCGTGAAGCGCGAGGCGCAGTCGGCCCTCGACGCGGGCACCGACGACGCCCTGACCAACTTCCTGCTGAACACCCAGATCACCGCCCGGCGCGAGGACGAGCGGGCCGAGGTCTTCGCGATCCTCGCCACCGCCTCCCCGGAAGTGAAGAAGTACGCCCAGCGCGCCCTGGACGACGGCAGCCCCTCCGCTGTCCACTGGTTCCTGAACACCGGCCAGCACATCGCGCGCGCCCGGGACCAGGAGACCGCCACCATCGAGCAGCTGGTGGCGATCGTGCAACGCGAGGGCAAGCGGGCCCAGCTCACCTCCGACCGGGCCGTCGCGGCATCCGCCAAGGCGAAGGAGGCCGCCGCCCAGGCGAAGGCAGCCGCCCAGAAGGCGGCCGCGGAGGCCGACGCGGCCCGCGACGACGTCGCCAGGTCCG
>NZ_WWJT01000135.1 GCF_009865385.1 Streptomyces sp. SID486 | reverse complement strand
GAAGACCAGCCGGGCCACCGCGGCCGGGGCCGGGTGGTGGGCGTCCGGGGGATCGGCGTGGGCTCCCGCGGCGTGCCGGGCCACGAGGATCAGCCGGTCCCCGGCCCTGACGGGGCATCCGCCCAGGACCGCGTCGGCCGCCGCCACGCGCGGCAGCAGCGGCGACGGCGCGGTCACCCGCAGCAGCTCGTCCACCAGGGCCGGGCGCAGTTCCCCGTCGGCGGCCTGCTCCCACAGCGCCGCGTCGGCGCACCGGGCGGCGGCGCGCGGGAGTGCCGCCACGGTGGTGTTCACGGCGGCCACCGCCAGCATCGCCCGCAGGGCCGGCGCCCCGTCGGGCTCGGCGGAGCGAAGGAGG
>NZ_WWJT01000134.1 GCF_009865385.1 Streptomyces sp. SID486 | reverse complement strand
TGCACCAGTTTCCTATCAGGCTTTATCAATGGTTATGCCAGATAATCATGTCGTTTGGTCGAAAGCAAAAGAGGAAAATGTATGGGTTGCAAAAATTCCGAATGAAGAAGTTATTATTTCAATGCTTATTTCTAAAGTAGTACAAGCCTTTCAAATTAAAGATTTAAAAATTAACGAAGTGTCTACAGAGGAAATTATTCGTAACAT
>NZ_WWJT01000015.1 GCF_009865385.1 Streptomyces sp. SID486 | reverse complement strand
GGGGTCATCGGGCGCGGTGACGCGGGTGGGGCCACCGGGCGTGGCGACGCGGGCGGGCGCCTGGCGGCTCCCGGCACCGCCGTGCCCACGTCACGCGGTCGCTCGACGCCTCCCGGCACCGGCGTACTGCTGTCGTGCGGGCGCGTGTCGGCGGCTCCTGTCATCGGCGTCCCCCCGTCGCACGCGTGGTACGGGCCGCGGTGACCCGCTCCACGGACCTGTCGGCTCGGCGGGCGAGCCCGATCACCCCGGCCAGCCGCTCCACCGCTTCGGGTACCTCCCAGTCCTCGCGCCGCAGCGAGGCGAGCGCCGTCGCGGGGCCGACGAGCAGGTCGGGGACGCCGGTCTCCAGGGCCCGGACCATGACGGCCCAGCCCGCCTCCCACCGCCGCCTCGACGGCCGGGACCCGACGGCGGCCACCACCGCCTCCAGCGCCGCCTGCCGCAGGTCACCCCGGGCCGGCAGTTCGGCGGAGGCGGGCTCGGCCAGCAGCGACTCGGGGTCCGGCAGATCCATGCGGTCCAGGTGGGCGAGCAGTTCGAGTCCGGGCCCGTCCCCCACGGCGCCCCGCACCAGCGACGCGAGTACCTCCCGGGAGACGGACGCCGCCGTGCCGAAGGCGAGCAGGGTCAGCGCCGCCTCCCAGCTGCGGGGCGAGGGCCAGGCTCCGCCACGCCGGGTCTCGGTGCTCGGCAGCCGGTGGACGAGCGTCGGCCGGGCCTCCAGGAAGCCGCAGACCGCGCGCCTGGCGTGGGCCACCGCCTCCGGCAGCCGGTCGGGCACGAGCCGGGGCAGTTCCGCCCGGGGCCAGACCCCGCCCAGGCCGCGTACCACCACCTCGTGGTCGTGCACCCAGTACAGATGCACGAACCGGTTGGCCAGGGGCGGGCTCAGTTCCCATCCGTCCGCGGCCGACGCGCGCGGATTGGCGGCGGCCACGATCCGTACCTGCGGAGGCAGTTGGAGCGCACCGACCTTCCGCTCCAGGACGACCCGGAGCAGTGCGGCCTGGACGGCGGGGGTCGCGGTGGAGAGTTCGTCCAGGAAGAGCAGTCCCCGTCCGGCGCGGACGAGTTCGACGGCCCACTGCGGCGGCGCCATCGGCACGCCCTGCGCGGCCGGGTCGTCGCCCACGATGGGCAGTCCGGAGAAGTCGGACGGTTCGTGGACGCTGGCGATCACGGTCGTCAGCGGCAGGTCCAGGGAGGTGGCGAGCTGGGTCAGGGCGGCGGTCTTGCCGATGCCCGGTTCACCCCAGAGCAGCACGGGCAGGTCGGCCGCGACGGCCAGGGTGAGTGCTTCGAGCTGCTCGTCGGGGCGCGGCTCGGTGGCCGTCGTCCGCAGGAGCGCCAGCAGGTCGCCGGCGAGGGCGAGTTGGGTGCCGGTCGCGGGTAGGCCCACGCCGGTGGCCGCAGGGTCGCCGACGGCCGGGGTGGGGGTGGTCAGGAGGGTGCTGGACGTCATGGAATCACCTGGGAGTCGGGTACGGGAACGGGACGGCCCGTTCCGGAGGTCGGGTGGGGGCCCGCGCGGACTACGCGGGCCCGGCGGCGGACCGGACGCGGGTCAGCGGTGTATGCCGGTGCGGGGACGGGCCCGGCTGGTCTGCTTGTCACGCATCGTCGCGGGGACCCGGCGGTCGAGCCGGGGACGGTGTACCGGCGTCCGGCGTCCGGCGGCGGAGGCGTTCGCGTCTCGCCCCGCGTCGGCGGCGGGGTGTTCGGTGATCAGACCCGCGCGGAAGAGCCCGTGGCCGACACGGCCGTCGGCGGCCGACTCCAGGGCCTCCCGCAGCGGCCCGTCACGCAGGACCGCCCTGGGCCCGAGCAGCCCCTCGACCACGGTCAGCGCCCCGGCGGTGTCACCGTGGCAGAGCCGTTCCCGGACCGCGGGCAGCGCCTCTGGGTCACGGTGCACGGTGTCGATCGCCCGCAGGCAGGGCAGCGCCGGTCCGCCGAGCGCCACCAGCAGCTCCTCGCGGCGCAGTTCGGCGGGATCGTGGTCGATCGCCGTCAGGACGCCGTCGCGCAGCGCGATCCGGTGGAGCCGGCCGCGGCACTCCACCCGGTGCGGATCGGCGGGCTCGCGGGCGCGGCCGGCCGTCGGTGCCGTGGCGGCCCCGCCCAGTGCCGCGGCGACCAGGGGATGCAGCCGGCCGGCCGCGACCAGTCCGGCGCGCAGCAGTTCCAGGTCCGGGAGGACCCGGGCCGCCGCTTCCGGCAGTACCGGCAGCGCGGCGACGTCCCGCTGAGGCAGTGTCCCGGCCAGGGGCCGCAGCGTCGGGGCGTGGCTGTCGTCGGGGGCGACGAGTTCGAACACGGCGCGGCTGCGCGTACCGACTCGTACGGCGAACGCTCCGCGCGGGCGCCCTTCGCTGCGGAGCAGCAGTTCGGCCTCGGTGGCCCAATTGCTCACCGCCCACGAGGGATCGACAGGGGCGGGCACCTGCTGGAGGTGCGGAACGGCTGGGCTGCCGGCAGCGCGGGAGGACGCGGACGGTGCCGGGTCGGGTGTGCCGCCCGCACCGCACCGCTGGGCCAGCTCGGCGCTGCGGCTCGCGTCCCACAGGTGCCGGTGCAGATCGAGGCGGAAGCGCCGGTGCGGGTGGGGATGTGGGTGGTGCGCGGCGGTGTCGCCGGCGCCCTCCCACAGGGCCAGGGACATCCATTGACCGGCATCCGCCCAGGCCGGGGGTGTCCGCACGACCAGGTGGAGCGGCGTGCCGCCGGTACTGCCGTAGTGGGCCAGGGTGAGGGTGAGGCCGGGTCTGAGCCGTCCGTCCGGCACGATCCGGGGCATGTGCCAGCGGAGCAGGTCCGGAGCCAGTCTGCGCAGGTCCGCACGGAGGCGGCCGGCGACATCGGTGCCGTGGCGGTGGCGCACGGCGCGCAGATCGAGATCGACGGCGACCCGGGCCGCGGCACAGGCCCCGGCCCAGTCACCGGTCGCACGTCGTGCGGTGGCGGTCTCGATCATGGACGGTGGCACGGCGTACTCGCGGACGCGTTGCCACATCGAAAGGCGGGCTGGAATCCCGTTCGCATGGTGATGTGCCATCAGCACTCACGTTGCGCGGTCGATTCCCCCCATCCGTGGAAGAAGAAGTCGTTCATCATCGGCATCGTAACCACACCGCCGAACATCCGTCCCCTGGAATAACGGACGTCGCCGCGCCCGGGACCGCCGGCCCGGGCTCTCACCCGCCGGGACGGGACATCCCGTCCCCACGGCGGCGCGGCGGACGTCCGCCGCCGCGGCTCTGGTCGGCGCCGCGTTCGTGGAGGTAGGCGTCCAGCTCGGCCGCTCCGGAGAGCATCGCCCGGCCCCGGGCGGACAGCCGGCCGTGCCAGTCGCGCAGGGCCGCCGTCAGCGGCTCCAGTCCGCCGGCCGCCCGCACCTGGGTGATCAGGGGGGCGATCTGGTCCAGCGGGTAGCCGCCTCGCCTGAGCTGGTGGGCCAGCCGGACGTCCCGCACGTCGGCCTCGTCGTAGACGCGGTATCCCGTCAGCGGGTCGCGCCGCGGGCGCACCAGTCCGGCGCGCTCCCAGGCGCGCAGCGTCGCGGGCCGGATCCCGAGCTTCCTCGCGAGCGGTCCGATGAACGTGCCGGCCGGATCCGCCTCGGCGCGGGCGGACCCGGTGGTGGGCTCCAGGTCGCGCAGGGCGCGTTCCACTGCCTGGAGGGTCTGCCGGTCGTCGAGGAGCTGGGCGTGACTCGCGTCGATCAGGCGGAACGCCTCTTCGAGTGCGCCGGTGTTCACCGCCCGCATGATCTCCGCGGCCCGCTGGTGGCCGTGCCCCGGCACGAGGCCGAGGAAGGCCCGCAGAGCCGCGGCGTGCAGCGGGGTGTAGGTGCGGTAGCCGTGAGGTGTGCGGCCGGCGGCGGGGAGGATGCCGGCCTCCTCGTAGTTCCTGACCGCCTGTGTGGACAGCCCGTGCCCGCGGGCCAGGTCGACCGGCCTGAGCCGTTCCTCGTTTTGAAGCTTTCGGACCATGTTCCTGGGTGTCGTCGTGACGAAGTTTCAACCGAGGGTTCAACGATAGCGTTGAACGCATGACCGTTGACATCGAGGACATCACCCACGCCGTCGACGCCGCTTCCGTGCTGCGGCTGCTCCCGGACCGGCCGCGGCTGCTCGCCCTCGGGGAACCGACCCATGGCGAGGACGGCCTTATGGATCTGCGCAACGCGCTCTTCCGCCGGCTCGTCGAGCAGCACGGCTACCGGACGATCGCGATCGAGAGCGACTGCATGGCGGGACTGATCGTGGACGAGCACGTCACCTCGGGAGCGGGCACCCTGGACGACGTCATGCGGCACGGTTTCAGTCACGAGTGGGGCGCCTTCCCCGCCAACCGCGAACTCGTGCGCTGGATGCGCGCCCACAACGAGGGGCGCCCCGCCTCCGAGCACGTCCGCTTCGCCGGTTTCGACGGCCCACTGGAGATCACCGGCGCCGCCAGCCCCCGGCAGTCCCTCCTCGCGCTCCACGCCCACCTCTCGGCCCGGGGGGACGCGGGCCTGCTCCCCTGCACCGCGGAGACGCTCGACCGCCTGCTGGGCGCCGACGACCGGTGGACGGAGCCGGCCGCGATGACGGACCCGGCCCGGTCCGTGGGACGGTCGGCCGAGGCCCGTGAACTGCGGCTGATCGCCGACGACCTGGCCGCGCTGCTCGAAGAGCAGACCCCCGGTCTGCTCGCGGCGACCTCACGGCATGAGTGGGAGCGCGCCCGGCTGTACGCGCGCACGGCCACCGGTCTGCTGCGGTACCACTTCTGGATGGCCGACACCTCACCGAGTCGCATGACGCGGCTGCTGGGCCTGCGCGACCAGATGATGGCCGCCAACCTCCTGGCCCTCGCCGAGCGGGGCCCGGTCCTCGTCCATGCCCACAACTCCCACCTCCAGCGGGACAGGAGCAGCACGCGGATGGGCGGTCGGCCCGTACGGTGGTGGAGCGCCGGCGCGCTCGTCTCCGCCCGCCTGGCCGAGGGATACGCCTTCGTGGCCACGGCCGTCGGCACGATCCGGCACCGCGGGGTGGGCACCCCGCCACCGGACACCGTCGAGGGACTCATGTACGCGCTCCGGGAGGACCGCTGCGTCGTCGACGCCCCACGGCTGGCCGCCGCCCTCGGCGCCGGCCGGCCCGCTCCGCGGCAGTCCCCCTGGTTCGGCTACGCACCGCTCGACCCGGCGCATCTGCCCGGCTACGACGCGATCGTCTTCCTCAGGGACGTACCGCGAGGGAGTCGTCCCGGCGCGTGATCCGCCGAACCTGTGATCCCGAGCGGTCCGCGGCAACCTCCCTGTCGTCACCCGAGCAGTCCGCGGTCACACCCCGGCCGTCACCCGAGCGGTCCGCGGTCACA
>NZ_WWJT01000133.1 GCF_009865385.1 Streptomyces sp. SID486 | reverse complement strand
GGTGCCCGCCGCGTGGACCACGGAGTCGACGGGGTGCTCGGCGAGCAGCCGGCGCAGCGCCTCGCGGTCGCCGGCGTCGCAGGCGGCCACGGTCACCTCGGCGCCCAGCGCGGTGAGTTCGGCGTGCAGCTCGGGGGCCGTGCCGCGGCGGCCGGCGAGCACCAGGCGGCGTACGCCGTGGGCGCGGACCAGGTGCCGGGCGAGCAGGGCGCCGAGTCCGCCGGTGCCGCCGGTGACCAGGACGGTGCCCCAGTCGGCGGCGGGTTCCTGCCCGGTGGGCTGCGCGGTCAGCCGGGGTACGGCGAACCGGCCCTCGGCGAGGGAGAGTTCGGGCTCTCCGGTGGCGAGGATCCGGCGCAGGTCGGCCTCGGTGGGCAGGTGCTCGTGCTCGACGAGCACGTAGCGGCCGGGGTTCTCCGCCTGGGCGGAGCGGACCAGGCCGCGGACGGCGGCGTGGGCGGGACTGGCCGGCGGGGTGACGACGACGAGCCGGGTGCCGGCGAGGCGTTCGTCGCGCTGCCAGCGGCGCAGCAGCCGCAGCACGT
>NZ_WWJT01000132.1 GCF_009865385.1 Streptomyces sp. SID486 | reverse complement strand
GCGGTCGGCGGCGCCCGCGCGGCGGGGCGGTTCGGGCAGTGCGAGCGCGGAGACGCGGGTGCCGGGGGCGCCGGCGGCGGCCTCCAGTGCCTGCGGGAGTGCCTCGGCCAGCCAGGCGACGAAGGACTCCTCCAGTGCCTCGGCCCGGTACTCGAAGGTGAGGGTGAGGCCGCCGGGTGTGCCGTCCGGGGCGGTGCTCTCGGAGACGTCGACGAGCAGCTCGAACCGGGCGGACCCGGTGCGCACCAGTTCCACGCCGGTCTCCGCGCCGGGCAGCGCGACCTCGGCGCGCGCGTTGTTCTGCAGCGCCAGGACCACCTCGGTGAACGGCTGCCGGCCGGGCCTGCGGGCCGGGTTGAGCGCGCCGACGACCTGCTCGAACGGCACGTCCTGGTGGGCGAAGGCGGCGAGGTCGGTGTCCCGGACGCGGGCCAGCAGTTCGGCGGCGGTGGGGTCGCCGGACGCGTCGGCGCGCAGCACGAGCAGGTTCACGAAGAACCCGACGACGTCCTCGACGTCGCCGTCCGACGCCCGTGCCGCGACGGGTGCGCCGATCGCCGTGTCAGGGCCGGCGCCGGCCCGCAGCAACGCGGTGACCAGGGCGGCGTGCAGGGCCATGAAGAGGGTGGCGCCCCGGGCCTGCGCGGCGTCCGCGAGGCGGGCGTGGGCCGCCGCGTCCAGCCGCCGTACGACGACCCCGGCGGCCGGGCCGGGCAC
>NZ_WWJT01000131.1 GCF_009865385.1 Streptomyces sp. SID486 | reverse complement strand
GGGTCAGGCGAGGGCCGGGCCGGGCCGGCGGTCCGGTGGCCGGGTTCAGGCGAGGACCGGGCCGGGCCAGCGGTCCCGCGGTCGGATTTGGGCGAGGACCGGCCGGGCCGGCGGTCCCGCGGCCGGGTTCAGGCGAGGGCCGCCGCCATCCGCCGTACCGCCTCGGTGAGGATGTCGGGCGATGTCGCCAGGTTCAGTCGTGCGTGTCCCGCGCCGCCGGTGCCGAACGGCAGTCCGGAGCTGAGGGCCACCCGGCCGCGTTCGAGGAAGGCACCGGCGGGGTCGTCGCCGAGGCCGAGCGCACGACAGTCGAGCCACGCGAGGAAGGTGGCCTCGGCGGGGTGCACCCGGACGTCGGGCAGGTGGCCGGCCAGCAGGTCCGCCAGCAGGCGCCGGTTGGCCCGCAGCCCGGCCAGCAGCGCGTCGAGCCAGTCGCCGGCCTCCCGCAGGGCGGCGGTGTGCGCGATGACGCCGACATGGCTCGGGCCGTGGCTCACCTCTTCGGGCAGCCGGGCCAGGTCGGCGGCGGCAGCGGGCCCCGCGAGGGCCAGCGCGGCTTTGAGCCCGGCCAGGTTCCAGCCCTTGGAGGCCGACATCAGGGACAGGCCGCGCTCGGCGCCGGGCACGCTCAGGTAGGGCACGAAGGGGACGCCCGGGGTGACGAGCGGGGCGTGGATCTCGTCGGCGACGACCCGGACGCCGTACCGTTCCGCCAGGCCGGCGACGGTGGCGAGTTCGGCGGCGGTGTGCACGGTGCCGGTGGGATTGTGCGGACTGCACAGCAGGTAGGCGGCCCGGCCGCCGTCTGCGGTGGCCCGCTGGAACGTCTCCTCCAGGAGTCCGGGGTCCAGGCGCAGGCCGGCGCCGAGCGGGGCGTCCACCACCCGGCGGTCCATGTGGGTGACGAACTGGAAGAACGGCGGGTACACCGGCGGATTGACGATCACCGGGTCGCCGGGCCCGGTGACGAGCCTGATCATCTCGACCACGCCGAGCATCACGTCCGGGACGATCGCGGTCCGCTCCGGGGCGACGCCGTGCCAGTCCCAGCGCCGGGCGGCGAAGGCGGCGAGGGCCTCGGCGTAGGCGGTGCCGGCGGGGTACCCGGTGTCGCCGAGGGCGAGTGCGTCCGTGACGGCGCGGACGACCGGTTCGGCCAGCGGGACGTCCATCTCGGCCACCCACAGGGGCAGCACGTCCTCGGGGTAGGTGCGCCATTTCATGCTCGTACGACGTCGCAGCCGCTCCAGGCCGAGTGCGCGCAGCGGGTCCGGTACGCCGGGGGTGTCGTGCGGGATGCGGGTCATGGGGCTCAAGATAGGCGGCCGCGGGGCGAGCCGGACGGAGGCGGCGGGCCGTACGAGCCGGACGGAGCCGGTGACCGTGGGAGCCGGAGGACCCTACGAGCCGGTGACCGTGCGAGCCGGAGGACCGTACGAGCCGGTGGTGACGGCGGCGGCGGAATTCGCCGGCCGGGCAGCGAAGGTCAACTCGGGCGTCTAGATTGCGTCGTGCACGGTGTATCTCTCGTCAGGCATCTCATCAGGCATCCAGGAGCTGACCCCACGTGACCGACAACCCGGCAGCCACCAACGACGTGGCCGGGTCGCTGCGCGCCCGCATCAACACCAGCCAGCCGCACACCGCCCGGATCTGGAACTACTGGCTGGGCGGCAAGGACAACTACGAGGTCGACCGTGCGGCCGGCGACCAGATCCGCCAACTGCACCCGGGCATCGGGGAGTACGCCCGGGCCGACCGGCTCTTCCTGGGCCGCGCGGTACGCCATCTGGTCCGTGACCTCGGCATCCGGCAGTTCCTGGACATCGGCACCGGGCTGCCCACCGCCGACAACACCCACGAGGTGGCGCAGCGGATCGCGCCGGAGTCCCGGATCGTGTACGTCGACAACGACCCCCTGGTCCTGGCGCACGCGCGGGCCCTGCTGACCAGCACGCCCGAGGGCCGTACGGACTATCTGGACGAGGACCTGCGCAACGTCGACGCCATCCTCGAACACGCCTCGCGCACCCTGGACTTCACCGAGCCGGTGGCGCTGATCCTGCTCGGGGTGGTCATCTTCGTCGGCGACGAGGAGGACCCGTACGGTCTGGTGCGGCAGCTGACGGACCGCCTGCCGTCCGGCAGCCACCTGGTGCTGTCCCACACCATCACCAGCCCGACGATGCCGGACGTGGACGAGGCGGTGAAGTTCTGGAACGAGCACGGCACCCCGAAGCTCACGCAGCGCCGCCCCGAGGACGTGGTCCGGTTCTTCGACGGACTGCAACTGCTGGAGCCGGGCGTGGTGTCCTGCTCGCGCTGGCGCCCGGAGCACGATCACGGGGCCGAGCCGGAGGAGGTCGCGATGTTCGGCGGGGTGGCCCGCAAGAACTGACTGCGGCCGGTGAACGCCGCCGTCACGGACGCCGTATCCAGGGGCGGGCCCCCGACGTTCCGAGGGCTCCGCGGTGCCGGTCGGGGCACCGCGCGTCCGGCGGCTTCGGGAGCCATGCATGCGGCACGTACGACGACGGGTCGTCCGGCGAGTGACACGGCTGGCGGCGGTCGGCGGACTCGTCCTGGGAGGCGCGATGGTCGCGCAGGCGGCCATGGCGAGCCAGACCCCGCCGGCCTCCGTCAGAACGCTCGGCTCCGCCGGGGACACCGGCGCCGCGCTGGCGGCACGCCTGGGCACAGCCCGGACGGCGGGCAGCTGGATCGGCGCCGACGGGCGCCCGGTCGTGGCGGTGACCGACCGGTCGGCGGCACGGGCCGTCCGGGCGGCCGGGGCCGAGGCGAAGGTCGTGGCGCACAGCATGGACGAGCTGAAGTCGGCGACGGCCACGCTGGGTTCGGCGCCCCGGGTGGCGGGCACGGCCTGGGCGGTGGACTACCGGACCAACCGGGTCGTGGTGCGGGCGGACCGCACCGTGTCCGCCGGGGACTGGTCGCGGCTGACCGGGGTCGCCGCGCGGATCGGTGGTTTCGTGCACATGGAGCGTACGAAGGGCACGTTCACCACACGGCTGAACGGCGCCCAGCCGATCCTGTCGACCGGCGGCCGCTGCTCGGCGGGGTTCAACGTCACGAACGGGCAGTCGGACTTCATCCTCACGGCCGGCCACTGCGGGCCCGCCGGGTCCGTCTGGTTCGCCGACAACCAGGGCGGCCGGCAGCTCGGCTCCACCGTGAACAGCGCTTTCCCGGGCAACGACTTCTCGCTCGTGCAGTACGCCGGCGGCAAGGCCGGGGAGGGTGCCGACGTCGTGGCGGTGGGCGGCGGCAAGGGTGTGCGGATCACCGGGGCCGCCGATCCGGCGGTCGGGCAGCGGGTGTTCCGCAGCGGCAGCACCAGCGGGCTGCACGACGGCCGGGTCACCGCGCTGAACGCGACCGTCAACTATCCGGAGGGGACGGTCACCGGGCTCATCGAGACCGACGTGTGCGCCGAACCGGGCGACAGCGGCGGCCCGATGTTCTCCGAGGGCGTCGCCCTCGGTGTCACCTCGGGCGGCAGCGGTGACTGCACCACGGGCGGGACGACGTTCTTCCAGCCGGTGACCCAGGCGATGGCGACGCTCGGGGTCCGGCTGATCGTGTCGGCGCAGAACGCGGGCGGCGCCCAGGGCGGCCCGCCGTCCGGTGCGCCGCCGGCCCCCGCCGGCCAGGGCGCGATGGCCCCCAACTCGGCCTCGCCGGGCTCCTCGGCACCGGTCACGGGCGGCGCGGAGGGCGGCACGCTGCTGGCGCGGCTGACGGATCCCCGCAACGTGGGGCCCGGCCTGCTGGTCATCGCGGGCAGTCTGATCGCGCTGGTCGCGACCCGGTACATCCGGGCCGAGCAGGACCGCAAGGCGTATCAGCGGTACTACTCGGCGACCTGGGGGTGAACGGAGTCCCGGCACCCGGCCCCGGAGCGGGGAGAGGCGGAGCCGGCGGAACCGGGCACGACGGAAAGGGCACCCGTGCGGTCACGGGTGCCCTCGGCGGTACGGCGCGGTGTGCGCGGGTCGGTCAGGCCGCCCGGTGCGGCTGCGGGGCCGCGGCGGCCCACTCCATCACGAGGCGCTGGTACTGCGCGCGCTGCTCGGTGGTCAGTGTCCCGCCCGACCGGCGCCACAGCGCCCGGATCTCCTCGTTGACCTCCGCGGCCGATCGCTCGGAGGCGGTTGCAACAGTGGTGGACATGCTGTGAAGCATATGCCGACCGACGTGAAGGCGCCGTGAGTAAGTAGCCGCGATACGGACATATCGGACCGTGTTACTCATCACGTCAATGTGTCAACCGGAAGCGGGAGTTCACTGCCCGGTCAGGCCGAGCACCAGCACCTGGATCGCCGGTACGGCCGCCCCGCGCGCCCAGTCGTGGAAGTCGGAGACCTTCGTCTCCAGGTCCACGGGGGCGGCCAGCGGGTGCCGGTGGGCGCGGACGGTGTCGCGGACCGTGTCCCCGGCCACATCCATCAGGCCGACCCCCTCCCCGGCGAGCAGGATCTTCTGCGGCATCGCGAAGTTGGCGATCTGCGCGACCAGGGTGCCCAGGGCGCGGGCGGCCTCGTCGACGACCCGGAAGGCCATCGGCTCGCCGGCCGCGGCACCGGCGAGGATCTCCTCGTAGCCGGTGTCGCGGCCGGTGGCGGCAGCGACCTGGTAGCGGATGCTCGGGATGGTGAGGTACGACACGGCACTGCCCCGCGCGCCCTCGGGAGTGAGCGGGCCGTGCGGGTCGATGATCCAGTTCCGGCCGAAGCCGCGGTCCTCCTCGTCGTGCGGCACCCGGCTGCCGCCGAGCACCAGCCCGTAGCCGATGCCGGCACCGATGGTCAGGACGGCGAAGCGGTCGAGCCCCCGGCCCGCGCCGAACCAGGTCTCGGCCTCCACCAGGGCCGCCACATCGTTCTCCACCACGACAGGCAGTCCGGTGCGCTCCCGTACGAGTGCCGCGAGGGGCACGTCCCGCCAGCCCAGGAAGGCCGACTCGGCGACGACCGACCGCTCGTGCACCCGTCCGCCCACACCGATGCCGATGCCGGCCGGGGCGGGGTGGCCGGCGGAGAGGTCTCCGGCCGCCTCGGCCAGCAGGCCGGCGACGGCACCCGGGTCGTGCGTGGCCAGCGGGCGGTCCAGCCGGGCGGTCACCTCACCGCGCAGGGTGGTGCGGACGCCGTGGACCCGGTCGGCGGTGATCTTGAAACCGAGGAAGGAGCGGGCCCCGGCGACGACGTCGAGCGGCCGCGAGGGACGCCCCTGCCGGGTCTCCCCCGCCCCGCCGGGCCCGGCGGCCTCCACCAGCAGCCCGGACTCGATCAGCGGCTTGGTCAGTCGGGTGAGGCTGCCCTGGGAAAGGCGCAGCCGGCGGGCCAGCTCGGTGCGCGAGAGCGGGCCGTGCACGAGCACCTCGATCGCCACGGAGCGCTCCACGGGACTGAGCGGCTGCCAACTGGACATGAAGTCCGGTACCCCATTTTCTTTCGACTCAGAAGCAATGGCGCCAGACTAGCGGGAGAGTCGGCGCACATGAGCCGTCCTTGCCGACATCTTGACGGGAGGATTCTTCCGTCCCGAAAGTAATCGGTATGACTTTCTCTCTCGGCATCGTCGGCGCGGGGCAGTTCTCCGGACAGTTCGCCACGCTCTTCCAGGCCCATCCGGGCGTTCGTGAGGTCCACGTCACGGATCTGCTGCCCGAGCGGGCCGAGCGGCTCGCCGCCGAGCGAGGTCTCGCGGGCACGTTCCCGTCGTACGAGGCGATGCTGGAGTCGCCGGCCGTGGACGCGGTCGCGGTCTTCACCCAGCGCTGGACCCACGGCCCGCTGGTCCTGCGGGCCCTGAACGCGGGCAAGCACGTGTACTCGGCCGTACCCATGGCCGTCACCACCGAGGAGATCGCGGCGATCGTCGAGGCGGTCAGGGCCACCGGGCTGACCTACATGATGGGCGAGACCAGCCACTACCACCCGGCCACCGTGCACGCCCGCGACCGGATCGCCCGGGGCGCCTTCGGCCGCGTCTTCTACGCCGAGGGCGACTACGTCCACGACATGGACCTCGGGTTCTACGACGCCTACCGGTACAGCGGCGGAGCCGACTGGAAGGCGACCGCCAGCTATCCCCCGCTGCTGTACCCGACGCACTCGGTCGGCGGGGTGCTCGGCGCCTGGCGGACCCACGCGGTGAGCGTGTCGGCGATCGGGGTGCGCGACGAGCGGGGTGACGGCGTCTTCGACCGTTCGGTGAGCCAGTTCGACAACGACGTGTCCAACGCGACGGCCCTGTTCGAGGTGGCGGGCGGCGGATCGTTCCGTACGAACGAGTTCCGGCGGGTCGGCTACCCCTCGCACATCCGGGAATCCCGGTTCCGGTTCTTCGGGACCGAGGCCAGCATGGAGCAGCTGGCGACGGTGGCGCTGTGGCAGGACAAGAACGGGGTCGAGGACATCAGCGAACTGCTGGAGCCCCGGCGGACGCCGACGCCCGGCGACCCGTCGTCGGCGCACGTCGCGCCCGCGTTGCGGGCGGCCTTCACCTCGGGCGCGGCACCGGTGCACGACCGGTCACGGCTGCCGGGGGAGTTCGACGGGCTGCCCAACGGGCACGAGGGCAGCCACCACTTCCTGGCGGACGACTTCGTCACCGCCGTCACCACGCGCACGCAGCCGCCGGTGAACGCGTGGGTGGCCGCCCGCTACACCCTGCCGGGCGTCATCGCGCACGAATCGGCACGGCAGGGCGGAGTGCGGCTGGAGATCCCGGACTTCGGGGACGCCCCCGGGGTGTGACGCGAGCCGTCCGGCTCAGGTGCACGGCTACGGCTCAGGTGCCCGGCTTGCGGCCGTAGACGAAGACGTCGTCGCCGTTCTTCAGCAGCGACCAGTACTTCTTGGCCACCGCCGGCGTCATGTTGACGCAGCCGTGCGAACCCGGCGGGTTCCACATGCTCAGGCCCACCGAGTGGAACGCCTGGCCGCCGTCGAAGAACTGGCTGTAGGGCATCGGCACGTCATAGAGGTCGGACACGTGGTCGATGTCCCGCCAGTAGATCTTCTTCAGACCGGTGCGGGTCTCGTAGCCGTCGCGTCCGGTGCGCACCGGCACCGGGCCGTAGACCAGCCGGCTGCCGTCCTGGATCCAGCTGAGCTGGAGCGTGAGGTTCACGCAGGCGATCCGGCCCTTGTTCGTGGGGCACTTGCCTGCCTTGTTCGGCTTGTCGCCCACGGCCTTCTGCTTGTTCATCAGGTCCATCACACCCCAGGTGACGGGCCCGGCATAGCCGATGTTCGGTGTGATGCCGTGCTTGTTCTGGAAGGCCTGGACGGCCTTGCAGTCGGCGGCGGACTGCTTGCCGTCGACCGGGCGGCCCAGGAACTTCTCCACCTGCTTCTGGTACGGCCCCGTCGCCGTGGTACAGCTCGCGGCCTGCGCCGGTGCCGCGGTGAAGGCGAGCGCGAGCGGCGCCACCAGTCCCGTGACGCCCAGCGCGACGACGCCTCTTCTGCTTATGCCCCCCATGGTGGCCTCTACCTCTTCCCTGATCCGGTGCTGCGGTCCGTCCGGGCCTTCGCCCGGGGTCTCCCAGCGCGATTCCCGCGGTCTCGGACTACTAGACCCGGCAGGGCGGAGCATGGTTGTGTTTCCGGTCAGGCTGTGACGAAACGGTGAAGTTCAGACCGTACAGCACTCCCTCAGCAGCCCGACCGCCCGGGTCAGCGTCTGCGGGGTCGCCGTGAACGGCAGCCGCAGGTGGCGGCCGAGAGTGGTGCGGTCGGCGCTGAAGTGCGGGCCGGGGGTCACCGCGAGGCCGCGTGCGGCGGCCCGGGCCGCGAGGTCGACGGCGTGCGGGCCGGTGGCACCCAGGTGCAGCCACAGGGTCAGGCCGCCCGCCGGGACCGTGAAGGTCCAGCCCGTGCCGTCGAGCAGCGCGACGAGGTGGTCGCGCTGGGCGCGCAGCCGGGCCCGCCGGTCCGCGAGCACGGACGAGAGCGGCGCGCCGAGCAGTTCGGCGGCGACGAGCTGCTCCAGGGGCGGCGGCGCGAGCAGGGCCTGGAGCGGACCGATCCGCAGCTGCCGTACGAGGTCGGCGCCGGCCCGGATCCAGCCGACCCGCAGGCCGCTCCACAGCGTCTTGCTCGCGGAGCCGATCTGGATCACGTGCGCCCCGGCGAGGTGGGGTTCGGTGCCGGCGGGTGTTCGCAGGTCCAGGTCGCGCATGGTCTCGTCGGCGATGACGGTCACTCCGTGGCGGTCGGCGAGCTCGGCGACCGCCCGGCGTCCGGCCGCGGTCATGTGGGCGCCGGTCGGGTTATGGAAGTCGGGGACCAGGTAGGCCAGTCGGGGCCGGTGCCGGTGGACGGTGGCGGTCAGATGCGCGGTGTCCCAGCCGTCCGCGGCCGAGACGGGAACCGGCAGCAGCCGGGTCCCGCGGGCCCGCAGCACGGCGAGGGCGCCGGGGAAGGCCGGGTTCTCCACCAGCACGGGTGCCCTGCGGTCGGTGTGCAGGTGATCCAGGAGCAGGGTGAGGGCGGCCCGGGCGCCTGCGGTCACCAGGATCTGTTCGGGGCGGGTGGCGAGGCCGGCGCGGGTGTAGCGGTCCGCCAGGAGTTCACGGAGCCGGGGCAGGCCGGCCGTGGCGACGCCGGAGTCGACGAGCAGGGGCGCGCTCAGCTCGGCGGCGCGGGCGAGGGCGGCGCGGTAGGCGTCGTGGGGCGCGGCGGTCACCGCGAGGGTGAGGTCGAGGGCGGCGTCGGCGGCACCGCCCCGGTCGAGGGACCAGGGAGTGGTGCGCTCGGTGAGGCGGGCGGGCAGGCGTACGGCGCTGCCGCTGCCGTGCCGGGTGCGCAGCCAGCCGTCGGCGCGCAGCAGGCTGAGCGCGGCGACCACCGTGCCGCGGCTGAGGCGCAGGATGCCGGCCAGCTGCCGTTCGGAGGGCAGCCGGGTGCCGACCGGCAGCCTGCCGTCGGCCACGGCGTCCCGGACCGCCGCCGCGAGGGAACGGGCGAGCGGGCCGGGCCGGGTGCGCCAGTCACCGAGCGCGGCGACGAATCCAGAGTCCACCGGTCCAGTTTTCCTGGTCCACTCCTCACCAAGTGGACCGGGCACCCGCCCGCCCCGCCCTCTACGCTCCGTCGTATGCACCGGACGCTCGCCGACGATCTCTCCCGGCTCCCCGAACTGCTCCAGGCCGCCCGTGACGTCGCCGCCCGGGAGGTGGCGGGGCTGGCCGGCCGGCCGGTGGCCGCGCCCGGCCGGGCTCCCGGGCGGGTGCCGCTGCCGGCCGAGGGCGCGGGGGGCGAGGGCGCCCTCGCCCGGTTCGCCGAGCGGTGGGCGCCCGGCTTCTCCGGCTCCGCCGGTCCGCGCTACCTCGGCTTCGTCACCGGCGGGGCGACGCCCGCGTCCGTGGCCGGGGACTGGCTGACGTCCGCGTTCGACCAGAACCTGTCCGCGGCGGGCGGCTCCTGGGCCCAGGAACTGGAGCGCGAGACCGTGGCGTGGCTGCGTGAGCTGTTCGGGCTGGGAGAGGCGCACAGCGGGGCGTTCGTGACGGGCGCCACCATGTCCAACGCGGTCGGGCTGGCCATCGGCCGGGAGTGGGCCGGGGAACGACTGGGTGTGGACGTCTCCCGGGAGGGTGCCGCGGCCCTGGGTCCGCTCGACGTGCTCTCGGGCAGCCCGCACTCCAGTGTCCCGAAGGCGATGTCGGTGCTGGGCCTCGGCCGGGACCGGCTGTGCCGGGTGCCGCTGCTGTCCGGTGGGCGGGAGGCCGTCGACGTGACCGCGCTGGAGGCGGCGCTGGCCGAGCGGGCGGCCCGGCCGGTGATCGTCGTCGCGAACGCGGGCACGGTGAACACGGTCGACTTCGACGACCTGCGGTCGATCGCCGCCCTGAAGGAACGGTACGACTTCTGGCTGCACGTGGACGGGGCGTTCGGCGCGTTCGCCGCGCTCTGCCCGGAGTACGCCCCGCTGGTCGACGGGCTGGACGCGGCCGACTCGGTCTGCGTGGACCTCCACAAGTGGCTCAACGTCCCCTATGACGCGGCCGTCCAGTTCACCCGGCGACGCGATCTGCAGGTGTCGGTGTTCCACAACTCCTCGCCGTATCTGGGCCTGCCGGAGGGCCAGCCCGACTTCCTGCATCTGACCCCGGAGAACTCGCGCCGGCTGCGGGCCCTGCCGGCCTGGTTCTCGCTGACGGCCTACGGGCGGGACGGGCACCGGGAGATCGTGGAACGCAACGTCGCCCTCGCCCGCCGGCTGGGCGCGGGCGTCGAGGCGCTGCCGGGTCTGCGTCTGCTGGCCCCGGTACGGCTGAACGTGGTGTGCTTCACCCTCGCCGCGGATCCGACCACGGAGCGGGTGGCGGAGCTGGCCCGGGCGGTCACCGCGTCCGGGGAGGCGTATGTGACGCCGACCGTGTACGGCGGGATTCCCGGGCTGCGCGCGGCGTTCAGCAACTGGCGCACCACCGAGGCCGACACCGACCGGGTGCTCCGGGCACTCGCGGCGGCCTCGGGCTGACGGCCGGGACGGGACACGCGGCCGGGGCGCCGGGCGGCTCCCGGCCGACGGTCGCGGCGGTGCCCCGGGCCCGCCGCCATGGGAAGACGGCACGAACGGGGCGGCCGGCGGCGCGGGTAACGTGCTCCCATGACGGCGTTCCTGCAGCAACTCCCGGCCCTCATAGGGGTCGTGATCGGGGCCCTCGGCTCGTATCTGGCCGTGGTGCGCAGCGACCGGGCGAAGTTCCGGCGCGAGGAGGCGGCCCGCTGGGAGGAACGCCGGCTGGCCGTCTACTCGGAGTACGCCCGCACGCTGAAGCGGGCGGTGACGCTGACGTACCGGGTCGCCGCCCACCTCGGCAACGACCCGCACCCCCATCCGCTGTCGCCCGACGAGGCCGCACCGCTGCTCGCCCAGGCCGCCCACGACCGGGATCCGGCGGGCGAGGCCCTGCTCCTGCTGGGCAGCACGGCGGTGGTAGACCAGGCCCGTGTGTGGGTGGTGTCGCTGATGGACATGGAGCGGTTCCTGCGGGAGGGGATCCGCGATCCGCAGGCGTGGCAGGAACTGCTGGAGCGGCAGCGGACCGGCCGTGCGGGCTACTACACGGCCGTGCGCCAGGACCTGGCGCTGCCGCCCGGCCACCCGGCCCGGTGGGCGCTCCCGTCCGCCGACGGCCGGCGGTAGCCCGTGGCCGGCCGGCGTCGGCGGGAGCCCATGACCGGTCGCCGACGGCCGGCGGAGCCCGTGAACGGCCGGCCGGCCGGCGGTCAGCGAGGCGTGCACGGCCGGCCGGCGGTCAGCGGGAGTCCATACCCTGTCGGGTGCGGCGAGCGATGACCGCCGGGGCTGCGCCGGGACGTTCCGTCAGTGTCCGCGCTTGATCCACTCCTCCAGGTGAGGAGCCTCCGCACCGATGGTCGTGCTGTCCCCGTGCCCGGTGAGGACCTTGGTCTCCGGGGGGAGGGTGAGGAGCCGGTCGCGGATGGATTCGATGATCGTCGGGAAGTGGGAGTAGGAGCGTCCCGTGGCGCCCGGGCCGCCCTGGAAGAGGGTGTCGCCGGTGAAGACGGTGCCGAGGGCGGGCTCGTACAGGCAGACGGCGCCGGGGGCGTGCCCGGGGGTGTGCAGCACGGTGAGGTCGGCGCCCGCGGCCTCGATGACCTGGCCGTCCAGGAGGTGCCGGTCGGGGTCGCGGTCGGGGTGCGTCTGCCGCCACAGCGTCAGGTCGTCGGGGTGCAGCCAGATGGTGGCGCCGGTCCGGGCCGCGAGCTCCGGTGCCGCGTTCACGTGGTCGTTGTGGGCGTGCGTGCAGACGATCGCGGTGACCCGCCGGTCGTCGACGGCGCCGAGGACGGCCTCGGCGTCATGGGCGGGGTCGATGACGATCACCTCCCGCTCGTCGCCGACGATCCACACGTTGTTGTCGACGTCCCAGGTGCCGCCGTCGAGGGTGAACTGGCCGGAGGTGACGAGACGTTCGATGCGTACGGTCATCACAGCACCACCACCGAACGCAGCACGTCGCCCTGGTGCATCCGCTCGAACGCCTGCTCCACCTGGTCGAGCCGGACGGTCTCGGTGACGAACGCGTCGAGCGGCAGGCGGCCCTGCAGGTGCAGGTCGACCAGCATGGGGAAGTCGCGGCTGGGCAGACAGTCGCCGTACCAGCTGGACTTGAGGGCGCCGCCGCGGCCGAAGACGTCCAGCAGGGGCAGTTCGAGCTTCATCTCCGGAGTGGGCACGCCGACGAGGACGACGGTGCCGGCGAGGTCGCGGGCGTAGAACGCCTGCTTGTAGGTCTCCGGGCGGCCGACGGCCTCGATGACGACGTCGGCGCCGAAGCCGCCGGTGAGTTCGCGGATCGCCTCGACCGGGTCGGTCTCCTTGGAGTTGACGGCGTGGGTGGCGCCCAGACCGCGGGCCGTGTCCAGTTTGCGGTCGTCGATGTCCACCGCGATGATCTTCGCCGCGCCGGCGAGGTTCGCCCCGGCGACGGCCGCGCCGCCGACCCCGCCGCAGCCGATGACGGCGACCGAGTCGCCCCGGCCCACGTTCCCGGTGTTGATCGCGGCGCCGAGGCCGGCCATCACCCCGCAGCCGAGGAGGCCCGCGACCGCCGGGGAGACGGCCGGGTCGACCTTGGTGCACTGGCCGGCCGCGACCAGCGTCTTCTCGGCGAAGGCGCCGATGCCGAGGGCCGGGGACAGTTCCTGGCCGGTGGCGGCGAGCGTCATCTTCTGCCGTGCGTTGTGGGTGTCGAAGCAGTACCAGGGCCGCCCCCGCAGGCAGGCCCGGCAGTGTCCGCAGACCGCACGCCAGTTGAGGACGACGAAGTCGCCGGGGACGACATCGGTGACGTTCTCGCCGACCGACTCCACGACACCGGCGGCCTCGTGGCCGAGCAGGAAGGGGAAGTCGTCCGAGATGCCGCCCTGCTTGTAGTGCAGATCGGTATGACAGACCCCGCAGGCCTGGATGCGTACGACGGCTTCGCCGGGCCCGGGGTCCGGTACCACGATCGTCTCGACCCGTACGGGCTCGTCCTTGCCCGGTGCGATCACGCCGCGCACTTCCTGCGCCATGGTCTGGTCCCTTCTTCGGTTGCCTTCGCCGCCGACCCTACGCGGGACCGCCCGGCAGGGGGGACGGACCACGACGGTGATCGTGGATCTTTCCGCCACCCGCAACGGGAGTTGGGGAGGGCGGACGGATCCTCCCGCGCTCCCTGGCCCCGGCGCAGCGGTGAGGGCCGCCCCTCGCCGGGACGGCCCTCGGGTACGGCGGGAGATCAGGCCTCGACGGCCGGCAGCAGGCCCGTCACGGGCGCCACCAGACCGGCGACCTGCCACAGTTCGCCCAGCCGGTCCAGCTCGTTGATCTGGTTCAGCGCCCGCGTCTGCTCGGAGACCCGCGGGACCCCGGCCTTGTACTGGGCCGGGATGTCGCTGACGGTGAGCGAGTCGAGCACGGCCATGGGACTGATCTGCCCGGTGGCCGGTGCGCTCGCGTCGGCCGCGTTCGCCAGCGGCGCGGCAAGACCGGTGACCCCGGCGGCGAGGCCGAGGGCGGCGACGATACGTCGTGTTGGGATCATGTCCTCAGCAACGGCCCCGGGCCCCGGCCGGACACGGGCGGCGGGGCGCGCTCACCCGTGAGGCGGAGCCGGGGTGAGCGCGCTTGCCGGGGGCGCCGGGACGGAGGAGGCTCGAAGACGGGACCCGTGCGGCCCGCTCCCGGACGGGCCGCGGGCCCCTGAAGGAGGTCACCATGGGTACCGCGACGGGGTCCGCTTTCGACACCGAGACACTGCGCCGGGCCATAGAGGGGAACACCGGCAACACCCTTCTGTCGCTCTACACCGACGACGCGGAGATCCGCATCGTCGACCGCAACAACCAGCCGAGCCATCCCACGGTCCTGCACGGCCGGGGCCGGATCGCCGAGTTGCTGGACGACATCTACAGCCGCGACATGACACACAAGCTGGACAGGTGCGTGGTCCAGGGCGACCAGGCCGCGTACAGCGAGTCCTGCGAGTACGGGGACGGCACCCGGGTGCTGGCCGAGTCGATGGTCACCCTGCGGGACGGCAAGATCGCCGACCAGCTCATCATCCAGGCCTGGGACGAGTAGGACACCGGTCCGGCACGGCAGCGCCGGGAAGGAGCGCGGGTCCAGGTCGCCCCAGGGCCGGCCTGGACCTCCCCGGCCAGCGGTGACGGGGCGCACGTGCCCTCGGCTACCCTGTACCCGGGCCGTGACTGGCGCTGAGGTGGAGCACCACCGGGGAGCGGTCCGTGGTGTCTGCCGCGCGCCTGGGCGAGGAGAATCGATCCAGCTCAGGAGTGTGCAGCATGACTCAGGCCCGTCTGATGGACGGCACCGCGCCCGCCCGCCGCATCGTCGAGGAAACCGCCCGGCAGGCCGCCGGTCTGACCGAGCGGACCGGGACCGCACCGTGTCTGGCGACCGTGCTGGTCGGCGAGGACCCGGCGTCCGTGACCTACGTCCGCATGAAGCAGAACCGATGCCGCAAGGCCGGCATCGAGTCGCGTCACGTGGCCCTGCCCGCGGCCACGACCACCGAGGAACTCGTCGGCACCCTGCGGGAGTTGTCGGCCGACCCGGGGGTGCACGGCATCCTGCTGCAGCACCCGGTGGGCGAGCACGTCGACGAGCGGGCCGCGTTCGAGGCGATCGCGCCGGAGAAGGACGTGGACGGTGTCACCTTCGCCTCGTTCGCCACGATGAGCTTCGGCCTGCCGGGCTTCGTCTCCTGCACCCCGGGCGGCATCCTGCGGCTGCTGGACGAGTACGGCGTCGACCCGGCCGGCAAGCGAGCCGTGGTCGTGGGCCGCAGCGCGATCCTCGGCAAGCCGGTGGGCATGCTGCTGCTGGCCCGGGACGCGACCGTGACGTACTGCCACTCGCGCACCCGCGATCTGTCGGCGGCGGTCCGCGAGGCCGACATCGTCGTCGCCGCGGTCGGCCGGCCGCGGCTGATCGGCGGGCAGGACATCAAGCCGGGCGCGGTCGTGATCGACGCGGGCTACAACGCGGGGAACGTCGGTGACGTCGACTTCGACTCCGCCGTGGAGCGGGCCTCGCTGATCACGCCGGTGCCGGGCGGGGTGGGGCCGATGACGATCGCCACCCTGCTGGAGCAGACCGTCCAGGCCGCCGCCCGGCAGCTGGGCGCCTGAGGCCCCGACGCCCCGACGGCCGGGCAGCCGGGCGGCCGGGCGGCCGGGGTCACGACGGGCCCAGGCGGCCGGGCTCC
>NZ_WWJT01000130.1 GCF_009865385.1 Streptomyces sp. SID486 | reverse complement strand
TACTGGTATCGCAATCTTCGTCGGACGGTTCGTTTCGCCGACACCGTGCGGGCCCTTCTCGATGACGGTTTCCGTCTGTTCATCGAGTCGAGTGCGCATCCGGTGCTGACGATGGGCGTCGAGCAGACGGCAGAGGAGCATGTAGACGTCTCTGTCACTGCGGTGGGTTCGCTGCGTCGTGACGAGGGTGGCCTGCTCCGTTTCCTGACGTCGGTGGCCGAGGCGTTCGTCGGGGGCGCGGCCGTCGACTGGACGGCAGTGTTCAAGGGTACGGGTGCCCAGCGCGTCGACCTGCCCACCTACGCCTTCCAGCGACAGCGTTACTGGTTCGACACTACGGCCAACTCTGATGCCGGCGGGGCGGCTGAACCGGTGGTGGATGCTGCTTCGCTGCTCCGGCGGCGCCTGGCGGCCCTTGGCGACGACGAGCAGACGGAGCTGCTCCTGGACCTGGTGCTGAGCCAGGTCGCCACGACGTTGGGCTACGAGGGTCCGGCGGCAGTCGACGCCGGCCGCACGTTCAAGGAACTCGGCTTCGACTCGCTGGGTGCCGTCGAGTTCCGTAACCGTTTGAACACCACGACCGGACTGCGGTTGCAGACCACCTTGCTGTTCGACTACCCGACCCCGGCCGTTCTCTCGCGGCATCTGAGGGCTGCGCTCGTGGGCCCGGACCGTTCGGGCAGCACCCCGGTCCGGCCCGTCCTGTCCCTCGACGAACCCGTCGCGATCGTGGGCATGGGCTGCCGGTTCCCCGGCGGTGTGCGATCGCCGGAGGAACTGTGGCAATTGATCGCCTCCGAGGGAGACGCGATCAGCGGGTTCCCGGCGGACCGAGGCTGGGACCTCGCCTCCCTGTACTCGCCGCAAAGGGGCAAGCCGGGCACCACGTACGCACGCGAAGGCGGCTTCCTCTACGACGCGGGCGACTTCGATCCCGCGTTCTTCGGTGTCTCGCCGCGTGAGGCGCTGGCGATGGACCCGCAGCAGCGGTTGTTGCTGGAGACGTCGTGGGAGGCGTTCGAGCGGGCCGGCATCGCCCCGGACGGCCGGTGGCGGGACGGGACGGGTGTCTTCGTCGGCGCCATGGCCCAGGACTACGGCCCCCGGATGCATGATGCCTCCGACGGCCTTCAGGGGTACCTCCTCACCGGAAGCAGTGTGAGCGCTGCCTCGGGCCGTATCTCGTACACGTTCGGGTTCGAGGGTCCTGCGGTGACGGTGGACACGGC
>NZ_WWJT01000129.1 GCF_009865385.1 Streptomyces sp. SID486 | reverse complement strand
CCGCGCACGCCGGCGGGCCGGGCGCACGCCGCCCGGCCCGCCTTCCCCGTTCGTTCGGGGCCGTTCCCCGGTCCGCCCTAGGGCAGCAGCTTCTCGATGGCCGCGGGACCCTCCGACTCCAGCTTGCGACGCGCCCAGTCGAGGTTCTTCGGTGTGACGTCCCTGCCCGCCGCCATCACCATGTCCTCGGGGGTGACGTCCCTCGAGGGCGCGGAGTGGAGCAGGGCGTCCGGGGTGCAGACGTCGTCCGACGAACGGGACTCTTCAGGGGTGGATGTCGCCATGATGCCTCCTCCTCGGTCCGGATGACCGCATCCGTGCCGGTGCCTCCGAACGGCACACTCTCACCATTGCCCTCCCCGGCGCACCCTGCATCCGGAAGCGCCTGGGGAGCGGGTGTGGAGCGCCTGCCCACACCGGACGGAACCACGCGTTCCCAAGCCGGAAAACATCCCGCACACTGGAGAATCAACCGTAAGTGGGGGAAAAGTAAGGTAAGCGTTCATAACGCACCGCATGCTCACCGGGAGGCCGCCGATGGCCGCGACGCCGTTCGCCGGGGACGCACCCGGCCCCCGCTACCTGCCCATCGCCGAACACGGCCTCATCGGCGACCTGCGCAGCGTGGCGCTGGTGGGCACCAACGGCACGATCGACTGGTACTGCTGCCCCTCCTTCGACTCCCCGAGTGTCTTCGCGGCGATCCTCGACGCCGAGCGGGGCGGACGCTTCGAGCTGGCCGCCGCCGTACCGGCACGCACCAAGCAGTTCTACTTCCCCGACACCAACGTGCTGATCACCCGCTTCTTCACGGAGGAGGGCGTCGGCGAGGTGCAGGACTTCATGCCCGTGTGCTGCGACAGTTCGCTGGAGGTGAGCCGGCACCGGGTGATCCGGCGCGTGGTCTGCGTCCGCGGCACGGTCCCGTTCCGGGCGCTGATCGCCCCGCGCTTCAACTACGGGGCCGACCCCCACACCCTCAGCCCCGTGGACGACATGCTCTTCTTCGAGTCCCCGCACCGGTCACTGGCGCTCACCTCCACGGTCACCGTGGAGCACGACGGCCGCGACGCGTGGGCCGACTTCAAACTGACCGAGGGCGAGACGGCGGTGTTCGCCCTCGACCAGCTCGGCGAGCAGGTGATGCCCCGCGGGTGCGCGCACCGCGAGGCGGAGCAGGAGTTCAACTCCACGGTCGCCTACTGGCGCAGGTGGCTGCACCAGTCCCGCTACCGGGGCCGCTGGCGCGAGATGGTGCACCGCTCGGCCCTCACCCTGAAACTGCTCACCTACGCACCCACCGGCGCCATCATCGCCGCGCCCACCACCAGCCTGCCCGAGCAGCTCGGCGGCGAGCGCAACTGGGACTACCGCTACGTGTGGGTCCGCGACGCCGCCTTCGCCGTCTACGCACTGCTCAGGCTCGGATTCAGCGGCGAGGCCGCCGCCTTCATGAAGTTCCTGACCACGCACATCAGCCCCGGTGACGGCGCCGCCTCCGGCCCCCTGCAGGTCATGTACGGCATCGACGGCCGCGCCGACCTGCCCGAACGCGACCTGCCCCACCTGGAGGGGCACCTGGGCTCCGCACCCGTCCGGGTCGGCAACGCCGCCGCCGGCCAGCTCCAGCTGGACATCTACGGCGCGCTGATCGACTCCATCTACCTCTACGACAAGTGGGCGCAACCCATCTCCAGCGGTCAGTGGGACGACGTGTGCCAGCTCGTCGACTGGGTGTGCGACCACTGGGACCAGCCCGACGAGGGAGTCTGGGAGACCCGTGGCGGCCGGAAGACCTTCCTGTACTCCCGGCTGATGTGCTGGGTCGCCATCGAGCGTGCCATCCGCCTCGCCACCCACCGCGGGCTGCCCGCCGACCACCGGCGCTGGCGCCAGGCCCGGGACACCATCTACCGCAGGATCATGGACCACGGCTGGTCGGAGCGCCGGGGCGCCTTCGTGCAGTACGAGCACGCCGACGTCCTGGACGCCTCGGTGCTGATGATGCCGCTCGCCAAGTTCATCGCCCCCACCGACCCCAAGTGGCTGTCCACCCTGGACGCCCTCACCGAGGACCTCGTCTCCGACTCCCTCGTCTACCGGTACGACCCGCAGGCCAGCCCGGACGGCCTGCGCGGTGACGAGGGCACGTTCTCCATCTGCTCCTTCTGGTACGTCGAGGCGCTCGTCCGGGCCGGCCGGGTCGACGAGGCCCGGCTGGCCTTCGAGAAGATGCTGACCTACGCCAACCATCTCGGTCTGTACGCCGAGGAGATCGGCCGCACCGGCGAGCAACAGGGCAACTTCCCCCAGGCGTTCACCCACCTGTCCCTGATCAGCGCGGCGTTCAACCTCGACCGCGCCCTCGGCTGACCCCCGGCCGGACCGGGCCGGTGTGTCCGCAGGTCGCACGGGTACCCGGGACGCTCCCGAGCGGGACCGACACCAGGACGACACAGGGAGGAGACCCCGGATGACCAGCACCAGCGAGACCGGTGACGTCACCGGCACCCGCGACAAGGACTACAACCTGATCTGGTACGTCGAGGCGTGCCTGGCCAACGCCCTGCGGCTGGAGCAGTACATCCAGGACGCGGAGCGCGAGAAGGACGACGAGGTCGCGGACCTGTTCCGCAAGGCCCAGGCCGACAGCCGCAAGGGCGCCGAGCTGGGCAAGCAGCTGCTGCGCGCGCGGCTGGGCGGCGGCTGACCCCCGCTCCGCCCGCACGGACGGAATCCGGAACGGGCCTGGCGGACCGCACCCGCCCGGTCACCGCGCGGCCGTGTGCCCCCGGCGGCCGTGGCGGGGACGCGGTGAACCCCGCGTCGCGGTCCGCCGCGCCCGCACCGCCCACCGGAGGCGTCGGCGGGTGGTTCTCGGCACGGCTCCCGCACCGGACGCTCAGGGCAGCGGCTGCTCCGCCCAGATCACCTTGCCGGTCGGCGTGTACCGGGTGCCCCAGCGCTCCGCGAGCTGCGCGACCAGGAACAGGCCCCGGCCGCCCTCGTCGGTGCTCGCCGCGTACCGCAGATGCGGCGAGGTCGTGCTGCGGTCGGACACCTCGCAGATCAGGGTGCGGTCGCGCAGCAGCCGTACCCCGATCGGGCCGCGCCCGTAGCGGATGGCGTTGGTGACCAGCTCGCTGAGGATCAGCTCGGTCGTGAACGCCAGCTCCTCCAGGCCCCAGGCGGCCAGCCGCCGGGTCACCGAGGCCCGCACCCGGGACACCGCGGCCGGCTCGGACGGCACCTGCCACTGGGCGACCCGGTCGCCGTCCAGCACCCGCGTGCGGGCGACGATCAGCGCCACGTCGTCGCTCGGCCGGGCCGGCAGCCGGTCCAGCACCGTACGGCAGGTGTCCTCGGGGGAGGTGCCCGGCGTCCGCAGCAGCGCGTCCCGCAGCAGACCGAGGCCCTCGTCGATGTCCCGCTGCCGGTCCTCCACCAGACCGTCGGTGTACAGCACCAGCCGGCTGCCCTCCGCCAGCTCCAGCTCCGCCGTCTCGAACGGCAGCCCGCCCAGGCCCAGTGGCGGGCCCGCGGGCACGTCCGCGAACTCCACGCTGCCGTCCGGCCGCACCACCGCGGGCGGCGGATGGCCGGCCCGGGCCAGGGTGCACCGCCGGGACACCGGGTCGTAGATCGCGTACAGACAGGTCGCGCCCGTCACCACGGCCGCGTCACCGTCCGGCGTCTCGTCCTGGTCGATCCGGCCGACCAGCTCGTCCAGCAGGCCGAGGAGCTCGTCCGGTGGCAGGTCGAGCGAGGAGAAGTTGTGCACGGCCGTCCGCAGCCGCCCCATGGTCGCCGCCGCGTGCAGTCCGTGCCCCACGACGTCCCCGACGACCAGCGCCACCCGGGCACCGGACAGCGGCAGCACGTCGAACCAGTCGCCCCCGACCCCGGACTGGGCCGGCAGGTAGCGGTAGGCGATCTCCAGGGCGCCCTGCGCGGGCAGGGAGCGCGGCAGCAGGCTGCGCTGGAGGGTGACCGCCATGCTGTGCTCGCGGGTGTACCGGCGGGCGTTGTCGATGGACACCGCGGCCCGCGCCACCAGCTCCTCCGCCAGGGCCACCTCCTCGGCGTCGAACGGCTGCGGCTTGTCCGCACGCCAGAAGTTCGCCACGCCCAGCACCAGACTGCCCGCCCGCAACGGCACGGTGATCAGCGAGTGGATGCCGTAGTCCAG
>NZ_WWJT01000128.1 GCF_009865385.1 Streptomyces sp. SID486 | reverse complement strand
GCCTGCCACTTCCGGGCGCCGGGCGGAGGGGGTCCGCCCGTCAGGTGCCGGACGGGGGCGGGGTCCGCCCGTCGGGCTCCTGACCTCCCCGCGGGACGTGCCCGTCGGGCTCCTGACCTCCCCGCGGGACGTGCCCGTCGGGCTCCTGGCCCCCGGGCGGGACGTGTCCGTCGGGCTCCTGACCTCCCCGCGGGACGTGCCCGTCGGGCTCCTGGCCCCCGGGCGGGACGTGTCCGTCGGGTCCGTCCAGGCGGCGCACGTCCTCCTCGCTCCACTTCCTGGTGTCGCGCGGCTGGGTGTAGGGCTCGGCCTCGGGTGGATGGCCGCCGGCGATGGCCCGCTGCCGTACGGTCTCCGCGTCGAACTCCAGGCCGAGCAGGATGGCCAGGTTGGTGATCCACAGCCAGACCAGGAAGACGATGACGCCGGCCATGGTGCCGTAGGTCTTGTTGTAGGAGGCGAAGTTGGCGACGTAGAAGGCGAACCCGGCGGAGGCGGCCATCCAGATCAGCAGGGCGAGGAAGCTGCCGGGGGTGACCCAGGTGAAGCCCTTGACCTTGGCGTTCGGGGTGGCCCAGTACAGGATCGCGATCATCACGGTGACGAGCAGGACCAGCACCGGCCACTTCGCGATCGACCACGCCGTCAGCGCCGTGTCGCCGGCCCCGATCGCCTGCCCGGCACGCCGGGCCAGGCCGCCGGAGAAGACCACGATCAGGGAGCTGGCCACGGCGAGGACCATGAGGACCACCGTGACGCCGACGCGCACCGGGAGGATCTTCCACACCGGGCGGCCCTCGGGCATGTCGTAGACGGCGTTGGCGGCGCGGATGAAGGCGGCCACGTAACCGGACGCCGACCACACGGCCAGCACCAGGCCGACGAGCGCCACGATCGAACCGGTCCCGGCCGTGCCCTGCAACTGCTCGACGGACCGGGTGACGATGTCCCGGGCCGGCCCGGGGGCCAGGTTCCGCAGGTTGTCCAGCACCCGGTCGGTGACCGACCGGCCGGCGACGGCCAGCAGGGAGACCAGCACCAGAAGCGCCGGGAAGAGGGCCAGTACGGCGTAGTAGGTGAGGGCCGCCGCGCGGTCGCTCAGCTCGTCGTCCTTGAACTCGCGCAGTGCGCCTTTGAAGGCCGCGGCCCATGCCCGCCGGGGCAGCTTCGCCGGGTTGTCCGGCGCCCGCCGCTCGACCTCCTCGGTGGGTCCGGCCTCCTCGGGGGCCGGTACGGGCGGCGCCGCCGTCTCGTCGGCGGCCTGCCGGTGGTGTCGCAGTGGTACGTGCAGCTTCGCCATACGGCCCGGGTAACCCGGCAGGGCGTCCTCAAGCACCCGGCCGGCGGTTCGGCCGGCACCCCGGCACCTCAGCCCCGGCCGGCAGTTCCGGTCGCCGCCCCCGCACGTCAGCCCCGGCCGGCAGTTCCGGTCGCCGCCCCCGCACGTCAGCCCCGGCCGGCAGTTCCGGTCGCCGCCCCGGCATGTCAGCCCCGGCCGGCGGTTCCGGTCGCCGCCCCGGCACGTCAGCCCCGGCCGCCACTGAGGTTGCCCCACCGGGGGCCGATGTGCTTCCACTCCGCGTCCCACTCGGCCATCCGCCGCCGGATCAGCCGGTCGCGCACCAGCCAGCCCGCGCCCCAGACCAGCGCGCCGGCGGCCGGGGCGACGAGGGCGCCGGTGAGGGCCGCCTGCAGGTCGGCCGCCGAACCGACGAGGGGGGCGGGCACGATCCGGTCGGCCCGGTTCGTCCACACCGTGACGCGGCTTCCGGCGGTGGCGCCCGGGACGACCTTCGCACGGTCGGTGTGCACCGAGCCGTCCCTGTCCGTCCACCGCACGACGGCCCACACCCGGTCGTCGCCGTAGCCGTCACTGGCGGCCGGGGTCCGTGCCGCGTCGCTGGTGACCACGGCGGACACGGGGTGCACCCGGGCCTGCCGCGCCGTGAACCCCGACGCGGAGGTCCGGGCCGCCACCAGGCCCGCGAGGATCCCGACGGCCAGGGCCAGCACCCAGCCGGCGAGGACGATCCACGCCTCGACGACATCGCTGTGCCGCCGGAGCGGGTTGCGCCGCCAGCGCCACAGCCGCACCCGGGCGACCGTCGTGGGAGGTGTCCGTGTCATCGTCACCGCCTCCTCTCGCGCACCGGCGGCCCGGCCCGTGACCGGGGCGGCCCCCGCGATGTCCGGGTCCCGCTCCCGGGCCGCTCCCGGAGCGAGCGCCACCACACCATCGTGCACCTCTCCCGGCCCATCGTCCGCCGCAGCCGGGAGCCGGCGCCTTCCCTCCCGTCGTCCGCCCGGCGGGAGGGCCCCACCGGGCGGACGACGGGAGAGGTGTCGCGGGGCGGGCGTGCGGGTGCCGGCCGGCCGGGGCCGGCGCGGCTAGGGATCGTCTTCAAAGGTGATCAAGTGATGAGGGATCATGCTTGTCGTGGTGCGTCGTCATGAGCTTTCGGATGCCGAGTGGGCAGTGTTGTCGCGGTTCCTGCCGAGTTCGGGGACCGCAGGGCGGCCCCGTTTGGACGACCGGGTGGTACTGAACGGGATCGTGTGGAAGCTGCGGACCGGATCGGCCTGGCGTGACGTGCCGGAACGTTATGGCTCCTGGCAGACCTTGTACACGCGTTTTCGCAGGTGGGCTCTGGACGGCACCTTCTCGCGCATGCTGCGGGCCATCCAGGCGGAGAGAGACGCGGCCGGAGACATCGACTGGCTCGTCTCGGTCGACTCCACCATCGTGCGGGCACACCAGCACGCCGCCGGCGGCAAAAAGGGGCCGTCGACAGGGACGAAGCGGGTGATCACGCCCTCGGTCGATCCCGTGGTGGACTGAGCACGAAAGTTCACCTGGCTTGCGACGGACGCGGCCGCCCTCTTGGCTTCGTCTTATCGGGCGGCAACGCCAACGACTGCACCCGCTTCGAGCAGGTGATGGGCTCGATCAGCGTGCCCAGAGTCGGGCCCGGGCGCCCGCGGACCCGGCCCGACCACGTGGTCGCCGACAAGGGCTACAGCTCTCGAAAGATCCGCGCCTACCTGCGACGACGCGGCATCCCGCACACCATCCCCGAACGCGTCGACCAGATCCTCGGCCGCTTGAACCGCGGCATACGCGGCGGTCGGCCGCCCGGCTTCGACCGGGACATCTACCGCCACCGCAACGTCGTCGAGCGCTGCTTCAACCGCCTCAAGCAGTGGCGCGGGCTGGCCACTCGCTACGACAAGACCCGCGAGTCCTACCAAGCCGCCGTCACCATCGCCTCAATCATGCTCTGGATCTGACCTTTGAAGACGATCTCTAGG
>NZ_WWJT01000127.1 GCF_009865385.1 Streptomyces sp. SID486 | reverse complement strand
GAGGACGGGCTGGCCTTCGCGCTGATCCCGGCGTTCAGCACGGCCCTGGCCCGGCGCGCGCAGGGCGGGTCCGGCGATCCGGTGCGGTCGCTGGTCGCCGGCACCCTGCCGCGGCTGGCGCTGGCGTTCGCGGCGGTCGGGGCGCTGCTGGGGCTGGCCGCGCCGCGGTTCGTCGGGGCGCTCGCGCCCGGTCTGCCGGATCCCGCGCTCGCCGTGGACTGCACCCGGCTCACCGCGAGCTGCGTGCTGAGCTTCGGCCTCGCCGGCTACTGCAGCGCGGCCCTGCGAGCCCACCGCCGGTTCCTCGCCCCGGCCGCGATCTACATCGTCCACAACGTCGGCATCGTCACGGCGATGTACGCGCTCGGCGGCCGGTGGGGTGTGCGCTCGGCCGCGTTCGGGGTGGCGGCGGGCGGCTTCCTGATGGTCGCGCTCCAGCTTCCCTCGCTGGTAGGGCAGTTGCGCCGGCGCGGCGGCCGGGCGGCGGACGCCGAACCGGCCGCCGCGGCCCGGCCGCTGGACGTGCCGCTGCTGGCCACCGTGCTGCTGTTCGCACTGTGCCGGCAGTCCCAGGTGCTGATCGAGCGGTTCCTGGCCTCCGGACTGCCCGCCGGGGCCATCTCGCACCTGAACTACGCGCAGAAGGTCGCGCAGATCCCGATGACGCTGTCGACGATGCTGTGCACGGTCACCTTCCCGATGGTGGCGCGGGCCCTGGCCGACGGCGACACCGAACGGGCCCGGGACCGGGTGGAGCGTGATCTGGCGCTGGCCGCCTGTCTGGTGCTGCTCGGTACGGCCGCGGTCGTGGCCTGCGCGCCGCAGCTGATCGGGCTGCTGTTCCAGCGGGGCGCGTTCACGGCCCAGGACACCGCGGCGACCGCCGCCGTGATGCGGGTCTACGCGCTCGGCCTGCTCGCCCAGACCCTGACCGGCGTCCTGGTCCGCGCCCGCTTCTCGGCGGGCCGCGCCACCTGGTACCCGCTGGCCGCGATGACCGCGGGGATCGTCACCACCTCGTGGCTCGGCGCCTGGTCGGTCGGACGCTGGGGGGCCACCGGGATCGCCGCCGCCAACGCCGCCGGCATCACCCTCACCGCCGTCCTGCTGCTCGCCGGCGTCGGACACCGCGCGGTGCCCGTCCGGACCGGTCCCGTGCTGCGCGAACTGAGCAGGCCGCTGCGGGCGGCGGCGGCCGCCACCGTGGCCGGCGCCCTGGTGGCGGGCCTGCCGTCGGCTCCGCTCGCCGGACTCGCCGCCGGCGGCGCCACGGTGACCGTCGTGTTCGTCCTGCTCGGCCGCGCCCTGGGGGTCCAGGGCTGTGCCCCCGCGCTCCGTTCCGTACGCACCCTCACCCGAAGGCTCGCCCATGCCGTCCTCCGTTGAGTTCCCGGCACCCGCCCGGACCCCCGCCACCGGCCCGGTCCCATGGATCGCCATGTACCACTCGGTCGGCGACCGCGCCGACGACCCGTACCGCGTCACGGTCACCCCCGACCGGCTGGACGGACAGCTGCGCTGGCTGCGCCGGCGGGGACTGCGCGGGGTGTCGGTGGCCGAACTGCTCGCCGCCCGCGCCCGCGGCGAGGGACGGGACCTGGTCGGACTCACCTTCGACGACGGGTACGCCGACTTCCTCGGCAACGCCCTGCCGGTGCTGGCGCGCTGGGAGTGCACGGCCACCCTGTTCGTGCTGCCCGGCCGGCTCGGCGGTGACAACGCCTGGGACCCGCTGGGTCCCCGCAAGCCGCTGCTGACCGCCGACGGCGTCCGGCGGGCCGCCGCCGCGGGCGTGGAGATCGGTTCGCACGGCCTCACCCACGTCGACCTCACCCGCGCCGACGACACCGTGCTGACGGCCGAGACCACCGGCAGCCGGGCCGCGCTGGAGGAACTGACCGGCGCTCCGGTCGCCGGCTTCTGCTATCCGTACGGCACCGTCGACCGCCGTGCCGTGGAGGCCGTGCGGGGGGCCGGCTACGGCTACGCCTGCGCCATCGACCCAGGTGAGCTGAACGGCCCGTACGCCCTGCCGCGCGTGCACATCGGGCAGAACGACACCGCCGTACGGCTGTTCCTGAAGCGCCGGCTGCACCGGCTGCGCCGGCGGCCCGTCGAGGGGCTGCGATGAAGGCCCTGCACGTCATCACCGGGCTCGGGGTGGGCGGTGCCGAGCAGCAACTGCGGCTGCTGCTGCGGCATCTGCCGGTGGAGTCCGAGGTGGTGACGCTGACCAACCCGGGGCCGGTGGCCGACGGACTGGCGGCCGACGGGGTCCCGGTGACCCACCTCGGCATGGCCGGCAACCGTGATCTGGGCGCGCTGCCCCGGCTGGCCCGGACCATCCGGCGCGGCCGGTACGACCTCGTGCACACCCACCTCTACCGGGCCTGCCTGTACGGCCGGATCGCCGCCCGGCTGGCCGGGGTGCGCGCGGTGGTCGCCACCGAACACTCCCTGGGCGACACGCAGATGGAGGGCAGGCCGCTCACCGCCGGGGTCCGTGCGCTGTATCTCCTCGGCGAGCGGCTGGGCCGGTCCACCGTCGCCGTCTCCCCCACCGTCGCCGCCCGGCTCGCCCGCTGGGGAGTGCCCGAACCGCGCATCGCGGTCGTGCCCAACGGCATCGATCTGACCCGGTTCGCCTTCGACCCGGCCGCCCGCCGGCGGACCCGCCACGAACTGGGGCTGCCCGAGGACGCGTTCGTGGTCGGCGGTATCGGCCGGCTCGTCGCCGGCAAACGGTTCGACGTCCTGGTCCGCGCCGTCGCCGGGCTGCCCGCCGACTGCCGGCTGCTGCTGGTCGGCGGCGGCCCCGAGGAGCACGCCCTGCGGCGGGCCGCGCGCCGGGCGGGGGTCGCCGACCGGGTGCTGTTC
>NZ_WWJT01000126.1 GCF_009865385.1 Streptomyces sp. SID486 | reverse complement strand
CTGGTCGGCCGCGGCGGCGGCCTTGTTGGCGTTGCCGGTGGCGCTGCGGGAGGCGGCTGCGGCGTCGGCGGCGGCGAGGGACGCCTTGCCCGCCTGCTCGGCCGCCTTGGCCGACCGCTTGGCCAGCTCGCCCGCCTTGCGCGCCTCGGCGGCCCGGTCGAGGGCGGCCTGTGCCTTGGTCTTGTCCTTGCTGGCGGCGTAGGCGGCGTTCGAGGCGCGGCTCGCGGCCTCCGCGGCGGCAGCCGCCGCGTTCGCGGTCTGCGCCGCGGCCAGCGCGGCGCGCCGGGCGGAGCGGTTGGCGGCGTTGGCCGCGCCGATGGCCTGCTGGGCGGCTTCGGCGGCGGCGCGGGCGGCGTCGGCTGCCTGGCGGGCCTTGACCGTGGCCCGGCCGGCGTCGTTCTTGGCGGCCTCGGTCTCCTTCGCGGCCCGTTCGGCGGCGTCCTCGGCGAGCGCGGCGGCGGCGATGGCCTTGCCCGACGCCTCCTCGGCCTTGTCGGTGGCCGCCTCGGCCTGCTTGCCGTTCTTCTCGGCCTGGTCGATCAGCTGCTCGATCGTGGCGTGTTCCTGGTCGCGGTTGCGGGCCACGAACTGGCCGACGTCGAGGAACTCGGCGATGTCGTCGGGCGTGCCGCGCAGGGCGAGCTTGGCGGCGGCCTTCACGTTGGCCCCGCCGGTGTTGTAGAGCTTGGTGACCTCGACCCGGTCGTCCGTCTGCTGGGCCTTGTACTGGTCGACGTCCAGGAACTGCTTGACGTCCGCAGCCGTGCCCAGGAGCGCCTTCGTCCCGGCGTCCTTGACCCCGGGGCCGCCGTAGTTCACGACCCGGGTGGCCTCCACCCGCAGGTCCTGTTCGTTCGGCGCCTTCCAGCCCTCGTCCAGGAACGCCTCGACGTCGGCCGGGGTGCCGGCCAGCGCGGTCATGGCGGCTTCCCGGACCGCCGGACCGCCGGCGTTCACCACCCGGGCGACGTCGACCCGGTCGTCGACCGCCTCGATGCCGGGGGCGTCCGTGAGGAACTGCCGGATGTCGTCGTCCGTTCCCTGGAGCGCCTTCTCGGCCGCCTCCTGGAGGCCGGTGCCGCCACTGAGCCAGTAGCCGACCACCAGGCCGCGGTTCGCGGTCGGTTCGGTGTCCACGGCGTTCGCCGGCGCCATGCCGAGGAGGGTGGCCGTGAGGGCGGCGGACAGCACGGTCGCGCAGGCGGCCCGGATGCCCGACGCTCTCGCCCCGGACCGCACTGCGCGGCCCCGCCCCATGCGTATGGAGCGTGATGGTTGTTTCACCTGAGGTCCTTCGTGGTCAGTGACTCATCCCCCGCTGACGGACACCTCCGGTGGAACGGGACATCAGTGCGGAAGTCCGTCCGGAATATCCGAGAAGTTGCGGTGGTGAAGCCCAGAGATCGCCACTGACGAAGGACGTGTCGTCAACTGTCGCTCCCACCGCCGCAGGTGACGCGGGGGCACATTGACCTGGATCTTACATGTGCTTTACTTCGCTTCAACGGAGCGATTACTTTCCCTTCACATGTGTGATTCGCGCAACACTCTTGAGAGGATTCCATGGCGATAACCCCTGCCCGGAAGACGCTGCTGGGCGGCCTCACCGCGGCCCTCGTGCTGGGTCTCGGCGCCACCGCGCTCGCCCTGCCGCAGACCGCGCCCACCGCGCCGTCCGTGACCGCGACCGACATGCCGAGCCTGGTCGAGGACTTCAACCACCCCGGCGCCGCGAAGGCGCAGCAGGAGCGCGGGGTGACGCTCAAGCGCGGCGACGGGCACATCTGGCTCACCGACGTCACCGACCTGAGCCAGTGCGGCGACACCTCGAACATCGCGATCGAGTCCCGCAAGGGCGTCTTCTGCTTCAAGACCAACGCCAAGACCGGGTACCTGACCCTCGAGCTGCCCGACACGTTCAGCATCTGGACCCAGGACCACCCCGTGAAGGCCACGCTGACGGCCGAGGGCAAGGACACGGTCGTCAACGCGCCCGCGAACGACCTCACCCCGGTCGGCGAGTCCGGCGACACCGGCCTGCGCTCGGTCCTCGTCGAGATCCGCGTCACCGGCTGACCCGCCGCCCCGGCACCACCTACCGCGTGCGCCTCCGGGCGCGCACCACCGAACTCCAGGAACCCCACACGTGTCTCGCATACGCCCCCGCGCCGCGCTGACCGGCGCCCTGCTGGCAGCCGGCGTCGTGTCCGGTGTGCTCACCGGCGCCCCCGCACAGGCCGTCTCCGGCAGCTCCGCCGTGCCGACGACCTACTCCTTCACGGCGCAGATCACCGTCGGTGACCACGACCGCGGCTGCTCCGCCGTCCTCGTCGACCCCGAGTGGCTGCTGACGGCGGCCGGCTGCTTCGCCGATTCCGCGGGCGCCCCCGTGCCGGCAGGCGCCCCCAAGACCCGCACCAGCGTGGTGGTCGGCCCCTCCGAGCTGTCCCAGAGCTTCCTCATGGACACCCGGCGCCAGATCGTCGAGCTGGTCCCGCGCGCCGACCGTGACGTGGTGCTGGCCCGCATGAGCCGCCCCGTCACCAAGGTCGCGCCCATCGCCCTGGCCACCTCGGCGCCCGCCCCGGGCGAGGAGCTGAAGTTCGCGGGCTACGGGCGCACCGCCTCCGAGTGGGCGCCGCTCGACCTGCACACCGGCACCTACACCGTCGGCTCGGCGGACGCCACCACGGCCGCGGTCACCGGCAAGGCCGGCACGGCCGCCTGCGCCGGCGACGCGGGCGGCCCGGTCTTCCGCGAGACCGGCGGCAAGAGCACGCTCGTCGCGCTCAGCTCCCGCTCCTACCAGGGCGGTTGCTTCGGCACCGACCCGGCCGAGACCCGCACCGACGGTCTCGTCTCCCGCGTCGACGACCTCGCGGGCTGGGTGAGCGCCACCGCCGGCACCCCGCGCATCACCGACTTCAACTGTGACGGCGTCGAGGACATCGCGATCGCCGACCCGAAGGCGAGCGTCGGCGGCAACGACGGCGCGGGCGCGGTCCGGATCGTCTACGGCGGCGGCAAGGGCACCACGTCCGTCAACCAGGACCTGGACTGGGTGCCGGGCGGCGCCGAGGCCAACGACTGGTTCGGTGAGGCGATCGACACCGTCGACTACAACGAGGACGGCTGCACCGACCTCGTCGTCGGCACCCCGTCGGAGGACCTGGACAAGGCCACCGACGCGGGCATGGTCGACGTGCTCTACGGCGCTCCGGACGGTATCGGAACCGGCTCGCTCAAGAACACGCACTTCGAGCAGGGCAGCGGCACGGCAGCCATGGCCGGTTCGACTCCGGAGACCGGGGACCGGCTGGGCCAGGCCGTGGCCGCCGGCACCACCGCGGCCGGTGAGCCGTTCGTCGTGTTCGGCGCCCCCGGCGAGGCCATCGGTTCCGTGGCCAAGGCGGGCATGGCGTTCTACGCGCACGACAACACGACCGTCGGCATCACCCAGGACAGCACCGGCGTCCCCGGCGCCGTCGAGGCGGGCGACGGCTTCGGCGCGGTGATCGCGGCCGACGCCAACAACATCGCCATCGGCGCTCCGAACGAGGCCATCGGCGACGACGCGGCCGCCGGCAACGTGGCCGTCTTCTCCCACAAGCTGAACTCCGAGAAGCGCCCGACCCCGCTGTTCGGTCTCGACCAGGGCCTGGACACGGTCTCCGGCGGCGCCGAGGCCGGCGACCAGTTCGGCAAGGCCCTGGCCCTGGTGCCCTACCGCCCCTCGGGTGCGGCCGCGGCCACCGATTCGATCCTCGTCGTCGGTTCGCCCGGTGAGGACCTGGACATCGACGGCGTCAACAAGACGGACGCGGGCAACGCCATCAGCTTCCGGGTCACCGCCGCCGGTTCCTTCAGCCAGCTGAACGAGTACGACTCGGGTACCGCCACCGACGACGTGGCGGGCACCGCCGAGGCCGGCGACCGCTTCGGTCAGACCCTGGCCGCCGTCAACACGGCGCCGCGCGCGGTGAGCAGCGCGGCGACGATGAAGTTCGCCGTCGGCGCCCCCGGTGAGGCGGTGGGCACGGCGGCCAAGGCCGGCGCCATCACCACGTTCTCGCTGCTCGGTTCGCCGGGTGCCGCCGACCGCTGGATCGAGGCCGGCACCTCCAACATCCCCGGCCCGGCGGCCGCCGACCAGCAGCTGGGGTCGAGCATCCACTACACCGGCACCAAGCTGTACGTGGGCATGCCCTACGGTCCGACCGCCTACGGCGCGCTCCACGCCCTGCCCATGGCCAACGTGACCGCCGGTGGCACCAACGCCGCCGTCACCACCTACCAGCCCGGTCAGGGCGGGATCCCCGCCTCCGGCGGCCGGTTCGGGTACAGCGCCCGCTAGCCGGACGTCCGGCACGAACGGGGCACACCGATCCGCGGCCCCCGAGGGACTCGTCCCTCGGGGGCCGCGGGCTTTCCCGCGCATCCGGTGCCACGCCCTCGTCCCGCACGGCCGGGCGCCGGACGTCCCGTGCCGGTGCGCCCGCGGCGCCCGGTGTCCGCCCCCGTCAGCCGTGCCCGGGGCGCCGAAGTCCCCGGCGGCCGGCGGTGTGCCCCCGGTGCCCGCACGTCCGTCCTGGTCACCCGTGTTCCGGGCGCCGGAGCTCCGGGTGCCGAAGTCCCGGGTGCGGGAGTCCCGGCTGCCGGCCGCCGGGTGCGGCGCCGTGGCTCACAGCAGCCCGAAGCGGTCGGCCCAGCCGGTGAGTTCGCGGGGCGTCGTGTTGCCCCCGCACACCACGAGTCCGATCCGGGCGTCCGCGCCGACCCTGGCCGCCACCTGCCGGGCGGCGGGCAGCAGACAGCCCGCGGCCGGCTCGGCCCACACCTTGGCGTGGTCGGCGAGGTCCAGGCAGCCCTGCACCGCGTCCCGGTCCGGCACCACCAGGACCTCCTCGACCAGCGCGGCCACATGGTCGTACGTCAGCCGCGACACCGAGGGCGCGCTCAGCGTGGTGACGACCGAGGACAGCGGCACCGGTACCGGGCCGCCGGCCTTCAGCGCGCCGGACATCGCCTCCGCACCCCCGGTCTCCACGCCCCACACACGCACCCCCGGACGCCGGGCGCGCAGGGCCGCCGCGACGCCGGCGATCAGGCCCCCGCCGCCGACACTGACGACGACGTCCGTCAGCTCCCCGGCGTCCTCGGCCAACTCCAGTCCCACGGTGCCCTGTCCGGCGATCACCACGGGGTCGTCGAAGGGGTGGACCAGGGTCAGGCCCTCGTCCCGCAAGCGCGTCACCAGCTCGAAGGCGCTGTCCATGCCGTCGGTGAGCCGTACCGACGCCCCGGCGTCCCCCGCGAGAGCGAGGGAACGCGCGGGCGCGGTACGCGGCATGACGACCGTGGCCTTCACATCGAGGGCCGCCGCCATCACCGCGACCGCGATGCCGTGGTTGCCGCCGCTGACCGCGACCACACCCGCCGCCCGCTCGGCCTCGCTCAGCGACAGCAGCTTCGCCGTGGCCCCGCGGGCCTTGAACGAACCGGTGCGCTGGAGCAGTTCGAGTTTGGCGGTGACCGGGACCCCGAGCAGCGCGCCGAGGCCCGGGCTCGGCACCGTCGGGGTCCGTACGACGTGTCCGGCGATCCGCTGCGCGGCGGCTTCGACGTCCGAGATGTCGATCAAGGTCATGCACCCTTCCGGCACGGGTCGGGAGCCGCGCCGTCCGCACCCTGACCCGCCGGACGGCCGTCGGTCAACGCCGTTCCGGATCTTGGAACCCGGCTACAGCTCCCGGCCCACCAGGTGGTCCAGCAGCCGGGTCAGCTCCCCGGCGGGCCCCGCGGCCAGCTGCGCGCTGCCGAGCAGCTCCCGGGCGGCGGCCGTGCGGGAGCGGGCCTCGGCCAGCGCCGCCGCACGGCCGCCCGCGTCCTCGATCAGCGCGGCCGCCCGCTCGTACTCGCGGGAGCCGAGCAGCGCGGGCAGCCGCCGGGCCGCCGGGGAACCGAGCGCGGCCAGCACCGGGAACGTCTTCTTGCCCTCCCGCAGATCGCCGCCCACGGGCTTGCCGGTGACGGCCGGGTCGCCCCAGATGCCGAGCACGTCGTCGACGAGCTGGAAGGCGACCCCGAGGTGCCGGCCGGCCCGGTCCAGCGCGCCGACCGTGTCCCGGGGCGCCCCGCCGAGCGCGGCGCCCAGCGCGAGGGCGCAGCCCAGCAGCGCGCCCGTCTTGCCCTCGGCCATCACCCGGTACTCCCGCGGGGTCACCCGGCCCGGACCGGTCCAGGGCCGGGTGGCGAACACCAGGTCGTCGGCCTGCCCGCGCACCAGATCCGCGAGGGCCGCGGAGAGCAGCCGTAGCGCGCCCGGGCCCTGCGGTGCGGCGGCGAGGGTCTCCACCGCCAGCGCGAACAGGGCGTCCCCCGCCAGGACGGCCGGACCGGTGCCGTACGCCTGCCACACGGCGGGGCGGCGGCGCCGGGTCGCGTCACCGTCCATGATGTCGTCGTGCAGCAGCGAGAAGGCGTGCACCAGCTCCACCGCGACCGCCGCCGGGACACCGGCGCGCGCGTCGGCACCGGCGGCCTCGGCGCCGAGGACGGCCAGTGCCTGCCGTACGCCCTTGCCGCCCGGCGCGCTGGCGGGCGCCCCGCCGACCTCGCACCAGCCGAAGGAGTACGCGGCCATCTCGGCCACCCAGGGGTGCAGCCGCTCCACCGCTTCGCGCAACCGGGGCCGCACCAGCTCCCGGCACCGGGCGAGACTCGGGGGAGCGGACTCGCGCACCGCGGAGACGGCCGCCGTCACCGTGCGGCCGCCGCGTCGAGCCCGAACTCCCGCTGGGCCCGGGCCACCATCTCCCGGGCGTGCCGCAGCCCACCGCGCTCCAGCGTCCGGGCGAGGTCGGCAAGTTCGGCCGCGGTCTCGGTGCGGTCGCGGCCGAGTCGCGCGAGGGACTTGGCCAGGCCCAGCCGGGACAGCGCCTCACCGCGCGGTTCGCTCATCGTCCGGAACTGAGTGAGGGCCAGCTCGTAGCGGTCGCGGGCCTCGGCGTACCGGCCGGCCCGGTACAGGACGTTGCCCTGCATCTTGTGGTTGTAGGCGAGCGCGCTGGAGAGGTTCATCTCCCGGCAGGTCGCCTCCGCCTGTTCCAGCAGTTCCAGCGCGCGCTCGGTGGCGCCGTCGCGGACCGACAGCACGTCCGCGAGTCCGCGCAGCGCCCAGGCGTGCCCGCGCCGGTCGTCGGCCCGGCCGGCTATCTCCGCCGCCTCCTCGAACAGGGCGTAGGCCCGGTCGTGGTCACCGGTGTTGCGGTGCATCTGGGCGATGCCCTCCAGCGCCCACACCGTGTGCCGGGCCTCGCCCCGCCTGCGTGCCTCGGCCAGCAGCTGTTCGTGCAGCCGGCCGACCGCCGCGTAGTCCCCCTGGATCCGGCCGGTCTCCGCCAGGCCGGCCAGCGAGTAGCCGCGGACCACGACGTCCCCGCCCCGCTCTCCGAGTTCGGCCGCGAGCCCCAGCAGCCGCCAGGCCAGCGGGAACGCCCCGCGCTGGCGGGCCAGCGTGCCGCCGCTCCACAGCGCCCAGGCCATCGCGGCGGTGTCGCCGGCGTCCCGCGCGGCGCGGTAGCTCGCCTTCCAGGCCCGGTCGGCCTCCGGCACGTTGCCGAGCCGCCGGTGTGCCTCGGCCACGGCGAGCCCGCAGCGCGCCGCCTCGCCGGGCTGCCCGGCGCGTTCGGCCTCGCGGAGCCGTTCGGTGCCCTCGGCCAGCACGTCGACCAGCGAGGAGTTCACGGACAGAGTGGTGAGAGCGCCCTGGTACTCCGGGGCGGAAGCCTTGCCGTACATGCGTACCCTTCTATACACGGCATCTCTACACTTCACGTATACCTGCCGTGTATAGCGTCTCGAAACAATGCCCCGGCCGTTGAGGGCCGGGGCCCGGTCTGTTGCCGATCAAGACGCCGGTACCGCGACGGGGGTTGCCCGCCGGGACGGATCACCTGTGAAGGTTCAGTGCTGCTGGGCCTTCTGGGGCGTCACCTCGCTCGGCCGCACCACGACGAACCCCTCGCCCTGCAGCATCAGCTGCACGGCCTCGCCGGAGCCGCCGCGCAGCATCGAGCCGATGGACTGCGAGCGGTGCAGCGAGGTCTGCAGGTGCGCGGTCCAGCCCACCACCGCGTCGGTGTCGACGAACACCGGAGCCTGCGCGGACACGGGGATCACCAGCGGGTTGCCCTCGCAGACCAGGCCGAGCCGGCCCTGCCCGCTGAACACGCTGTTGAAGAGGCCCCCGCCGGCGATGCCCGACCCCTTCACCGTCCGGATCTCGTAGCCCAGCGAGGCGTCGAAACACAGGACGTTTCGGCCGTTGACGGTGAACTGGTCGCCGGGCTCGACGTCGACGATGAAACAGTTCTGCGCCTCGTGCGCGAACCACGCCTCGCCGCGCCCGCTCACCGTCATGAGGGGCAGGCCCTCGCCGGTCACGGCACGCTTGAGCATGCCGCCGACGCCCTGCCCCTTCCGCTCGAACCTCAGATCGCCGCGGTAGGCGATCATCGCGCCCTGCCGGGCGTACATCTCGCCGTCGACCGTGTACCTGACGCACTTGGCGTTCTCGACGGACATCCCCGGCTGCACGGCCGGCTGCACCACGTGCTGACTGGAAAAGAGTTCACCCTTCATGCGGGGCATGGTGTCCCGGACGACGGCGTTCCGCCAAGATCACGCCCCGTACCGGTGCCGGCCACCGGACGGCGGCGCCCGGTACGCCCCGCCCGACCGCCACCGTGCGCCCGGCCGTCACCGTGCGCCCGGCACCCGCCCGGCCGTCACCGTGCGCCCGGCACCCGCCCGGCCGTCACCGTGCGCCCGGCACCCGCCCGGCCGTCACCGTGCGCCCGGCACCCGCCCGGCCGTCACCGTGCGCCCGGCACCCGCCCGGCCGTCACCGTGCGCCCGGCACCCGGCCGGGCGCACTCCCTACCGACGCCCGTCCGCCGCCTTCGGCGCGCCGCAGAACGCCGACTCCAGCGTTCCCGCCAGCGTGCTCAGCACCTTCGCGTTGTTCGAGGTGTTGGCGAGTGCCGTGAGCGTCCGTCCGCCGTCCTTCGTGCCGAACGCGTACGAGTAGTACCCCTGCACCGCACCGGTGTGCCCGTACACCGACACCCCGCAGGACAGGTCGCGCCGCCGCAGCCCGAGCCCGTACGCCGTCGTGCTGTCCACCTTCGTGAACTTCTCCATCTCCGCGAGCCGCGCGGGCGGCAGCAGTCTCCCGCCGAGCAGCGCGCCGAAGAAGACGTCGAGGTCCCGCGCGCTGGAGATGACGGCCCCCGCGCTCTGCGCCCAGGAGACCGTCTGCGCCGTCGCGTCGACCAGCGGGGCGCCCGCCTTGTCCGGGGTCAGGTACCCGCGGGCGTACCGGCCCGGGATCGCGGTGTCCGGATGGACGTAGAACGTGTCCCCCAGCCCCAGCGGCTCGATGACGCGCTTGAGGTAGGCGGTGCCCACGGGCTGCCCGGTGAGCTTCTCGATGAGCAGGCCGGCGACGACGAAGTTGGTGTTGGAGTACGAGTACGCGGCGCCGGGCGCGTTGGTGCGGGGCTTCTTCAGCGACAGGGCGACGAGCTGACGGTAGGTGAAGACCTTGTTCCGGACCGCCTCGAAGCCGGAGACGCTGTCGGCGAACATGTCGTTCGTGTAGTCGTACAGGCCGCTGCGGTGGCTGAGCATATGACGGACCGTGATCCGGTCGTCCGGCAGCAGGCCCGGCAGGTAGTGGTCGACCGGCTCGTCGAGCGCGAGCCGGTGCTCGTCGACGAGCTGGAGCAGGACGACGGTCGAGAAGGTCTTCGTGATGCTGCCGACCCGGAACCGGTCGTCCGTGGACAGGGCCCGCTGCGTGCCGCGGTCGGCGACGCCCTGTGCGGCCCGGTATGTGCGTCCGTGGTCGTCGATCCGCGCCAGCGCGCCGGGTGCGCCCTGGGCCACCACCGAGCGCAACACCGCGGCGAGTCCGGCGGTGTCGGGCGCCGGGAGCGCCGGCGCCGGGGCGCCGGGCTCCCGGGGC
>NZ_WWJT01000125.1 GCF_009865385.1 Streptomyces sp. SID486 | reverse complement strand
GGTGGCCGGGGAGCCGACGGTTCGCGGGGGTGGCTGCCGGGGGGGCGAGGGTTCGCGGGGGCGGCGCAGGGGGGCTGTCGGCGGGCTCTGAGACACTGGGGGCGCGATGAGTGAGACAGCGACTGTGCCGACCGGCGCCCTGCGCGCCCGCGCCGAGATCGACCTGGGTGCCCTGCGCGCCAACGTGCGTGCCCTGCGCGCCCGGGCAGAGGGCGCGGCCGTGATGGCCGTCGTCAAGTCCGACGGGTACGGACACGGCGCGGTGCCGTGTGCCCGCGCCGCGCTGGAGGCGGGCGCGAGCTGGCTCGGCACGGCCACGGCCGAGGAGGCCCTCGCGCTGCGCGCGGCCGGGCTGCCGGGCCGCATGCTGTGCTGGCTGTGGGTGCCGGGCGGCCCCTGGCGGCAGGCGATCGAGGCCGACATCGACGTGTCGCTGAGCGGACTGTGGGCGCTGCGCGAGGTCACCGCCGCCGCCCGGGCGGCCGGCCGCACCGCGCGTGTGCAGCTCAAGGCCGACACCGGGCTCGGCCGTAACGGCTGTTCGCCCGCGGACTGGGCCGAACTGGTCGGCGAGGCGCTGCGCGCGCAGGCCGAGGGGCTGGTCCGGGTCACCGGACTGTGGTCCCACTTCGCGTGCGCCGACGAACCGGGGCACCCGTCCATCGCCGCCCAGCTCGACCGCTTCCGGGAGATGACGGCGTACGCCGAGGAGCAGGGCGTGCGCCCCGAGGTGCGGCACATCGCCAACTCCCCGGCCGCTCTCACCCTGCCCGGGACGCACTTCGACCTGGTCCGCACGGGGATCGCCATGTACGGCGTCTCGCCCAGCCCGGAGATCGGCGCCCCGGCGGACTTCGGGCTGCGCCCGGTGATGACGCTCAGCGCCTCGCTGGCCCTCGTCAAGCGCGTCCCCGGCGGACACGGCGTCAGTTACGGCCACCACTACGTCACTCCCGGCGCGACCACCCTCGGCCTGGTGCCGGTCGGCTACGCGGACGGCATCCCGCGGCACGCCTCGGGCACCGGCCCGGTGCTGGTCGACGGCAAGTGGAGGACGGTCGCCGGGCGGGTCGCCATGGACCAGTTCGTCGTGGACCTGGGCGGCGACGAGCCCCCGGTGGGGACCGAGGCGGTGCTGTTCGGGCCGGGCGACCGGGGGGAGCCCACGGCCGAGGACTGGGCGCAGGCGTGCGGCACGATCGCCTACGAGATCGTCACGCGCATCGGAACCCGCGTTCCGCGCGTCTATGTGAACGCGTCCATGTGAACGGGCGGGAAGCCGGGTAGCCGGTACGGCAGCGGCGGCCCGGAGCACCCGTGACACCGGTCACGCGACGGCACGTCGGCACCACCCGTCTAATCCACCAGGCGAACTGCAGTACGGCGAAGAGGAGCGGTACGTGAGCGAGAGCAGCGCGGAGGCCGTGGCGGACGTCCTCGCCTCGGCGGCCGTCGCCTCCGCCGCGGGGGCGACGGCCGGGAGCTGGCGCAAGGCGACCGGCATCGCCGGTGCCGCGATAGGCGTGCTCGCCGCGGGCGCGGCGGCCGGCGTCGCCATCGAGCGGATGACGGTCGGCCGCGGGGTGCGCCGGAAGGCCCGGCTGGCACTGGACTCGGCCGGACCCTACGGCACCCTGCGCGGCACCCCGGGCAAGGCCCGGGCGGACGACGGCACCGAGCTGTACTACGAGGTCGACGAGGCCGAGCCGGACCCGGGCCCGAACGTCTCGCCCCGCCGGCGGCGGCTCTTCGGCCGCAAGGCGCCCGTCCCGGTCACGGTCGTCTTCTGTCACGGTTACTGCCTCAGCCAGGACTCCTGGCACTTCCAGCGGGCGGCCCTGCGCGGGGTCGTCCGGACCGTGCACTGGGACCAGCGCAGCCACGGCCGCTCCGAGCGGGGCGTGGCCCAGACCCGGGACCGGGTGCCCCTCACGATCGACCAGCTCGGCCGCGATCTGAAGGCCGTGCTCGACGCCGCCGCACCGGACGGGCCGATCGTGCTGGTCGGCCACTCGATGGGCGGGATGACGATAATGGCCCTCGCCGCCCAGTACCCCGAACTGATCCGGGACCGGGTCGTCGCCACCGCCCTCGTGGGGACGTCGTCCGGACGGCTCGGCGAGGTCAACTTCGGGCTCCCGGTGGCCGGTGTCAACGCGGTGCGCCGGATCCTGCCCGGGGTGCTGAAGGCGCTCGGACAGCAGGCGGAGCTGGTGGAGAAGGGGCGGCGGGCCACCGCCGAACTGTTCGCCGGGGTCATCAAGCGGTACTCGTTCGCGGGACGGGACATCGACCCGGCGGTGGAGCGGTTCGCGGAGCGGATGATCGAGTCGACGCCCATCGACGTGGTCGCCGAGTTCTACCCGGCCTTCACCGACCACGACAAGACCGAGGCGCTCGTCCGCTTCCGGGAGCTGCCGGTGCTGGTACTGGCCGGCGTGCAGGACCTGGTCACGCCCAGCGAGCACAGTGAGGCCATCGCCGACCTGCTGCCGGACGCCGAACTGGTCCTCGTGCCGGACGCCGGGCACCTGGTGATGCTGGAGCACCCGGAAGTGGTCACCGACCGCCTCGCCGACCTGCTCACCCGCGCGGGTGCGGTGCCGGCAGGGGCTACCGTAAGTGGCTATGGAACGACCAGCAGCACCGGCGGCGCGCGAGGCCGCTGAGATCCGGCTGACGATCACCTCACCCGAGCAGATGCGGGAGCTGGGCCGCCGACTGGCCAAGCTGCTGCGGGCGGGCGACCTCGTGATGCTCAGCGGTGAGCTAGGCGCGGGCAAGACCACCATGACCCGCGGTCTCGGCGAAGGACTCGGTGTGCGGGGCGCGGTCACCTCGCCGACCTTCGTCATCGCCCGGGTGCACCCCTCCCTCGGTGACGGGCCGCCCCTCGTCCACGTCGACGCCTACCGGCTCGCCGGCGGCCTGGACGAGATGGAGGACCTGGACCTGGACGTCTCACTGCCCGAGTCGGTGATCGTCGTGGAGTGGGGCGAGGGCAAGGTCGAGGAGCTGACCGAGGACCGGCTCCAGATCGCCATCCACCGCGCCGTCGGAACGGCGCCGGCGGGGGACGGCACGGAGCCGGCGGAGACCGACGAGGTACGGCACGTGGTCCTGACCGGGCTGGGGGAGCGCTGGGCCGACGCACCCCTGGAGACACTGACCGGCTGAGACCGTCGTACCGACAAGCTGTCGGCACCGTATTGCGCAGGACGTCCCGGGCGTGGTGACATGGTACCCAGCCCGTAGTTAGGTGTACCTAACTACGCCCGCCCCCGCACGTCAGGAGGGGTCCATGACCGCAGTACGGCCCCCGGAGCGGCCCCGGCCCAGGCCCGCCGCGCCCACCGGCGTGTCCATGCGCGACCTGCTCGCGTCCTGTGCGGCGGCGGACGCGGTCTCCCGGCCGCCACAGCCGCCCCTGGCCCCCGAGCCCGTCCGCGAGCGGCCACGCGCCGCCTAGCGCTGTCCTGGCCGAGGGCCGAGGGCCGCGGGTCGAGTGCCGAGAGATGAGGGTCGAGAGCGAGTGTCGAGGGTCGAGGGTCGAGGGCCGGAAAGGCGCTAGCGGATCACGACGACCGGTACGCCGATGGTCGCGAACTGCCACATCGCGGCGCCGTCCGCCCGGCCCTCGCGGATGCCGCCCGTCTTCACGCTCGGGTCGGCCATCGCGCCCGAACCGCTGTTCACCGCCGCGCTGAAACCGATGACCACGTCGTCCACGCTGGTGAAGCGCACCACGTGCTCGACGGGCAGGCCGTCGGTGCCGGTGGCCATGTTCGAGCGGGACGTGACCCAGTAGATGCCCGGCCGCGGATCGACGCTGCCCGGGCGCACCGGGTAGGTGCGCTGCACGCGGTTCCCGGCAGCGACCAGCCAGATCCGGTCGTCGTCCACCGAGTACACGACCCGTTCACCCGTTCCGGAGTTGCCCGGCAGGGCCGTCGGGTTGTGCCGGTCCCGGGGTGCCTTCTTCGCCACCGCCGCGGACGCGCTCGCCTCCGGACCGCCGCGCAGAACCGCCGGAACCGTCGCCTGGGCCTGGTAGGCGAGGAATCCGACCGTTCCCAGGGCCGCCGCCGTGAGGCCGGCCACGACTCCCGAGCTGGTCCCTGCCACCTGACCCCACCTCCGCTTCGCGCCTTTTGTCGCAGTTGGTGCCGACCGTAGCAGCCGGTGACCCTCCGTCGAGGTCGGCCGTGCGCGAGCCGCGGGCGCCGTAGGCTGTTCGCGTGCTCTTGCTCGCTCTGGATACCGCCACACCCGCCGTGACCGTCGCGCTGCACGACGGCACGGACGTCATCGCCTCCTCCAGCCAGGTGGACGCCCGCCGGCACGGGGAGCTGCTGCTGCCGGCCGTCGACCGGGTCCTCGCCGAGGCCGGGCTGAAGCTGGAGGCCGTCACGGGGATCGTCGTCGGCACCGGGCCCGGCCCTTACACGGGCCTGCGCGTCGGCCTGATGACCGCCGACACCTTCGGCCTCGCGCTCGGCGTCCCGGTGCACGGCGTGTGCACCCTGGACGGCCTCGCCTACGCCGCCGACATCGAGAAGGGCCCCTTCGTCGTGGCGACCGACGCCCGGCGCAAGGAGGTCTACTGGGCCACCTACGCCGACTCCCGGACCCGGCTGACCGATCCGGCCGTCGACCGCCCGGCCGACATCGCCGAGCGGGTCGCGGGCCTCCCGGCGGTCGGCGCCGGCGCGCTGCTCTACCCGGACACGTTCCCGAGCGCCCACGAGCCCGAGCACGTGTCCGCCGCCGCGCTCGCCTCGCTCGCGGCTCAGAAGCTGGCCGCGGGCGAGGAACTGCCCACGCCCCGTCCGCTCTACCTGCGCCGACCGGACGCGCAGGTCCCCAAGAACTACAAGGTGGTCACCCCCAAGTGACACAGCCGGCACCCCCGCGACTGCGCGAGATGCGCTGGTGGGACATCGACCCGGTCCTGGAGCTGGAGAAGGACCTGTTCCCCGAGGACGCCTGGTCCCGGGGCATGTTCTGGTCCGAGCTGGCCCACGCCCGGGGCGCCGAGGCGAACCGGCGCTATCTCGTGGCCGAGACCGGCGACCGCGTCGTCGGCTATGCCGGCCTCGTCTCCTCCGGCGAACAGGCCGACGTCCAGACCATCGCCGTCGCCCGCGACCACCAGGGCACCGGCCTCGGCGCCCGGCTGCTGACCGAACTGCTGCGGGCGGCGACCGCGTTCGAGTGCCACGAGGTGATGCTCGAATGCCGGGTCGACAACGTCCGCGCCCAGAAGCTCTACGAGCGCTTCGGCTTCGTCCCCATCGGCTTCCGGCGCGGCTACTACCAGCCCGGCAACGTGGACGCCCTGGTGATGCGCCTGACCACAGGACCCGACAGCGGCGCCGCGGCACCCGGCAGCGGTTCCGCGGAACCGGACGGCGACTCCGCCGCGGGTTCTCCCCCCGTACAAGGAACCGACACCCATGACTGACGAACCCCTCGTTCTCGGCATCGAGACCTCCTGCGACGAGACCGGCGTCGGCATCGTCCGCGGCACCACCCTGCTGGCGGACGCCGTCGCCTCCAGCGTCGACGAGCACGCCCGCTTCGGCGGTGTCGTACCGGAGGTGGCGTCCCGGGCGCACCTGGAGGCGATGGTCCCGACCATCGACCGCGCGCTGAAGGAGGCGGGGGTCGCCGCCAGGGACCTGGACGGCATCGCGGTCACCGCGGGCCCCGGCCTCGCGGGCGCCCTGCTCGTCGGCGTCTCGGCGGCCAAGGCGTACGCCTACGCCCTCGGCAAGCCCCTGTACGGGGTCAACCACCTCGCCTCGCACATCTGCGTGGACCAGCTGGAGCACGGCCCGCTGCCCGAGCCGACGATGGCCCTGCTGGTGTCCGGCGGCCACTCCTCCCTGCTGCTGTCCTCGGACATCACCTCCGACGTCCGGCCGATGGGCCAGACCATCGACGACGCGGCCGGCGAGGCGTTCGACAAGATCGCCCGCGTGCTCGACCTGGGCTTCCCCGGCGGCCCCGTCATCGACCGGTACGCCAAGGAGGGCGACCCGCGGGCGATCGCCTTCCCGCGCGGCCTGACCGGCCCGCGCGACCCGGCGTACGACTTCTCCTTCTCCGGCCTGAAGACGGCCGTGGCCCGCTGGATCGAGGCCAGGCGGGCGGCCGGCGAGGAGGTCCCGGTCCGGGACGTCGCCGCCTCCTTCCAGGAGGCCGTGGTCGACGTGCTGACCCGCAAGGCCGTCCGCGCCTGCAAGGACGAGGGCGTGGACCACCTGATGATCGGTGGCGGCGTGGCGGCCAACTCCCGGCTGCGCGCCCTCGCCCAGGAGCGCTGCGAGGCGGCCGGTATCCGGCTGCGCGTGCCGCGCCCCAAGCTGTGCACGGACAACGGCGCGATGGTGGCCGCGCTGGGCGCCGAGATGGTCGCCCGCAACCGGGCCGCCTCCAGCTGGGACCTGTCGGCCGACTCCTCCCTGCCGGTGACCGACCCGCACGTCCCGGGCCACGACCATGTGCACGAGGTCAGCAAGGAGAACCTCTACTCGTGACGGTCGCGTTGATGTGGGAGGCGCGGGCGGCCGAGGGCCGGGGCGCGGAGCTGCTCGCCTGGGCGCGGGAGCAGCGGCTCGGTGCCGAGCCGCTGCGCCGCGAGACCTTCCGCGCGCCCCGGGACCGGGTGCTGGTCGTCACGTGGTGGGACGCGCCGTACGACGCCGAGCTGCCCGAACTGCCCGAGCCGGGCGGTGACCTGGTGACCCGCGCGGTGCACCGGTGGCGCTTCGAGCAGGTGCCGGACGCCTGAGGTTGAGGGTTCCGGCCCGACTGCGCTATGATCATCACACAGCGAACGGCCGGAACACCGGCCCGGACGCAGTGCGTTGGTGGTCCAAGGAAAGACGTCCCGCTTCCTGCGGGGAGATGCAGGTGCAAGGCCTGCCCGGCGCTCCGCTCGACACCCCGTCTCCGGTCATCCGGGGGCGGGGTGTTCTCGTCGTAGGCCACGCGGCCTTCTCGGGGGACGCGGGACGCGGTGGCGCGGGAACGCCGGGGTACGGCGGCGCGCGGTCTCCTGGGCGCGGTGGGGTGAGAATTCCCGAAGAAATCCGGCTCCCGCCGCACGCGCTAACAGCCCCTTCATAATTCGGACTTACGTTCTTGTCGTGACCCGACACGATGAGCAACGGGAGCGGAGCGGGACGGGCGGCGTGGCGGCCCGGCGGCCGAGGGCGCTGCGGATCGCCGGCCTCACCCTGGCGGCCACCCTGGTGCTGGGCGCGGCGGCGGCCGGCTGGGCGTACCGGCACCTGAACGGCAACATCGAGAGCGTCGACATCAACGGCGCGCTCGGCGACGACCGGCCCGCCCGGGCGGTGGTCACCCCCGCCGCGACCGGCCCGGCCGACGCCTCACCCCTGCCCACCGGCTCGCTGAACCTGCTGGTCCTCGGGTCGGACTCGCGCGAGGGCGCGGCCGACCGGGAGCTGGGCGGCGGCGACGGCTCCGGGGCCCGGTCCGACACCGCGATGGTCGTGCACATCGACGCGGGCCGGACGAAGGCCACCGTCGTCAGCATCCCGCGCGACACGCTGGTCACCCGCCCGTCCTGCCCGCTCGCCTCCGGCGGCACCACGGCGGTGGCGCACGGCGCCATGTTCAACAGCGCCTACGCGGTGGGCGGTCCGGTGTGCGCGGTGAAGACCGTCGAGTCGCTCACCGGGGTCCGCATGGACCACTACCTGGAGGTCGACTTCTCCGGCTTCGCCCGGCTGGTCGACGCGCTCGGCGGGCTCGACGTCACCACCGGCCAGGACATCGATGACGACAAGAGCCATCTGCACCTGAAGGCCGGCACCCACCACCTCGACGGCAGGCAGGCCCTGGCCCTCGCCCGCACCCGGCACGGCATAGGCGACGGCAGCGACCTGGGCCGCATAGGGCTTCAGCAGGCGCTGGTGAAGGACCTGGTGGAGCAGCTGTCCGGCGCGGGCCTGCTCACCGACCCGGCCAGGCTCTACGAGGTCGCCGACGCCGTCACCTCCGGCCTCACCACCGACACCGGCCTGGATTCCCTGGGCGAGCTGACGAGCCTCGGGCGGAGCCTGCGGGGACTGACCGCCGACCGGGTCAGGACGGTGACCATGCCGGTGGTCACGGCGCCCTCCGACCCCGACCGGGTGATCCCCGAGGAACCGGCGGCCGGCCGGCTCTGGTCGTCCCTGCGCTGACCGCGCCCGGCCGAGCGCCACGCGGCCGGACGGTGTCCTGGCCGTGCGCCACGCGGCCGGACAGCAGGTCGGGCGTGCGTCACGCGGTCGAACGGTGTCCCGGCCGTGCGTCACGCGGCCGGGTGGCGTCCCGGCGGTGCGCCACGCGGCCGGACAGCAGGTCGGGCGTGCGCCACGCGGTCGAACGGTGTCCCGGCCGTGCGTCACGCGGCCGGGTGGCGTCCCGGCGGTGCGCCACGCGGCCGGACAGCAGGTCGGGCGTGCGCCACGCGGTCGAACGGTGTCCCGGCCGTGCGTCACGCGGCCGGGTGGCGTCCCGGC
>NZ_WWJT01000124.1 GCF_009865385.1 Streptomyces sp. SID486 | reverse complement strand
CCCGCCACCGTTCAGGCCGCGAGAACGCACGCTCATCGCCACCGCGGCGGCACTGGCCCCTCTGCTGCCGCTGCTCATCACCTTCGCGCCGGGAATCGGCGCGCTCGAGTGACCGGCTCACCCGTACAGGCGTCCGGGGCGCGCTCGGCCAGGGGCGCTGCGCCAGGCTGGTGAGACGGGGACGGACCGGCACCTCTTCAGGAGAAGGCCATCGACACGACACGAAGGGCGCGGTCGCGGGCCGGGCCGGCCGCCCGGCTGCTCGCCCGGTGCGCCGTGCTGGCGGCGATCGCCGCCGTGGCGGTGCTGCTGTTCGCGCTGGGCGGGGGCGGGCTGCTCGTGGCCGGGGCCGGGATCCTCGGGCTGGTGGCCTGCGCCGCCGGCCTCTGGTGGTTCGTGGCCCGGCGCGGTCCGGTGCGGCTGCTCGGCGCCTGCGTGGCCGTCGCGGCGCCGGTCGGCGTACTGGTGTTCTTCGCGCGCAGCGGTCTGTGGCTGATCGCGTTGATCTCCAGCCTGTGCTGGGCGGCGGCGGTGACCTGCGGCCGCGCGGCGCTGCACCGAGCGCGGCCGCCGCGGTCGCAGCGACCCACCCGCGCACGTCGCCCGAAGCGGGCGGTGCTGATCATGAACCCGAAGTCGGGGGGCGGCAAGGTCGGCCGCTTCGGCCTCGTGCAGCGGGCGGAGCGACTGGGCGCGCGAGTGATCCTGCTCGACCCTTCGGACCCGGTCGACGTGGGCGAACTGGCCCGAGAGGCCGTGGAAGACGGTGCCGACCTGCTCGGTGTCGCCGGCGGCGACGGCACTCAGGCGCTGGTCGCGGCCGTCGCCGCCGAACACGGACTGCCGTTCCTGGTGATCTCCGCAGGCACCCGCAACCATTTCGCCATGGACCTCGGTCTCGACCGCGCCGACCCGGCCCGCTGCCTCGACGCCCTGACCGACGGCGAGGAGATCCTGGTCGACCTCGGCGACGTCTCCGGCCGTCCCTTCGTCAACACGGTGTCTTTCGGCGTGTACGCGGACATCGTGCAGAGCCCCGAATATCGCGACGACAAGACGGGCACCGCTCTGAAGCTGATGCCGGACCTGCTGGCCCGAGAGGGCGCGCGACGGCTCGACGCCCGGGTGGACGGCACCCGGCTCGCGGACCAGCAGGCGCTGTTGATCAGCAACAACCCGTACGTCTCTCCCGACGAGCTGAGCGGCGGCGGGCGCCGGCCCGCGCTCGACAGCGGTGAGCTGGGCGTGATCGGGATCCGGGTGGAGAACGCGGCGCAGGCGGCTGAACTGGCTGTACGGGGATCGCAGGCGCAGGGGCTCAGCGTGACGACCGCGCGCTGGGTCGAGGTGACGGCCGGGGGACCGCCTGGCCCGGTGGACGGGGAGGCGGGGATCCCGGTCGCGGTGGACGGGGAAGCGCTGTGGCTTCGCACGCCGGTCACCTGCTCGGTACGGCCCGGCGCGCTGCGGGTGCTGCTGCCGCGCGACCGCCCCGGCGCACCGCCACCAGCGCCGCCCGTCGACTGGCGGAAGCTGCTCGCCCTCGCGTGCGGTTCCGCCGAACTCACGGCCTCAGGCGAGAGCCGAGCCCGACCGCAGCACCCTCCCCGCCGTCCTCGGTGACCTGCGCGCGGTCGGCGGAGCCGCCGTACGCGGCCCCGGCCCCTGGCCGGCAAGCGCGCTGGGCCGGGCGCTGCGGAGCCGCCGTACGCGGCCCCGGCCGCCTGG
>NZ_WWJT01000014.1 GCF_009865385.1 Streptomyces sp. SID486 | reverse complement strand
CGTGGAGGTCGCAGCGGTGGTGGGGGTGGTGCCGGTGGCCTCTGCGCCGCTCGGGGTGGCGGCCGCGGGGGGCGGCGGGGCGACTACTGGCTGTGGTGCGGCGGGTGGTGATGGGGCGGCGGGTCGTGGTTCGGCGGCCTCCGCCAGCTCGCGGGCGAAGTGGCGGACCAGGTCGTGGGGCGCGTAGCGGCCGTACGCCGTCTCCTCCAGCAGGGCCACGTCGACCAGGCGGTCCAGCGCGGCCTCGGCGCGGCGCTCGTCGGTGCCGGTGAGGCGGGCGATCAGCGGGGCGCCGTAGGTGGGCAGGTCCAGCGCGCCGATGCGGCGCAGCGCGCGGGCCGCGTCCCGGTCGGCCTCGCGTTCGGCGGCAGCGAGCGCGTCGTGGGCCACGGCCAGGGAGCGGCGCACGCTGAGGTCGTCGTACTCCAGGTGACGCAACCGCCCATCAGTGTCGGCGAGTTGTCCGGCCAGGACGTCCGGGGTGAGCGCCCGGCGGGCGGCGAGCCGGGCGGCGACCACGCGCAGCGCCAGCGGGAGCCGGCCGGTCAGCTCGACCAAGGCGTGGGTGGCGTCCAGGCCCGGGCGCCCGCTCACCGCGCGGAGCAGGGCCGCGCTGTCCTCGCCGGTGAGTGGCGAGAGCGGGAAGCGGCGGGCGCCGTCGAGCGTGGTGAGCGGTGAGCGGCTGGTGACGATCACCGCGCAGCCGGGCCCGGCCGGCAGGAGGGGCCGTACCTGGGCCGCGTTGGCGGCGTCGTCCAGTACCAGCAGGATCCGGGCGGGGGCGAGCAGGGAGCGGAGCAACGCCGAGGAGGCGTCGGGGTGTTCGGGAACGTTCCGGGGGTCGACGCCGAGGTCGCGCAGCAGCGCGGCGAGTGCCTGTGCGGGGGTGAGCGGGGTCATGCCCGGGGTGGCACCGTGCAGGTTGACGTAGAGCTGACCGTCGGTGAAGCCTTCCCGCAGCTCGTGGGCGACGTGCAGGGCCAGGGCACTCTTGCCGACGCCGGCCATGCCGCTGATCACCACGACGGCGGGGGCCGGCGCGGACGGCTCGGCCAGCGCCCGGCCCAGCTCACGGCACACGTCGTCCCGGCCGGTGAAGTGGGCTGGGGGTGCCGGCAGTTGCGCCGGGCGCGGGGTCTGCCGCGCGACCGGAACGGCACCCGTCTGCGGGGTGCCAGAGGCGTCAGCGGCGTCCGGGGAGCCGGGGGTGCCCAGCCTGTCCGGGGTGCCCGGAGTGCCCGGAGTGTCCGGGGCGCCGTTGGACGCCGGGCTCACCGAGGGCTCGCAGGGCGAGGAGACCTTAGAGCCTCCCTGGCCCGCTGAAGTCGACGGTTCCGGCGAGGTTGCCGGATCCGCTGAGGCTGCCCGATCCGCTGAAGTCGCCGGATCCGCCGAGGCTGCCCGGTCCGCTGAAGTGGCCCGGTCCGCTGATGCTGCCCGGTCCGCTGAAGTCGAAGCCGTGGCCTTCCCGGCCGTGTCGGCGGTCAACTCACCGTCCGCCTCCGGCCGTCCGTCCTGGCGGACCGCGCGCCGCTCACCGGCCGCCTCCCGCTGCCACGACCGGTCCCCTTGGTCCTCCTGCTGCCACGACCGGTCCCCCTGGACCTCCCGCCGCCACGACTGATCCCCCCGGACCTCCCGCCGCCACCGCCGGTCGCCGACGGTCTCCCGCCCCCACTGCCGGTCATCGACGGACTCCTGCGGCCACCGCCGGTCGCCGACGGGCTCCCGCCGCGGCTGTGCCTCGTCGCTCGACCGCAGTATCTCGACGTGCGCCTCACGGACCGCCGCGCCGGGTTCGATGCCGAGTTCCTCCACCAGGCGGGTCCGCAGGTCACGGTGGACGGCGAGGGCCTCCGCCTGGCGCCCGGTGCGGTGGAGGGCAAGCATCAGCTGACGGTGGTACGCCTCGCGCAGCGGGTGCTCGGCGATCAGGGCAGTCAGTTCGGGGACGAGAGCCGCCACGCGGGCGCCGCCGAGGGACAGTTCGGCGTCGTAGCGCCACTCCAGCAGAAACAGCCGGGCCTGCTCGAGGCGTTGCACGAGGGCGTAGCCGCCGACGTCGGCAGGGAGTCCGCTGAACGGGGTGCCACGCCACAGCGCCAGCGCGGCGGCACAGGCCCGCACGACACCCGGCCAGTCGCGCAGGGCGTGGGCGGCCCGCGCCTCGGCGACCCGGGCGTCGAAGACGTGCACGTCCAGCTCGCCGTGGTCGACCCGCAGCACGTATCCCGGTGGTACGGCCCTGAGCCGATCGGAGTCGTCCAGGAGCCGGCGCAGCCGGGTGACGTGGTTGTGCAGGGAAGCCTGTGCGGAGACGGGCGGCGCGCCGCCCCACAGCGCGTCCTTCAACGAGTCGACCGAGACCACCCGGCCGGGCTCCAGCAGCAACGCGGCGAGCAGGATGCGGACCTTGGGACTGCCGATGGGCCGGACGTGGTTGTCGTGAGCGTCGTCGCCGACCGTCTCGGCGCGGTGGCCGGACGAGGTGTCGCCGTCGGCGCCCGCACCGGCACCGGCACCGGCACCGGCACCGG
>NZ_WWJT01000123.1 GCF_009865385.1 Streptomyces sp. SID486 | reverse complement strand
GGCCGGCCCGCGCCCGCACCGCGCCGGTGGCGACCCGGCGGGCCGGCCGGCGGTGGTGGTCGGGGTCGGCGCGGCGAAGGGGGTGCGGGCCGGGGAGGTCGTGGAGCTGGTCGAGGCGGCACTCCGGGAGGCCGGTGTCCCGGTGGGGTCGGTCGCCGAGCTGGCCACCGTGGACGCCAGGGCTGAGGAGCCGGGGATCGTGGCCGCCGCCGAGCGGCTCGGGGTGCCGCTGGTGACGTACTCCGCCGAGGAGCTGGCGGCCGTGGCGGTGCCGAACCCGTCAGCGGCGCCGCTCGCGGCCGTCGGCACAGCTTCGGTCGCCGAGGCGGCCGCGCTGCTGGGCGGCGGCGACCTCCTCGTCCCCAAGCGGAAGTCGGCGCGGGCCACCTGTGCGGTGGTACGTCGTCCGGGGCCGGGGCCGGGGCGGGCCGGTGCCGCCGCGGACGACCGGGTGACGGCAGGGGTCCGGGGCCTGCCGGAGCCGCCGTACGGCAGCCCGGACACGTCGGCCACCACGGCGGGGCAGCCCGGCGGCCACCATCACGACCACCACGACGGGCATCACCATCACGAGGGGCACTCGCACGGCCATGCGCACTGAGGACACCGGCGGGTCCGGGCACGATCTGCGGCATCACGGGGACGCCGAAGTGCGGGACGACGGCGCGGCGTTGACCGACCTCGCCGTCAACGTCCGCGCGGACACGCCCCCGTCGTGGCTGCGGGAGGAGATCGCCGGTTCCCTGTCGTCCCTGGCCGCCTACCCGGACGGGCGGGCCGCGCGGGCGGCGGTGGCGGCACGGCACGGGCTGCCGGAGCGGCGGGTGCTGCTGACGGCGGGGGCCGCGGAGGCGTTCGTCCTGCTCGCGCGTGCGCTGAAGGTCGGCCGCCCGGTCGTGGTGCACCCGCAGTTCACCGAGCCGGAGGCCGCGCTGCGGGATGCCGGGCACACCGTGGAACGGGTGCTGCTGCGGGAGGAGGACGGGTTCCGGCTGGATCCGGCGGCCGTCCCGGAGGCAGCCGACCTGGTGGTGATCGGCAACCCCACCAATCCGACGTCGGTGCTGCATCCGGCGGAGTCGATCGTCCGGCTGGCCCGTCCGGGACGGACGTTGGTGGTGGACGAGGCGTTCATGGACGCGGTGCCGGGTGAGCGGGAGGCGCTGGCCGGCCGGACGGACGTGCCGGGGCTGGTCGTGCTGCGCAGCCTCACCAAGACCTGGGGGCTGGCCGGCCTGCGCATCGGGTACGTGCTGGCCGAGCCCGAGGTGATCGCCGAACTGGAGCGGGCGCAGCCGCTGTGGCCGGTGTCGACACCGGCGCTGGCCGCGGCCCGGGCTTGTGTGGCGCCGCGGGCACTGGCCGAGGCGGGGCACGCGGCGTACCGCGTCGCCGCGGACCGGGCGCACCTGGTGTCGGGCCTGGCGGCCTTCGCCTCGCGCGGGGTCCGGGTGGTGCAGCCCGCGGAGGGGCCGTTCGTCCTGGTCGGGATGGCGGACGCGAGCGGTGTACGACGACGGCTGCGGGAGCTCGGCTACGCGGTGCGGCGGGGGGACACGTTCCCGGGGCTCGGGGCTGACTGGATGCGGATCGCGGTACGGGACCGGGGTACGGCGAACCGCTTCCTGGAGGCCCTGTCGGCGGCCCTGGACTCCCCCGCCCACCGGTCCGGCGGCTCGTCCGGCACGCTCGGCTGAGCGGCCGGGCCCCCGGCGGGCGGCCGCCCCCGCCCGGACCCCGGT
>NZ_WWJT01000122.1 GCF_009865385.1 Streptomyces sp. SID486 | reverse complement strand
GCCCCCCAGCCGCCCCATCGCCACCCCCGCCCGCGTCGCCGTCACCTTCGGTCCCGCGGCCCGCGCCGTCGTCGAACTCGCCCCGGACCACCCGGCGCCGCCGGCCCGCCTGCCCCTGCCGGACGGTCCGGAGCGGGTGCCCGACCACACGGCGGCGCAGCTGTACCGGGACCGCTGGATGTTCCACGGCCCCCGGTTCCAGGGCCTGACGGAGCTGACCGCGATCGGTGAACGGCACGTCCGTGGGGTGATCACCACTCCCGCGGCACCCGGCGCCCTGCTCGACAACGTCGGCCAGCTGCTGGGTTACTGGATCATGGCGACCCGCACCGAGCGGACCGTCGTCTTCCCGGTGCAGCTGGCACACGCACGGTTCCACGGCCCGCACCCGGCCCCGGGCACCGAGGTGCACTGCCTGCTGCGGATCACCACCCTCACGGACACCGTGCTGGAGGCGGACGCGGAGCTGACCGCCGGCGGCCGGGTGTGGGCGCGGCTGACCGGCTGGCAGGACCGCCGCTTCGACAACGACCCCACCACCCGCCCTGTCGAACGCTTCCCCGACCGCCACACCCTCGGTACGGCCATGCCCGGCGGCTGGGCGCTGGTGTACGAGCGGTGGCCCGACCTGGCCTCCCGCGAGCTGATCATGCGCAACTCGCTGGGCAGCGCCGAGCGTGCCGCCTACGCGCAGCGCCCGCCGCGCGGGCGCCGGCAGTGGCTGCTCGGCCGGATCGCGGTGAAGGACGCCGTACGGCACCGGCTCTGGCGGCACGGCGAAGGTCCCGTCTTCCCGGCGGAGATCAGCGTGGGCAACGACGAACTCGGGCGCCCCGGTGTCACCGGCGTGCACGGCCGCGTCCTGCCGCCGCTGGACGTCTCGCTCGCCCACCGGGCCGAGGCGGGCGTGGCGATCGTACGGCCGCACCGCCCGGGACCCGGCTCCGGCCCCGGCATCGACATCGAGGAGATCACCGACCGCGACCCGGCGACCCTCGCCACCGCGCTCGGCCCGGCGGAACTGCGGCTCCTGCGCGACCTGTGCGCGGACGGCGGTGCACCGGAAGCCGTGTGGTTCACCCGCTTCTGGGCCGCGAAGGAGGCGGTCGCCAAGGCCGAGGGCGTCGGGTTCGGCGGCCGGCCCCGGGACTTCACGGTGCTGGAGGCCGCCCCGGACGGCACCCGGCTGCTGGTCTCCGGCCGCCTGGAACGCGCCCGCACCGTGCACCTGGCCGCCGTGACCAACCCGCCCGCCCTGCCCGCCCGCGACTACGTGGTGGCCTGGACGACCGGCCCCGGAGCCGACGACGGACACCCCGACCCAGCAGCCGAGGAGTACGCCCGATGAACCCCACCCACCCGGCCCCGGCGCAGCCCACCGCCGACACCGTGCTCGCCGACATCGCCGGCATGCTCCGCACCGTGCTGGCGGAGTACGGCGACGACGACGTCGTGATCGGCATGTCCACCGGCTTCAACCGCGACCTCGAACTGGAGAGCATCGACCTCGTCACCCTGGCCGGGCTGCTGGAGGAGCGCTACGGACGGCGGGTCAACCTCGCCGAGTTCCTGGCGGGCATGGAGTTCGACGAGATCATCGAACTCACCGTCGGCCGGCTCGTGGAGTACGTGGTGTGGAGCCTGAAGACCACCGAGGCGGGCTGACCCATGGCGATGGTCGACGCCGGCGGCATCCGGCTGCACGTCCAGCGGACCGGCCCCACGGACGGCCGCGACCCGCACTCCACCGTCGTCCTGGTGCACGGGCTGCTCACCGACAGCCTGGCCAGCTACTACTTCACCGTCGCGCCCGCGCTCGCGGCGGCCGGACTCGACGTCGTCATGTACGACCTGCGCGGTCACGGCCGCAGCGAACGCCCGGCGTACGGCTACACCCTGGACCACAACATCGACGACCTGGCGGCACTCCTCGACCGGCTCGGCGTCACCGGGGCCGTCCACCTCGTCGGCAACTCCTACGGCGGCACCATCGCCTTCGGCTACGCGGCCCGCCACCCCGGCCGGGTGGCCGGCCTGACCCTGATCGAGTCGGAACCCGCGACGGCCGCCTGGGCCGCGAAACTCGGCCGCATCCTGCGCCGGGTGGTCACCGAACTCGCGGACAACGAGGCGGACGCGCTCGCCTGGGTCGCCGCCCACCGCGGCCACAACACCGCACGGCTGGCCAAGGGCGCGGCCCGGCTCGTCCGCGAGACCACCCTCGGCACCGACATCCCCGCCAGCCGGGTGCTCACCGAGGACCGGATCAGAGCCGTACGCTGCCCCGTCCTCGGCGTGTACGGCGGGGACTCGGACATGGTCGCCCTGGTGCCGGCGCACCGGCGGCTGCTGCCCGACTACCGGGCGGTCGTCCTGCCGGGACACGAGCACTCGGTCCTGGTCGAGGCGCCCGGCGCGGTCGGCGGGCACATCCTGGACCAGGTGCACGCGGGGGCGGGCGTCCGGTGAGCGGATTCCTCTTCGTCGTCCCGCCGCTGACCGGGCACATCAACCCCGCCGTCGGCGTCGCCGCCCGCCTGGCCGCGTACGGGCACCGCGTGGCCTGGGCGTGCGCCGACCCGGCGCTGGTCCGGCGGCTCGCGGGTGCGGACGCCGAGGTGTTCGCGTGCGCCGGGCCGGTGCCGGGCACCCCCGGCGCCGTGCGGCCGC
>NZ_WWJT01000121.1 GCF_009865385.1 Streptomyces sp. SID486 | reverse complement strand
GGACGACAGAGGCGGGCTGGAACCGGCCGGGGACGACGGGGGCGGGCTGGTGCGGGCCGGGGCGGGCGGGGAGACGACCCGGTCCCGGCGGACGTCCTGGCCGACCCGGCGCTCGGTCCAGGTACGCCTCCCCTCGTCGACGAGGGTGAGGCTGGCGACGGCGTGCGGCGCCGGGGCCACCACGACGACCTTGTTCGGGCGGTAGCCGGCCCAGGGGGTGCCGCGGGCACCGGCCCCGCCACGGGTCGGCGCGGGCGGTCCGAGCGGGTTGCCGCAGGCGCAGCGCACCCTGGGCACACCCCGGTCGTCGACGAGCACGGCGGTACCGGCCTGGAGCACGGCCTGGTAGCCGTCCGCCCGGCGGCTGCGGTAGGAGTGGCTGGTGACCCGGGTGTCGGTGCCGAGGACGACCGGGGTCAGAGCGCGCAGGTAGGCGGGGAGACCCGGCCGGGTGACGCCGGCGACACGGGCGAACGCGTCGGCCTTCGCCGGGTCCGCCGCGAGGTAGCCGATGTGCCGCTCGGTGTCACAGGCGGCGACGCGCGGGGTGCCGCGGTACAGGCCGGGGGTCGCGCCGGACAGGGTGCGGGTGGCGCGCAGCGGCGCGGCGAGTTCGGCGGCCGAGACGGCGGCGGTGCCGCGGGGCGGCGTCGAGCCGGGGACGACGGCGGTGCCGCGGGAGGGCGTCGAGCCGGGGACGACGGCGGCCGTGGAGGCGGTGAAGGGCCCGGGCCCCCGGTCCGTGGTGGCCTGGAGGTAGACCAACTCGCCCAGCCGGGTCTGCTTGACGCCGGAGCCCGCGCAGCCGGCGACGAGCAGCACCGCCGGCAGGACGCAGACCGCGACGATGGTTCCGGTGGGTATCCGCACCGCACACTCCACATCACTTTGGGTGATTACGCCCTATTGTTGGCATCGCTCAGGATTGGCTGGCAACTCGGGGAACGCCGCGCCGGGAGCGGCGCCGGTGCTCGGGAGCGGCCGGCGCCGGGTGCTCCCGCGCGACGCCGGGGTAGCCGCACAGGAGGGCGTGCACAGCCGTGGACTGGTTCACCGCACCCGCCGACTGGCTGAGCCGGCTGGTCTTCCAGCGGGCCCTGGCCGCCGTGTACCTGGTCGCCTTCCTGACGGCGGCCCTGCAGTTCCGGGCCCTGCTGGGTGACCGCGGGATGCTGCCGATCCCCCGTTTCACGGCGCGCGTGCCGTTCCGGCGCGCCCCGAGCCTGTTCCAACTGCACTACTCCGACCGCTTCTTCGCCACCTGCGCCTGGACGGGCTGTGCGGTGTCGGCGGCCCTGCTGGCCGGGGCGGCCGACACGCTGCCGCTGTGGGCCGCGATCCCGCTGTGGCTGGTGCCGTGGGCCCTGTACCTGTCGATCGTCAACGTGGGCCAGACGTGGTACGCGTTCGGCTGGGAGTCGTTGCTGCTGGAGACCGGGTTCCTGGCCGCGTTCCTCGGCAACGACGAGGTGGCGCCGCCGGTGGTCGTCCTGTTCCTGCTGCGCTGGATCCTGTTCCGGGTGGAGTTCGGGGCCGGGCTGATCAAGCTGCGGGGCGACGCCTGCTGGCGGAAGCTGACGTGCCTGGACTACCACCACGAGACACAGCCGATGCCGGGCCCGCTGAGCTGGTTCTTCCACCACCTGCCCAAGCCGCTGCACCGGGTGGAGGTGGCCGCCAACCACGTCACCCAGCTGGTCGTGCCGTTCCTGCTGTTCACCCCGCAGCCGATCGCCTCGGCCGCGGCCGCCCTGATGATCGTCACCCAGCTGTGGCTGGTGCTCTCCGGCAACTTCTCCTGGCTGAACTGGATCACCGTCGTCCTGGCCCTGTCCGCGCTCCGGCTGCCGACGACGGCGCCGCCGGTCCGGCCGGCTCCGCTGTGGTACGAGGTGCTGGTGCTCGCGGTCGCCGCGCTGCTGGTCCTCCTCAGCCACCACCCGGTGGTCAACATGATCTCCCGCCGTCAGGTGATGAACCGCTCCTTCGACCCGCTGCACCTGGTGAACACCTACGGCGCGTTCGGCAGCGTCAGCCGGGTGCGTTACGAGGTGGTCGTGGAGGGCACGCTGGACGACGCCCCCCGCGAGGAATCGGACTGGCGGGAGTACGCGTTCCGCGGTAAGCCCGGCGATCCCCGGCGCTGGCCGCGTCAGTTCGCCCCCTACCACCTGCGCCTGGACTGGCTGATGTGGTTCGCGGCGCTGTCGCCCGGCTACGCCGGTGAATGGTTCGGCGCCCTGGTGGAACGCCTGCTGGAGAACGACCGGGACACCCTCAGGCTGCTCCGCCGCTCCCCCTTCCCCCCGGACACCCCGCCGCGCTACGTCCGGGCCCGGCTGTTCCGCTACCGGTACACGAGCTGGCGGGAGTTGCGGGAGACGGGCGCGTGCTGGGAGCGGACGTACGTGCGGGAGTACCTGCCGCCGACGCGGCTGGCCGGGGCGGTCCGGAGACCGTAGCAGCGTGCCGCGACGGCCCGGACGACGCCGGGCCGCTCCCCCGCAGGTGCGCCCGCAACGCGCGCCGACAGCGGCCCTGTTGGGGCAGGGCCGCCGGTGCCGGACGGGTCAGGGCTTGTACCAGCAGACCGTCACGCCGGTGCGCGCGCCACAGCCGATCTTGGTGAAGCGCTCCTGGATCATGTTCCAGTAGTGGCCCCACTGCCGGTAACCCGGGCTGTCGGAACTCTTGTCGGAGTCCGCGTCGTACTTGCTCTTCTCGGCGGCCCACTGGCCGGTGGCCGCGGTCGGACCCGCGCTCGACATGTTCTCGGCACCGTTGAACGACGGGGAGTGCCTCAGCGAACCACCCTGCAGCGAATCCGGGTTGTCGGCCCACGCCTGTGCGTCCTTGGCCACGCTGTCGTCCCACGTCAACGGAGGTGCGCCGGCGTCCTTGCGCACGGAGTTGGTCTCGTTGACGATGCTTTGCTGATCGCCGCCGCTGATGTCGGAGACGGCCGCGGAGGCACTGGTCGCGAACATCGCGCTTCCGCCCATCAGTCCCGCCGCTATGACGGCCACGGCTTGATGGCGAACCCACGTGGGCTTGTTCATGGCGACCCCCTGGTCGCAGAGAAGAGGATGGCAGAGACTGCCGGCAGGCATCACCCGTCACGGGAGCGGGCCCCGTGGCCGGCCCGTGGGATGGCCGGGCCACGGCCGGTTCCTGCGGTGGCCGGGACGCAACCGCCGGCGAAATGGCCTGGTCGGGCGGCCGTACGACCGCCCCTTCACCCGACCAGCCTAAGCCGGGGGTGTCCTCGCGTCGACCGGGGAGCGCACGCGGCCGGCCGCGGGTCGGGCGCCCAGGGGAGCCCGACCCGCGGCCGGCCGGGGTGGAGGCGGCGAGGTCAGTTCCTGCGGAGCCGGAGCGTCATCAGCTCGAACGGCCTGAGGTGTACGGCGATCCGCTCACCCTCACGCGGTACCTCCCCGTCACCGGCCGGCCGCTCCAGCAGGTCGGTCACCGTGACGCCGGCGACCGGGAAGCCGGCCGTCAGCGTCGCCCGGGCGCGGCCGCCGTGGGCCTCGTGGAAGCGGACGACCACGTCACCGCTGCCGTCGTCGGCGAGCTTCACCGCCGTCACCACCACCGCGGCGTCGTCCACCGTGACCAGCGGGGCGACCTCGCGGGCACCGGTGGCGGTGCGCTCCGGCAGGTTGATCCGCCAGCCCTCACGGACCGCGTCGGCGACCGAAGCGCCGGGGACCAGGGCGTGCCGGAAGCGGTGGACGCCCTGGTCCGTCTCCGGGTCGGGGAACCGCGGGGCGCGCAGCAGCGACACCCGGACGGTGGTGGTCGTACCCGGGGCGTCCGCGCCGCGGACGGTGCGGGTCACGTCGTGGCCGTACGTCGAGTCGTTGACGACGGCGACTCCCCAGCCGGGCTCCTCCAGTTGCACGAACCGGTGGTTGCACGCCTCGAACTTCGCCGCCTCCCACGAGGTGTTGGTGTGGGTGGGACGGTGGACATGCCCGAACTGGGTCTCGGAGGCGTACCGTTCGGCGTGCAGGTCGAGCGGGAAGGCCAGTTTCAGGAACTTCTCCGTCTCGTGCCAGTCGACCTCGGTGTCGATGACGAGACGGCGCTCGCCCGGTGCCAGCGAGAGGATCTGGGTGACCCGGGAGGCACCGAAGGCGCGCTCGATCCGTACCGAGATCCCGTCCTCGCCGGCCGTCACCGACTCGGCGTCGGTGAGATCGGTGACGGTGTTGCGGTAGAAGGAGTCGACATCCCAGGCGTCCCACATGTTCGGGAAGTCCTGGTGGAGCTGGAGGAGGTTCGCGGCCTCGCCGGGGGCGACCGTCTCACGGTCGGCGGCCGGGTCGTAGGCGGAGACGACCAGGCCCCGCGCGTCGACGGTGACGCGCAGCAGGCCGTTGTCCAGCGTGAAGCCGCCGTCCTCGCGGGCTGCGAGGGCGGTGCCGTCGGCCGGAGGAGTCCCGGCGGGGGTGGCGGCACCGCCCGCCGGGACACCGCGGCGGGGGTGCGGGGCGGCGTTGAAGACCAGCGGGACGGTGCCCGCGCCGGCCAGCGCGCGCTGCGCGTCCTCGATGATCGTGGTCAGCTCGGCGGCCAGCCGCTCGTACGTCGCCCGGGCCTCGCGGTGCACCCAGGCGATGGACGAACCGGGCAGGATGTCGTGGAACTGGTGCAGCAGGACCGTCTTCCAGATGCGGTCCAGCTCTGCGTAGGGGTAGGGGTGTCCGGTACGCACGGCCGCGGTGGCCGCCCACAGCTCGGCCTCGCGCAGCAGGTGTTCGCTGCGCCGGTTGCCCTGCTTGGTCCTCGCCTGGCTGGTGAGGGTGGCGCGGTGCAGTTCGAGGTACAGCTCGCCCACCCACACCGGTGGTGCGGGGTACTCGGCCTCGGCCTTCTCGAAGAACGCGCGCGGGGTCTCCCACCCGACGGTGGCGGAGCCCTCCAGGTCGCGCAGCCGGGCCGCCTTGCCGACCATCTCCCGCGTCGTGCCGCCGCCTCCGTCGCCCCAGCCGGTGGGGGCGAGGGAGTGCCGGGCCCGGCCCTTGTCCCTGAAGTTGCGGACCGCGTGGGCGATCTCGCTGCCCTTCATCGAGCAGTTGTAGGTGTCCACGGGCGGGAAGTGCGTGAAGATCCGGGTGCCGTCGATGCCCTCCCAGTGGAAGGTGTGGTGCGGGAACGTGTTCGTCCGGGACCAGGAGATCTTCTGTGTCAGCAGCCACCTGGAGCCGGCCGCCTTGATGATCTGCGGGAGGCCCGCGGCGAAGCCGAAGGTGTCCGGGAGCCAGACCTCCTCGTTCTCGACGCCGAACTCGTCGAGGAAGAACCGTTTGCCGTGGACGAACTGGCGGGCCATCGCCTCCGAGCCGGGCATGTTGGTGTCCGACTCCACCCACATCCCGCCGGCCGGCACGAACCTCCCCTCGGCGACGGCCTTCTTCACCCGTGCCCACACCTCGGGCCGGTGGTCCCGGACCCAGGCCCACTGCTGTGCCTGGGACATGGCGAACACGAAGTCCGGCTCGTCCTCGAGGAGCGCGGTCATGTTGGCCGCGGTCCGGGCCACCTTGCGCACCGTCTCGCGCAGCGGCCACAGCCACGCCGAGTCGATGTGCGCGTGCCCGACGGCGCTGATCCGGTGCGCGGACGGCACGGCGGGGGCCGACAGCACGCCGGTCAGCCGCTCCCTGGCCCGGTCCGCCGTGCCGTTCACGTTCTGCAGGTCGACGGCGTCCAGGGCGCGCTCGACCGCGCGCAGGATGTCCGAGCGGCGCGGGGAGTCGAGGGGCAGCTCGGCCATCAGCTCGCCGAGCACCTCCAGGTCCAGCACGAGCTGCCCGACGGTCTCGTCGAGGACGGCGAGGTCCATGCGGGCGAGCGTGTACTGCGGTTCCTGTCCGGCGGTGTCCTTGTCGCCGAGCGGGGTGGGCCGGAAGGGGTGGTAGTCCAGGATGACGGGGTTGGAGGCGGCCTCGATGTGCAGACGCACCTCCTCGCCGCCCGCGACGGGCGCGCCGATCCGCACCCACTGGTTGCGCGGGTTGAGGCCCTTCACGGGGGTGCCGTCGGGCCGGTAGACCAGTCCCTCGCACTGGAAGCCGGGCATGTTCTCGTCGAAGCCCAGGTCCAGCAGGGCCTCGACGGTCCTGCCGGCCCACTCCTCGGGCACGGTCCCGGTGACCCGGAACCAGCTGGTCCCCCAGGGAGCACCCCACCGGGCGCCCACCTCGATCGGCTCGGGCTCGGCGGCGAGCCCCTCCGCGACCGGCACGGGTTCGCCGGGCGCGTGCCACACCGCGACCCGGAGCGGCACGGACTCGGGGTAGACGGCGGGGCGGATTCGTTCGTCGAGGACGCGCCTGAGGCGGGCTTCCACCAGCGTGCGGTCGTCATGCATGCGGGGTGCTCCCTGCGGGTTCCGGGTGATTACCAGGGGTGGGTGACGGTCACGGGCGTCGAGGCGTTGTAGAGCTCCCCCACGGCGCGCAGTTCGAACCGTGCCGCGCTCTCCCCCTGTTCGGGGCGCAGGCCGGTGAGGTGGTAGGCGCGCTGGCAGGTGGCGCCGAGGAAGCGGCGGGTGCCGTCGGGGAGGAGGCGGTGGAGGGTGAAGTGGCGGACGGTGCCGGGCGCGGCGCTCCAGGCGAGGCGGAGGTCGCCGCCGCTCGCCGCGGTGACGCGGGCGCCGGAGGGCGCGCCGGGGGTCGGCGGGGT
>NZ_WWJT01000120.1 GCF_009865385.1 Streptomyces sp. SID486 | reverse complement strand
CCGATACCGATACCGATACCGATACCGATACCGATACCGATACCGCTGCTGGTGCTGGTGCTGGTGCTGTGGCTCGTGCTCGTGCCGGCGCCGCTGCTGGTGCTCGCGCTGGTGGTGCAGAGGGCGTCTTCCGGGCCGCCGCCGGGGGCCGAGTCGACGGCTGGTGGCCGGCACGTCCAGGCGCCGGGGACGACGGCATGCTTCCGGCCGGTACCGGTGTCACCCCGCTGTCCGCCCTCGCCGGGGCCCGTCACGTCCGCTCCTCGCGCGCACGCTGCTCCGGATGGGTGACGTGCCGGTGGTGCGTCGCGGACCCGCCCCGATGACGCGGCCCCGGCTCCTCCCGGCGGCGCTGTCCGGGCGTCCGCCGGCTCGCCTCGGCCGACTGGTCCTCGTCGGAGTCGTCCGGACGGCCCGGCTTCGGGCGGGCGCCCCAGCCGAGGTCGCCCCGGGGTCCGGCGGTCTCCTGGTCGGTACCGGTCCGGCGCGGCAGTTCGGCCCAGACCAGCAGGCCGGGGCCGTGCTCCTGAACCCCCCAGGCCCGGCACAGCGCGTCGACGAGAAGCAACCCCCTCCCGTGCTCCTCGTCGGGTCGCTGCGGTGACGGGTGGGGTTCTCCAGGAGCACAGCCCTCGTCTCGTACGGCTATGCGCACCGTGTCGTCGTGGTCGTGCAGCTCGCACACGACACGGCTGCTCGCCGTGTGCACGATCGCGTTGGTGACCAGCTCGGATATCACCAGGCTCGCGCTGTCACAGGTGTCGGCGCAGATCGCCCAGCGGGACAGCCGGGCGTGCGCGAGGTGTCTCGCCCGGGCGACGGAACCCGGATGTGCGGCCAGCTCGAAGCGGAACCTGCGCTCGGCAGCGCCCCCGTACGGGTTCGCTCCGTCCCCCACGCTCGAACCGGCTCGCGCGGTGGGACCCCGATCGGCGCCGCGACCGGATCGGTCTGAGGCGGCGTCTGTTCCTAAAGGCGCGGACGGAATCACGCCTGCCACTATCTCCCTGCCGCGGACACTTGGCAAGAGTCACTCTGAAAATTGCAGAGTGCTGTGTGACTCGGTGAGGGGCCGTGGCACACTGCTCGCAACAGCACCACGCGCGGCGCCAATTGGAGTCTTCGGAGATCCGCCCCGATCTTCGAACGAACCTTCGAATGGCGCCGTAGGGCTGTCAGGAAACTTTCGGTGGAGGCTTCGGTGGAGGTGGGAGCGTGAGCGAACCGCGGTCCGCGCCGACGGTGGGCCAGGTGGTCCTCGGTCGACGCCTGCTGGACCTGCGGGAACGCGCCGGACTGAAGCGCGAGGAGGCCGCCCGCGTCCTCCGGGTGGCCCCCGCCACCGTCCGTCGCATGGAGATGGCCGAGGTCTCCCTCAAAATCCCCTACCTGCAACTGCTGCTGAAGGCGTACGGCGTCCCTGACGACGAGGCCGCTCTCTTCGTGCAGCTGGCCGAGGAGGCCAACAGACCGGGCTGGTGGCAGCGGTTCCACGACATCCTGCCGAACTGGTTCTCGATGTACGTCAGCCTGGAGGGCGCGGCCGGCCTCATCCGCTCCTACGAGCCGCACTTCGTCCCCGGACTGCTGCAGACGGAGGACTACGCGCGCGCGGTACTGAAGTCGGGCGCCGTCGGGCAGACGAGCCCGGACGACATCGAGCGACACGTCGCGCTGCGCATGCAACGCCAGGCACTCCTCACCCGCCCCGACGCCCCGCGCTTCTGGGCGGTGATGGACGAGACCGCCCTGCGCCGCCCGGTCGGCGGCCCGGAGGTGATGCGCGCCCAGATCGACAAGTTGCTCGAGGCCACGAAGCTGGCCCATGTGACGCTCCAGGTCGCCCCGTTCGCCAACGGGCCGCACCCGGGCACGTACGGGCCCTTCGTGCTGTTCCGATTTGCCATGTCAGAACTGCCGGACATGGTCTACAGCGAGTACCTGACCGGCGCGGTCTACCTGGACGCGCGCACCGAGGTGGCGACCCACCTGGAGGTCATGGACCGCATGGCGGCGCAGGCCGCTACGGCACAACGCACGAAGGAGATCCTCCGGGATCTCCGCAAGGAGCTGTGAATGGATCGCATCAGGCCGCGCGGACGCGTCTACAACGGCATGCCCGCACGGGAGTTGGGCAGTGAGGGGTGGCACAAGCCGTGGAGCGGCGGCAACGGCGGTAACTGCCTGGAGGCGATGAAGCTGGCCGACGGCCGGATCGCCGTGCGCCAGTCGACCGACCCGGACGGGCCGGCGCTGATCTACACCATGGCCGAGATGACCGCCTTCATCGAAGGCGCCAAGGCGGGGGAGGCCGACTTCCTGCTGTCCTGAACGCACCGAGGCCAGGCATCACGGCCCTGGGCGATTTTTGTCTCTTGCTCACCTTCTGCATTGCTTTCAGTGAATTGTGTTGAGACGTCGAGTGATCTGGCCGGCCTGGCGTCGAGGCCGTGCACCCGCCCCGAGGGACCCCGGGGGGCGGGGAGCCGGGGGCCGGGAGCCCTGTGCGGGGCAGGGCCTCGTCGAGGTCAGGGGCCTCGCGCGGACCGGGGGTCTCGTGCGGACCGGGGGTCTCGTGCAGATCGGGGGCCCGTTACCGGGACGGCTCCCCGGGGCCCGGGCCCCGGCCTCACTCCGGCGGCAGTACCTCGCACAGTGCCTCCAGAGCAGCCTCGTAGGCGTGTTCGGACGGGGTCGCGTACCCGACCACCAGTCCGTCGCCGGCCGTCGTCGGAGCCTGCGGATGCCGGAACGCGGCCAGGCCGTCGAGAGCGACGCCCTGCCACCTGGCGGCCTTCACGGTCGATCGCTCCGTGCCGGGCGGCAGCCGCAGCACCGCGTGCAGCCCCGCCGCGATTCCCGTGACCTCGACGTGCGGCGCCCGCGCCGCGAGCGCGGCGACCAGCCGGTCCCGGCGCCGCCGGTACTGCTGCCGCATACGCCGCACGTGACGGTCGTACGCGCCGCAGGTGACGAAGTCGGCGAGGGCGAGCTGGTCCAGGACGCTCGCCCACGCCTCCCGCTCGCCTTTCGCCGCAAGCACCGGCCCCACGTACCGCTGCGGCAGCACCATCCAGCCCAGCCGGAGCGCCGGTGACAGGCTCTTGCTGACCGAACCGACGTGGATCACCCGCTCCGGATCGAGCCCCTGCAACGCGCCGACGGGACGGCGGTCGTACCGGAACTCGCCGTCGTAGTCGTCCTCCAGCACCACCGCCCCCCGAGTCCGCGCCCAGTCGATCACCGCCGCCCGGCGCTCCGGGTGCAGCGGGCCGCCGGTCGGGAACTGGTGCGCGGGCGTCAGCAGCACGGCTCGCTCACGCCCGAGCGCGTCCACCCGCGCGCCGTGCTCGTCCAGCGGCAGCGGTACGGTGCGTACCCCGGCCGCCGCGAACAGCTCCCGGTGGAAGCCCAGCCCGTACGCCTCCACGCCGAGCGGACCGCGCAGCACCCCACCCGCAGCCGGTCCCTCCCGTGTGCCCCGGTCGAAGAGAAGCCGCAACGCGTGCGCGAAACCTGAGCAGATCACGATCCGGTCCGGCTCGGTGCGCACCCCACGCGCCCGGGCCAGGTACTCCGTCAGCGCCTGCCGCAGTTCCGGGCGTCCGGCGGGATCGCCCGGCCCGAAGGCCTCGCTCGGCGCCGCCTGCAACGCCCGGCGGTACGAGGCCGTCCAGGCCGTGCGCGGAAAGGACGACGCGTCCGGTGTGCCCTGCCTCAGGTTGTGCCGGGGGCCGTGCGCACGCGGCGGAAGCGGCACGGGTGTGCGCGGTTGCCGGTGCCGCTGCCCGGGCCTCGCCCCCTGCCCGGACGGCGCGGTCGCCGGCCCGGCGGCGACCCGCGTCC
>NZ_WWJT01000119.1 GCF_009865385.1 Streptomyces sp. SID486 | reverse complement strand
CTCGCGACACGGCGCGGCCCGCGGTCCGGCGGCCCCGCCCCGTGTGCCGGGCCGGGGCGCCGTACGCGGGGCGGGCGCGGGTCCTCGGCTACCAGGTCACCGGCAGCCGCTCGGGGATCCGCTTCATGAACCCGGTGCGCCACACCAGTTGCCCCGGCGGGACGGCGAGAGCCAGCTCCGGCAGGCGGTCGAGCAGGACCTCCAGGGCGATGCGGGCGTGCGCGCGCCCCAGCGCCGTCGCGGGGCAGTAGTGCGCGCCGCCGCCGAAGGAGAGGTGGTCGGCGGTGTTGTCGCGGTGGACGTCGAAGCGGTGCGGGTCGGGGAACTTCTCAGGGTCGAGGTTGGCGCCCTCCACCAGGACGAGGACGAGTTCGCCCGCACGGATGTCGACGTCGCCGAGCCGGACGTCCTCCAGGGCGAGGCGGGGCAGGGCGTCACCGATGGAGAGGTTCACCCGCAGCAGTTCCTCCACGCCCTGGCCGGTCAGCTCCGGGCGGTCCCGCAGCAGGTCGCGGGCGATGGGGTGGGTGAGCAGGTAGACGAGGGCCATCACGAGGAAGCCCGAGGTGGAGACGACACCGGCACCGAACAGGGTGACGCCGACGGTGGCCAGCATCTCGTCGTCGAGGTGCGCGTGGCCGGGGTCGTCGCGCAGCGCGGCCAGCTCGCCCATCAGGCCGTGCGTGGCCGGGTCGTCCAGCAGGGCCGCCATCCGGGCGATGTCCCGGTCCCAGTTGAGCCGCGCGCCGGTGACCGGGCACGGCGCGTTCATGAAGGCGATGTCCAGGCTGCGCAGGAACGCCGGGGCCTCGGACTGCGGGATGCCGAGGATGCGGCAGTGCATCCCGGCCGAGTACGGCTCGCAGAAGGCCCCGCGCAGATCGGCCGTCGGACCGTCGGCGACGATCAGGTCGACCAGGCGGTGCGCCTCCGCGCGCAGCCACTCCATGAGGCCCGGCGCCTTGGGGTTGAGCGCCTTCATCACCGCGCGGCGCAGCCCCGCCCCGGTGATGTTGCCCATGTTGTTGACGACCTCGGGCGGGATCGTGAGCGCGTACTGCCGGGGGACGCCGGGCGCGGAGGTGTCCTTGAGGGAGAACCGGTCGTCCTTCAGGACCTGCGCGCACAGTTCGTACGACGACACGAGCCATGCCTCGTCGCCGGCGATGGTCCGCACACGCCGCACGGGGGTGGTGGAGCGCAGGGCCCCGACCTCGGCGGGCACCCGGGTGCCGTCCCAGGAGAACGGGAAACCGGGCAAGGGAGGGTGGTCGGTGCGGGTGTCGGACGCGGTGGTCACGGCGCGGCTCCTTCGAGGGCGGCGGGGGTGACGATGGCGTGGCCCTGGTTGCGGGAGGCGCGCAGGCCGGCGCCGCGCGAGTACAGCAGTTCGGCCATCGGCAGGAGTTGGTGGTAGCAGTTGAGCGAGGAGGGCACGCCGAGGATCGCCGGGGTGTCCAGGAACAGGGGGGCCTCGGCGCACACGTACTCCAGGCACACGGCGCGCTGCCGCTCGCCGGGGGTCTCTCCGCGCGCGGAGAGGAAACGATTCACCAGGGTCTCGCACACGCCCCGGAAGGCGCCGTCGGAGACCAGTCGGGCCTTCAGGTGCCGGTGGATCTCCTGGTAGGCGGGATTGGTGCGGAACTCCGACATCGGATGCCAGTCGAGCCGCGTGCCGTCCGGGTCCGCCGCCGACACCGCCTCACGGACCTTGGCGCGCACCCCGCGCAGATTCTTGACCGCCTTGCGGCGGGCCTCCTCCGGCGGATAGCCGGAGGCTTCGTACATCTCGGCGACGTACAGGTCGGTGTAGACGAAGTCGACCCGGTCGAAGTGGTCCAGTCCCCAGTGGGCGAGGTCGTGCAGGCGCCGGGCGGAAAAGTAGCTGTTGCCCGGGGACACGCCGATCACGGCGTGGGCGCCCTCATCGAGGATGACCTCGCAGTGGGAGGTGTACGGCTGGACTTCGAAGACGTCGGCCACCAGCACGGATGCTGTGGTCACGGGGGAAATCCTCCGCCGCGCGCTAGTCCCGGTGGGGCCCTGTGCCCCCGGTGTGGCGATGCGGCGCCCTCACGCTAGTCGTACCGGATCACCACGGGTAGTAACTGCCTGGGTTTGGCTTGAATCAGTCGTATCAACGGTTGAACCACCCGACGGGGGAGCCTTGTTGCGACCCGTACGCTGGTGCTGTGGCCTATCAAGAAGAGGATCCTGGACGGGTGGCGCACCGGCTCACCGGGCGCCCCGCCACCGAGGTCCGGCGGTCGCCGGCCTCCCCCGCGGAAGTACTGCTCGACGACGGGACACCGGTGATGGTCAAACGCGGCGGCGGCGACGGGGCGGTGCGCGCCGAGGTGGCGGGACTGCGCTGGCTGGCCGCGGCGGACGCGGTCCGGGTACCGGCGGTGCTCGGACACGACGCACACTGGATGGTGACCGAGCGGGTGCACACCGGGCCTCCGGACCCCGAGGCGGCACTGCGTTTCGGCCACGCCCTGGCCGCGCTCCACGCGGCCGGCGCGCCCTGCTTCGGGTCGCCGCCGCCCGACGGGCCGCGCGACGCCTTCATCGGCCTCGCCCCCATGCGCAACGTGCCGGGCAGCGACTGGCCGCACTGGTACGCCGAGCACCGCGTCCTGCCCTACGTGCGTGCCGCGGTCGACCGCGGTGTCCTGCGCCCCGCCGAGGCGACCGTGTTCGAGCGGGTCTGCGCACGGCTGCCGGAGCTGGCCGGACCGGCCGAGCCGCCCGCGCGGCTGCACGGCGACCTCTGGAACGGCAACGTGCTGTGGGGCGCCGACGGCGAGGTCCGGCTCATCGACCCGGCCGCGCACGGCGGACACCGCGAGACCGACCTGGCGATGCTCCGGCTGTTCGGCTGTTCCCACCTGGACCGGGTATTAGCGGGTTACCGGCAGACGGCGCCCCTGGCCGACGGCTGGCGGGACCGGGTGGCGCTGCACCAGCTCTTTCCGCTGCTGGTGCACGTGGTGCTGTTCGGGCGCGGGTACGCCGAACAGGCCCTGGCCGCGGCCCGGGGAACGCTCGCGGGGTGAGAGCCCCGGGCGGCCTCCCCGGGCCGCGGTCACGGAGTGTGAGGAAACCAATCACCCGTTCGACTCGTATAAGGACGTGAAAGCCTAATCAGGGAGAGACCATGCAACCGTTCACGCTCAACTACGCGCGGCCCGCTGTGCAGTTGGACGTCACCGCTCCGTACGCGTACGACTCCGGACTGCAGTTGAACGTCCTCCCGGACGGGCGGATCGCCGCCACCGACCACGCGACCCTGAGAGCACTCGGGACCACGACCTCCACGGCCGGTTCCAAGACGCACTTCGACGACTGAACCGCGGGCTGCGACAGATGACCGTGCTCATCCTGACCAGTCAGGAAGACGTGACGGCGGACATGGTGGTCCTCCGGCTCGGCGAGGCCGGCGTGCCCGTCGTCCGGCTCGACCCCGCCGACCTCACCAACGGGGTGGCCCTGTCGGGCGAGTACGTGCACGGCGCCCGCCGGGGACACCTGTCCGTCGGGGGGCGCCTGGTGAGCATGAACGGCCTGCGCTCCGTCTGGGTGCGCAGGCCGGGAGAGCCGGCCGCCCGCGCCGCCCAGCCGTCCGCCTGGCTGACGGAGGAGTCCTCGCAGGCGCTGTACGGCATGCTGCGCTGCACCGACGCCCGCTGGATGAACCACCCGGACGCCGCCCGCCGCGCCCGGCACAAGCCCTGGCAGCTGCACCTGGCCCAGCACAGCGGCCTCGCCGTGCCGGCCACCCTGATCACGACGTTCCCGCAGGCGGCGCGGGAGTTCGCGGAACGCTTCCCGGATCTGGTGGTGAAACCGGTCTCCGGGGCGCATCCCCAGGAGCCGCCCCGGGCGGTGCCGACCAGCCGGGTCGCACCGGACACCGACTTCAGCGCGGTGGCCTACGGGCCCACGCTGCTGCAGCGGAGGATCGCCAAGCGGGCCGACATCCGGCTCACCGTCGTCGGCGGCACGCTGCTGGCCGCGCGCAAGCCCGCCGCCCCGGACGCCCACCCGGACGACGTGGACGTCCGCTTCGCCCCGTCGGTCTCCCCCTGGCTGCCGGCCGAGGTGCCGCCACGCGTGGCCGAGAGCGTGCTGCGCTACATGGCGGACGCCGAACTGGCCTACGGAGCCTTCGACTTCGCGGAGGACGCCGACGGGATCTGGTGGTTCCTGGAGTGCAACCAGTCCGGACAGTTCGGGTTCGTCGAGATGGACACCGGCCAGCCGATCGCCGCCGCCATCGCCGACTGGCTCGCCGGGCGCGGTGACACGGGTCGCAGGTGTACGGAGGGCGACCGGAGCGCAGCATCGTGAGGGTACGGGGATCGGCCGGGAGAAAGGAAAGCGGCATGCGCATCGGACTGCTGGGGACGGGCCCGTGGGCGCGGGCGGCCTACGCCCCCGCCCTCGCCGGGCACACCGGCCTGGAGTTCGCGGGGGTGTGGGGGCGCAGGCCGGAGGCGGCCACGGCGCTGGCGGAGCAGTACGACGTCGCCGCGTACGCCGACGTGGACGCGCTGCTGGCCGACGTGGACGCGGTGGCGGTGGCCCTGCCGCCGGACGTGCAGGCCGGCCTGGCGGTGCGGGCCGCCGGTGCGGGCCGCCATCTGCTGCTGGACAAGCCGCTGGCGCTGACGGTCGCCGAGGGGCGGGCCGTGACGGAGGCGGTGGAGCGGGCCGGGGTGGCGTCGGTGGTGTTCTTCACCGCGCGGTTCCAGAAGGAACCGGAGGCGTGGATCGAGGAGCAGGCCGCGGTGTCGGGCTGGTTCACGGCGCGGGCGCAGTGGCTGGGGGCGGTGTTCACCGGCGACAGCCCCTTCGCGGCCTCACCGTGGCGGCGGGAGAAGGGCGCGCTGTGGGACGTCGGCCCGCACGCCCTGTCGGTACTGCTGCCGGTCCTCGGCGACGTACGGCAGGTCGTGGCGGCGGCGCACGGCCCGGCGGACACCGTCCACCTGGTGCTCGACCATGCCACCGGCGCGTCGAGCACGCTCACCCTGAGCCTGACGGCGCCCCCCGCGGCGGCCGGGGCCGATGTGGAGCTGCGTGGCGAGGCGGGTGTGTCCGTCCTGCCGGGGAGTTCCGAGGGAGCGGTCCCGGCGCTGGCCCGGGCCGCCGACGCGCTGGTGCGGGCCGCCGCGACGGGCCGCCCGCACCCGTGCGACGCCGCGTTCGGCCTCCGGG
>NZ_WWJT01000118.1 GCF_009865385.1 Streptomyces sp. SID486 | reverse complement strand
CGGCGTGCCCGCCCCGCCCCCTGCGGGCCCCGGTCGTTGCCGGGTGATCTTCGCACACACGAGCGAAGCGGGCCACACGGCCCGGAGGGGTCACTGCCGGTACCCGCCGAGGAACCTGCCGATCCGGCCGATCGCCGCCTCCAGGTCGTCGGCGTGCGGCAGGGTGAGGATGCGGAAGTGGTCGGGGGAGGGCCAGTTGAAGCCGGTGCCCTGGACCACCTGGATCTTCTCGCGCAGCAGCAGGTCCAGGACGAACCTCTCGTCGTCGTGGATCTTGTGCACCTTGGGGTCGAGGCGCGGGAAGGCGTACAGCGCGCCCTTGGGCTTGACGCAGGACACCCCCGGGATCTCGTTGAGCTTCTCCCAGGCCACGGTCCGCTGTTCGTCCAGCCTGCCGCCGGGCCGGGTGAGGTCACGGATGGACTGGCGCCCGCCGAGCGCGGCCTGGATGGCGTACTGGGCGGGCGCGTTGGCGCACAGCCGCATGGAGGCCAGCATGGTCAGGCCCTCCAGGTAGTCCCTGGCGTGCTGCTTCGGACCGGTGACGACCAGCCAGCCCGAGCGGAAGCCGGCCACCCGGTAGGTCTTGGACAGGCCGCAGAAGGTGAGCACCACCAGGTCGGGGGCGAGGGCGGCGGCCGAGTGGTGGACGGCGTCGTCGTACAGGATCTGGTCGTAGATCTCGTCGGCGAAGACCATCAGGCCGTGCCGGCGGGCCAGGTCGAGGACGCCCTCCACGACCTCCTTCGGATAGACCGCGCCGGTCGGGTTGTTCGGGTTGATGAGGACCACCGCCTTGGTGCGGTCGGTGATCTTCGACGCCATGTCGGCCAGGTCCGGGTTCCAGTCGGCCTGTTCGTCGCACCGGTAGTGGACCGCCGTGCCGCCGGCCAGGGTCGTGACGGCCGTCCAGAGGGGGAAGTCCGGTGCGGGGATGAGGATCTCGTCGCCGTCCTCGACCAGGGCCTGCACGGCCATGGAGACCAGCTCGGAGACGCCGTTGCCGAGGTAGACGTCGTCCACGTCGACTTCCAGGCCCAGGGCCTGGTAGCGCTGGGCGACCGCGCGGCGGGCGGAGAGGACGCCGCGGGAGTCCGTGTAGCCGTGCGCCTGCGGCAGCATCCGGATCATGTCCTGGAGGATCTCCTCGGGCGCCTCGAAGCCGAAGGCCGCGGGATTGCCGGTGTTCAGGCGCAGCACGCTGTGCCCCGCCTCCTCCAGCGCGTTGGCGTGCTCGATCACCGGGCCGCGGATCTCGTAGCACACCGCGCTGAGCTTGTTGGACTGCCGGAACTCCATGCGCCCCTCCGGGAACTCGTGTTACTTGGTTTTACCAAGTGGGAGCTTGGAAAGTCCAACAACTTGTCTAGACTGCGTCGCATGCCACCACGCCGAAGCTACGACCAGTACTGCTCCGCGGCCCGCGCGCTCGACCGCGTCGGCGACCGCTGGGCCCTGCTGATCGTCCGGGAACTGCTCGCCGGCCCCCGCCGCTACACGGACCTGCACGCGGACCTGCCCGGCGTGAGCACGGACGTACTCGCCTCCCGGCTGAAGGACATGGAGCGCGACGGCCTCACCACCCGTCGGCGGCTGCCCCCGCCGGGCGCCGCGTACGTGTACGAACTCACCGCACGGGGACGGGAACTGCTGCCCGTGCTCCAGGCGCTGGGCCGCTGGGGCGAGCGGGAGCTGGGCGAGCGCGGCCCCACCGACGCCGTACGAGCCCACTGGTTCGCCCTGCCGCTGCTGCGTGCCCTGGACGGCGCGGGCGTCGTCGAAGTCGCCCTGCCCGAGGGCGACTTCCACCTCCACGTCGGCGCGGAGGACGGGCCGGTCTACGGCGACGGTCCCGCGCCCGGCGAGGCGGATGCCCGGCTGGTGACGGACACCGCGACCTGCGAGGCGCTCGCCCGGGGCGAACTGCGGCTGCCGGCGGCGGTACGGGCCGGACGGGTGACGGTGACCGGCGACGGCGCCCTCGCCAAGGCCCTGCGGGAGACGTGAGAAGCCAAGTCCCTGCGGGAGGCGTGAGAAAAGGTGAAGGCCCGCCGGAGCGGCGGGCCTTCACCCCACGGTGTGCGCCGTACGGCTCAGGCGCCCGGCGGCACCCGGGACGGCCGGCCCGACCCGCGGGTCAGCGCGTGACCGCCGATGCCGGCGAGCGCGGCCAGCACACCGCCGATCGCGGTCCACACCCAGCGGTCGGACCACCAGCCGGAGGACCAGCCGTCGTCCGAACCGAAGCTGGAGAGCACCGCGGCCTTCGAACCGTCGCCCTGTCCGGCCGACTTGACGGCGATCCCGGGAACCAGCGGCTTGCCCAGCGAGCCGTCGACCGCCGCCGCGCCGCCGACGTCCTTGGAGTCCACGCGCACCTCGGCGCCGACCGGCTGGCCGAGATCGGAGGCGCCGAGGTCCACCACCGTGAGCCGGACGTAGTACGTGCCCGGCAGCGGGTCGTTCGCCCACGGCTCCGACCAGCCGCGCACCGTGCGCAGCACACAGGCCAGCTCGACCGGGCCGGAGCCCGTCGCGGCGGTGCGGGTCGCGGCGCCGTACTGGCAGGACTGACGCCGCCGCAGCCCGTCGTACACGTCGAGCTGCCAGGTCTGCGGGCCGTGGGAGTCCCGGAGCTTCACCGTCGCCTTGACGGTGGGCCGCTGGCCGGTGTCCGCGGGGAAGGACCAGTACAGGTAGTCGCCGGTGGAACCGGAGGCGGTGGCCCGCTGCCCCTGCTCGATCTCCGTCGCCGTACGGAACGAGGTGCCCGCCTGCGTGGGCGCCGCGTCACCGGAGGACGCGCTCGGGGAGGGCGTGGAATCGGCGGCGGCCGGTCCGGCGGCCAGCCCCAGCGCCAGCAGCGCGGTGCCCAGCACTCGTGTGATCCGCATCAGTTCGTCCTCCACACCGCGACCCGCCAACGCGACACCCAGCCCCACAGCAGACCGGCCAGGAAGCCGGTCAGCACCAGCGCGCCGAGCAGCCACCAGCCACGGCCGAGGCCGAAGGAGGCCACGTCGTGGTGGCCCGACGGCCCGTCGACGACGTCGACGGTCAGCTCCAGCGGCAGACCCGGGGTCGTCTTGACCCCCGAGGCCGCCGAGAACGACTGGGTGACCTGGAGGCACACCGTCTCCGGGGTCGCCGTGTCGTCGTCGCTGTCCGCCTTCGGGTACCGCAGACCGGTGGAGATCACGTCGGTGCGGCCGGTGCCCGCGGCCTCACCGCGCACGATCTCCCGTCCGTGCAGGGTCACCGCCCGCAGCAGCACCCCGTAGTCGGGGTCCACGGCCCGGTCGTCCGCGACGCTCACCGAGGCGCGCAGCTCCCGGCCCGGCTCGACGTCCACCCTGTACCAGCGCTGCCGCCCGAACTCCGCACGGTCGGTGTAGAGCCCGGACTTCAGCGTCGGCGCCTTCTCGCACCGGTCGGCGCCGTGGGTGGCCACCGGGGTCACCACCGGATCGGCCGCCCGGTCGACCAACTGGCCCACGCGGTCGGAGAGTTCCTCCTTGTGCCGGACGTCGGTGTAGGTGCCGCCGGTCGCGTCCGCGATGCAGCTGAGCTGGGCGCGGGTCTTGGCGTCCGGCACCAGGCCGAGGGTGTCGATGGTCAGCCCGATGCCCTTGGCCGCTATCTCCCGGGCCACCTCGCACGGGTCGAGCGGCCGGCAGGTGTCCTCACCGTCACTGATCAGGACGATGCGGCGGGTACCGGTACCGCCGTTCAGGTCGTCCGCCGCCTTCAGCAGCGCGGGACCGATCGGGGTCCAGCCGGTCGGCGCCAGGGTGGCCACGGCCGTCTTCGCGTCGGTCCGGTCCAGCGGGCCGACCGGGTAGAGCTGCGCGGTGTCCTTGCAGCCCTCCTTGCGGTCGTCGCCGTGGTAATTGGCGCCGAGCGTGCGGATGCCGAGCCGGACCTCCGCGGGGGTCGCGTCCAGCACCTCGTTGAACGCCTGCTTCGCCGCGGCCATCCGGGTGCCGCCGTCGATGTCACGGGTGCGCATGGAACCACTGACGTCCAGCACCAGTTCGACCTTCGGAGCGGCCTGTTCCGTCTCGTCGGCGACCGCTCCGGCGGGGAAGGCGATCCCGGCCGTCAGGGCGGCGAGCAGAGCGCAGACGCCCGCCGCCAGCCGTTGTCTTCTGATCATCGCCGGATCCTATTGATCAGACACACCGGACTCCAAAACGCCGGATGACCGGTGCGGCCCGGTCCGGCCGGGCCGGTGCCCGGGGATGACGCCTGTTCAGCCGGTCACCGGGAACCGTGCCGCGCAGGGATGGGGCAGTGTCGTCCAGACGTCCCCGGTGCCGCCGGGCGAGAGCCGCATCAGGGTCAACGCCTTGGTGGGCAGCGGCCCTTCCCGCAGCGCCGCCAGATCGGGGGTGCGGGGCAGTCCGGGCAGGACGTCCGCCAGGGCGGCGGCCAGCGCCGGGCCCGAGCCCGCCGTACCGGCCAGCGCGCCCGCCACCAGGGAGCCGAACAGCTTGCGGCGCAGGGCGGTCGGGTCGTCCGTGACCATCCGGGCCGCGAGCCCGGGCGGGGTGATGCCGTGGCGTGCCAGGCGCGCGGGGCTGATCCGGATGTCGGCGAGGTCGCGGTAGACCAGGCGCAGCGGGGTGCCGTCGGCCGACAGGATCACCAGGAGGTTCTGGCCGTGCGCCTCCAGGGCCACCCCGGCTTCCAGCAGCAGCAGACCCACCGTGAGCGCCAGCCGGGCGAACGCGGCCAGCCAGGAGGGGGATCCGGGCAGCGACGTGGTGGCGAGGGCGGCCACCGGGAGAACGTGTTCGCCCGGAGCGGCGTACACCTCCGGCGACTCCCGCAGCAGCGCGGCCAGGTCGGGGGAGTGGGCCGAGACCGCCCCCAGCGTGCGGGTGACGTGCAGCAGCCCGCCGGTGCGCGCCGCCAGGTCCTCGGCGAAGTCGGACAGGGGCGCCGCGGACCGCACCGAGGAGACGGAGATGTCGCGTACCGACGAGGTCAGCCGGGCGCTGAGCGCGGTCTTCACGTGCGGCCCGCCGGGCAGCGCCAGGGTGCGCAGGGACATCAGCGGCCGGGCCGGGCGCCAGGCGTCGTACGGCCGCCCGAGCACGTGTGCCGCCTGCCAGGGGTGCACGGGCACCAACAGGTCATCCGCCGCGCGGAGTTCGTCCGGCCAGTCACCGGACAGCAGACAGTCCGCGGCCGGTACCGCCACCGTGCCCAGGCCGACCACGGGCCGGTGCTCCGGACCGTACGCCAGCTGGTCCGCCACCGAGAACCCGGGCCGGGAGCGGCAGTTCGGGTGGAACGGGTGCCCGTCGACCACCCGCTGCTCCCACTCCCAGTCCTGCGCCCGGCCTCCGGCGTGGGGGAGCTCCACCGGCCACTCCTTCGGGTGGTCCGCGCCCGCCCGGGACAGTGCCAGCGAGGCCGCGCTGCCCGCCAGCTCCGCCGCGAAGCCGGCCGCATGCGGCACCCCGAGCGCGGTCATCAGACGGGCCGGGTCGTCGTAGCGCTCCCCGTCCAGCCGCACCGCGGTGACGTACGCGCTCGTGGCGTACGGGTCCGCGTGCGGCCCGCGCAGGGACCGGCCGTCGGCCAGGCGCAGGGTGAGCCCGTGCGCTCCCGGCTCCCGGCCGGCCAGCCACGGCAGCGGCTCGTACGCCAGCGCCCGCCACAGCCGGGTCAGCACGGCGGCGCGGGCTCCCGGCAGCTTCGCCGCGTACCGGGGCAGCAGACCCGGCCGGACGACGGCCAGCTCCTCGGCGATCTCGGCCTCGGCGGTGGGGGGACGGTGCACAGGGGGCTCCTCGGGTACACGGGCACGGCACGATAGTCGGGGACTGCCGGGGACGACAGCCATACTGATCATCACCGGCCCCGGACGGCGCACGCGGCGTGCGCGGGGACTGCCGCGGGCCCCTGGACGAGGGACGAATGGAACGCGTGGACCTCACACCCCCCACCGGTGACGCCGGCCGCCGCGCCGACGCGTACGCGGCGGCGCCACTGCTCAACTGCCTGCTGCGGGAGGTGGCCGAGCCGCTCCCGGACGCCCCCGGGGACCACCGCGTCCACCGGCTGCCGAGCGGGCGGCTGCTGCGGGTGCGCACCGGCCGGCGCCCCGCGGACCCCGAGCTGTACACGGCCGGGGCCTGGTGCCGGATCGACCATCCGGAGCTGGTCAAACTGGTCGCCGAGGAGCTGCGCCGGCACACCGGGACGCCCGGCGGCGACCTGCCCGCGGAGGTGATCGACAGCCGTGACGCGGTCGCCGCCCTGCTCACCGCCAGGTCCCGGACCACCGAGCCGGACGACCCGTACCTGCGCTCCGAGCAGTCCCTGCTCACCGGCCACCCGTACCACCCGGCCCCCAAGGCGCGCGGCGGCGGACCGGTCGCGTCCTGGCTGCCGTACGCCCCCGAGGCACACGCCCGCTTCCCGCTGGTCCTGCTCGGTGTCCGCGAGGACCAGGTGGCCGAGGAGGGCGACACCGGCGCCCTGGACGCCCTCGGCGACGCCCCGCCCGGCTACCGGCTGCTGCCCGCCCATCCCTGGCAGCTCGAACTGACCGCCCGTGACCTCGCCCCCGCGTTCGCCGACGGCCGGCTGCTGCGGCTCGGCACCACCGCCTTCGACACCTGGCCCACGGCCGCGGTCCGCACCGTGTACGAACCGGGCCGCGATCTGTTCCTGAAGTTCAGCCTGGACGTCCGCATCACCAACGACATCCGCCGGCTGTGGCGCCACGACCTGCGCAGACTGGGCCGCACCGACAGCGCCGCCGGGCGCGCCTTCGCCGCGATGGGGCCGCCGGCGGCCTGGCTGAGCGACCGCGGTTACCGCACCGCCGCCTTCGCCTTCGAGGAGCTGGCCGTCCTGGTCAGGGACGGGCTGCGCGGCCATCTGCTGCCGGGCGCCACCCCGCTGCTCGCGGCCGGTCTCGCCGAGGGCTTCGAGGGCAGCCCGCTCGCCGCGACGGCCGATCCGGCCGCCTGGTGGACGGCCTATCTGCGGCAGGTCGTACCGCCCGCCCTGACCGCGTTCCACGACCACGGGGTGGTCCTGGAGGCCCACCTGCAGAACACCCTCGTCGCCGTGGACGCGGCCGGCACGCCCGTACAGGCCCTGTTCCGGGACGCCGAGGGCGCCAAGCTGCTGCCCGACGTCACGCGGGCCGCCGGCTGGGAGCGGCTGGTGTACTGCCTGGTCGTCAACCACCTCGTCGAGATCGCCGGCGCCCTCGCCGAGCACCGCCCCGGCTTCGACCCCTGGCCCGCCGCCCGCCGCGAACTCGCCCGGCACCACCTGCCCGAGATCCCGGCCCTGCTCGCCGCGCCCACCCTGCCCGGCAAGACCAACCTGCTGCTGCGCTGGACGGGGGCGGACGGCGCGGACGCCCGCTACCTGCCCCTGCCGAACCCGCTGGCGCGCCCGTGACACCGCTCCCCGGCCGGAGCCGGGGGGACGAGCCGTCCGTGCCCGGCTCCGGGCCCCCCCCCCGCAGCGCCCCGGGCGGGGGCGGCCGCCGCCCGCCGGCGAAGTCACTATGCTCACTTGCGTGCCGCGGGCCGGCAGCCGGGGGATTCCCCGGATCGCGTCCCGCCGGAGCCGGGCACGAGACAGAGGGCACTCAAGCGGTTGGGCCGTGGAAGATGATGAGAGAGGTCGTCGCGACCCGCTACGTCGAACCCCTGCGTTCCGGTGGCTCCGTGCCCGGCGTCGTCGAGGCCGACGACCTCGGCACGTACGTCGTGAAGTTCACCGGTTCGGCGCAGGGCCACAAGGCGCTGGTCGCCGAGATCATCGTCGGCGAGCTCGCCCGCGCGCTCGGCATGCGCTTCCCGGAACTCGTCCTCGTCCATTTCGACCCCGCCATCGCGGCCGGGGAACCGCACCAGGAGGTGCGCGACCTGCACGGCGCCAGCGCGGGCGTCAATCTCGGCATGGACTTCCTGCCGGGCGCCCGGGACTTCACCCCGGAGATCGCCCGGACCTTCCCGGTGGATCCGCTGGAGGCCGGCCGGATCGTCTGGCTGGACGCGCTGACCGTGAACGTCGACCGTACGGTCCACAGCTCCAACCTGATGGTCTGGCCCACGCTCGGCACCGCGCCCGCGAGGCTGTGGCTCATCGACCACGGCGCCGCCCTGGTCTTCCACCACCGCTGGGACACCACGGCCCCGGGCCGCAGGTACGACTTCCGGCACCACGCCCTCGGCGGCCACGGCCCCGACGTGCGCGCCGCCGACGCCGAACTGGCGCCCCTCGTGACGGAGGAGCTGCTGCGTTCGATCGCCGCCCGGGTGCCGGACGCGTGGCTCGCCGAGGAGGCCGGGTTCGCCACGCCCGACGACGTCCGCGACGCCTACGTCGGCTACCTGCTGGACCGCGTCCGGCTCTCGGACCAGTGGCTGCCCACCGGCTTCCCGAGCCGCGAGGAGCTGGCGGCCGAGGAGGCCGCCCGTACGGCGAAGACCCGAGCGGGCCGCCCGGACTGGCTGAGGCAGGTCCCCGACCTGCACGGCGAGCCGGCGGCGGAACAGGATTGGTCGGTGCACCTCGGATGACCCATCGCGTGCAGATCGAGTACTGCACCCAGTGCCGCTGGCTGCCCCGCGCGGCCTGGCTGGCGCAGGAGCTGCTCACCACCTTCGAGGCCGAGCTGACGGAGCTGTCGCTCAAGCCCGGCACCGGGGGCGTCTTCGTGGTCAGGGTGGACGGCGAGGTCGTCTGGGACCGCCGCGAGCAGGGCTTCCCGGAGCCCACGGCGGTCAAGCGCCTGGTACGCGACCGAGTGGCCCCGGGACGGACCCTGGGCCACTCGGAACGTCAGGCGTGAGGCCGGTCAGCCCTTGAGCTGCTGGTACGCCGGCAGGGTGAGGAAGTCGGCGTAGTCCTCGTCCAGGGAGACCCGCAGCAGCAGGTCGTGTGCCTCCTGCCAGTGGCCGGCCGCGAAGGTCTCCTCGCCCAGCTCCTTGCGGATGGCGTCCAGCTCCTCGGCGGCGACCTTGCGGGCCAGCTCCGGCGTGGCCTTCTCGCCGTTCTCGAACTCGACGCCGGCGTTGATCCACTGCCAGATCTGGGAGCGGGAGATCTCGGCGGTCGCGGCGTCCTCCATGAGGTTGAAGATGGCGACCGCGCCGAGCCCGCGCAGCCACGCCTCGATGTACCGGATGCCCACCTGGACGGCGTTGACCAGACCGCCGTACGTCGGTTCGGCGTCCAGCGAGTCGACGGCGATCAGCTGGGCGGCCTCGACGTGGACGTCCTCGCGCAGCCTGTCCTTCTGGTTCGGCTTGTCGCCGAGGACCTTGTCGAAGGACTCCATGGCGATGGGTACCAGGTCGGGGTGGGCCACCCAGGAGCCGTCGAAACCGTCGTTCGCCTCGCGGTCCTTGTCGGCGCGGACCTTCTCGAAGGCGACCTTGTTCACCTCGGCGTCCCGGCGGGACGGGATGAAGGCCGCCATGCCGCCGATGGCGTGCGCGCCGCGCTTGTGGCAGGTGCGGACGAGGAGTTCGGTGTAGGCCCGCATGAACGGCGCGGTCATGGTGACCGCGTTGCGGTCCGGGAGGACGAACTTGGCTCCGCCGTCCCGGAAGTTCTTCACGATGGAGAAGAGGTAGTCCCAGCGGCCGGCGTTCAGCCCGGCGGCGTGGTCGCGGAGTTCGTAGAGGATCTCCTCCATCTCGTACGCCGCCGTGATGGTCTCGATCAGCACGGTGGCGCGGACGGTGCCCTGCGGGATGCCGACGTAGTCCTGCGCGAAGACGAACACCTCGTTCCACAGCCGGGCCTCGAGGTGCGACTCGGTCTTGGGCAGGTAGAAGTACGGGCCCTTGCCGAGGTCCAGCAGCCGCTGGGCGTTGTGGAAGAAGTACAGGCCGAAGTCGACGAGGGCGCCGGGCACCGGCGTGCCGTCGGAGTCGGCCAGGTGACGCTCGTCCAGGTGCCAGCCACGCGGGCGCATGACGACGGTCGCCAGCTCCTCGTTCGGCCGCAGGGCGTACGATTTCCCGGTGCGCTCGTCGGTGAAGTCGATGTTCCGGGTGTAGGCGTCGATCAGGTTGACCTGGCCGAGGACGACGTTCTCCCAGGTGGGCGCGGAGGCGTCCTCGAAGTCGGCGAGCCAGACCTTGGCGCCCGAGTTGAGCGCGTTGATGGTCATCTTGCGGTCGGTGGGGCCGGTGATCTCGACGCGCCGGTCGTTCAGCGCGGCCGGGGCAGGGGCGACCTTCCAGGAGTCGTCCGCGCGGACCGCGGCCGTCTCGGGAAGGAAGTCGAGCGTTGAGGTGCGGGCGATCTCGGCGCGGCGCTCGGCCCGGCGGGCGAGGAGTTCGTCACGGCGCGGGGTGAACCGCCGGTGCAGCTCTGCCACGAAGGCGAGCGCCGCGTCCGTGAGGACCTCTTCCTGCCGGGGCAGGGGCTCGGCGTCGACGATGGCCAGCGGGGACGGCGCTGGTGCGGACATGAGCTGTCACTTCCTTCAGCGGTGGCACCGGGTGCCAAGTGGAACGAATAGGACAGTCGGCGCCCGCTGTGCGGTCAGGCGCTTCTGAACAGTGGATAGTAGTTTCCTCATCGTGGAACTTCAAGGTCTGTTGATGTCGAGATTCTCTTGGTCGAGGCAAGGTGGCGCTCGGTGCCACCCCGTTCACTCAAGGTGGCTCAGGTCGGCCTCGGTGTCGATGTCGTACGGCTCGGCGACGTCCCCGCACTCCACGAGCCGGATCTCCGCCTCGTGCGCCGTGAGGTAGGCGCGCGCCCCGCGGTCCCCGACGGCCGTCTCCCCGATGCCCGCCCAGTGCGCGGCACCGAACAGCACGGGGTGCCCGCGCACCCCGTCGTAGGCGGCGGAGACCAGCGACTTCTCGTCCTCGTACGCACCGAGCACCCGGGCCACCGCGGCCGGCCCGATGCCGGGCTGGTCGACCAGGGCGACCAGGGCGGCACGCGCCCCCGTACCCGCGAGCGAGGCCAGTCCCGCGCGCAGCGAGGAGCCCATGCCGTCGGCCCAGTCCGGGTTGTCCACCAGCACGCAGCCGTCCAGTCGGGCGCGCCCGCGCACCTCGTCCGAGCCGGCCCCCAGCACCACGTGGAGCCGCCCGCAGCCCGCCGCCCGGAGCACCGCGACCGCGTGTTCGACCAGGGGCCGCCCCCGGTGGGACAGCAGTGCCTTGGGGCGTCCGCCGAGCCTTCTGCCGCCGCCGGCGGCGAGGAGCAGCCCCGCCACGTCCCCGTGAAGATCCTGGTTCTCCGTCATGGGTCCTGCATACCCGACGGCGGCGCGACCGGCCGGTTTTCCGGGTGCCCAATCCGTTGGGCTGAATTTCGGCCCACGCTGTGGCGCTCCCGCACGGCGTGGCGTTTACTGACCCGCGCACGACGGAGTGTCAGGGGGGAGGGCTGTGTTGCGGAGCTTGGGGCAGCGGCCGGCGACCGGCAGCGACGAGGATCCGAGGGTGGCGGAACTGCGGGTCGCGGTCTCCCGGCTGCGCCGCGAACTCGCCGCGTTACCGGCGGACTTCCCCGACCGGGCGATAGCCGAGGACGAGCTGGCGGCCCTGGCCGCGATGGCCGCCGGCGGCCTCCCGGAGATCCCGCGCCTGCGCAGCTCCCTGTTGCTGATCGCGGGCGCGATCGGCTCGGTCAGCGCGCTGGCGCTTCGTCTGCACGACGTCCGGGAGGCGGTGGAACTGTTCGGCCGGTCACCCCGGCAGGGCTGAGCGCACCCCCGGGGGAGGAGCGGTCGCCGTGCCGTCCGTGACCCTCGGCCGCTAGGCGCCCGAACTCGCCAGGGCCTGGGACAGTTCCACGGCGACCTGCTGGAGCATCGGCACGATCTTCTCGGTCGCCGCCTCCGTCACCCGTCCGGCCGGTCCGGAGATCGAGATCGCGGCCGCCGTCGGGCTGTCCGGGACGGACACCGCGAGACAGCGCACCCCGATCTCCTGCTCGTTGTCGTCCACGGCGAATCCCATGCGCCGCACGTCCTCCAGCGCCGCGAGGAATCCCTCGGGCGTGGTGATCGTCTTCTCCGTGGCCGCCGGCATCCCGGTGCGCGAGAGCAGCGCCCGCACCTCCGCGTCGGGCACCCCGGCGAGCAGCGCCTTGCCCACGCCGGTGGAGTGCGGGAGCACCCGCCGGCCCACCTCCGTGAACATCCGCATGGAGTGCTTCGAGGGCACCTGCGCCACGTACACGATCTCGTCGCCGTCCAGCAGCGCCATGTTCGCCGTCTCGCCGGTCTCCTCCACCAGACGGGCCAGGTACGGCCGGGCCCAGGTGCCGAGCAGCCGGGAGGCGGACTCGCCGAGGCGGATCAGCCGGGGTCCGAGCGCGTAGCGCCGGTTGGCCTGCTGGCGCACGTAGCCGCAGGCGACCAGGGTGCGCATCAGCCGGTGGATGGTCGGCAGCGGCAGTCCGCTGGTGGCGGACAGTTCGCTCAGGCCCACCTCGCCGCCCGCGTCCGCCATCCGCTCGAGCAGGTCGAAGGCGCGCTCGAGGGACTGAACCCCGCCCGCGGCGGAGGGCTTGGCGGAGTCGGTGGTGCTGGCGCTGGACGTCGGCACGGCGCGTTCCTTTCGGGACAGGCGAGAGGGCAGAAGCCTACCCGGGGGTCGGTTGACTCCTTGCTTGTACGTAGCTACGTTCTGCTTGCTGGAATTCTAATTCCGCTTTGTGGAAACGTCCAGAGGGTGCCGCTCTCGCGTTCTGTCCGGAAGTGTGCCCCTTGACGGCGGAGAAGTGGGAGTGAAGACTCCTTCAACAGAACGTTGAAATCCGTTACGTGGGTGTAGATCCCGTTTTCTGGACGTACAACGCTGGAGCAGAGAGGGGTACGGGTGTCCGACGCTGAACTGGTGCTGCGCTCGACGCGGGTGATCACGCCGGAAGGAACGCGGGCCGCCACGGTCACCGTGTCCGCCGGGAAGATCACGGCCGTCCTGCCGTACGACGCCGTGATCCCGGCCGGGGCCCGGCTGGAGGACGTCGGCGACCACGTCCTGCTGCCCGGCCTGGTCGACACCCACGTGCACGTCAACGACCCGGGCCGCACCGAGTGGGAGGGCTTCTGGACCGCCACCCGCGCGGCGGCGGCCGGCGGCATCACCACTCTGATCGACATGCCGCTCAACTCCCTGCCGCCGACCACCACGGTCGACCACCTGCGGACCAAGCAGGACGTGGCCCGGCACAAGGCGCACATCGACGTCGGCTTCTGGGGCGGCGCGCTGCCCGACAACGTCAAGGACCTGCGTCCGCTGCACGAGGCCGGTGTCTTCGGCTTCAAGTCCTTCCTGTCCCCCTCCGGCGTGGACGAGTTCCCGCACCTCGACCAGGAGCAGCTGGCCCGGTCCCTGGCGGAGATCGCCGGGTTCGGCGGACTGCTCATCGTGCACGCCGAGGACCCCCACCACCTGGCCGCCGCCCCACAGCACGGCGGCCCGAAGTACGCCGACTTCCTCGCCTCCCGCCCGCGCGACGCCGAGGACACGGCCATCGCGGCGCTCGTCGCGCAGGCCCGCCGGCTGGACGCGCGCGTGCACGTGCTGCACCTGTCCTCCAGTGACGCGCTGCCGCTGATCCGCGCCGCCCGTGCCGAGGGCGTCCGCCTCACCGTGGAGACCTGCCCGCACTACCTCACGCTGACCGCCGAGGAGGTCCCGGACGGCGCCAGCGAGTTCAAGTGCTGCCCGCCCATCCGCGAGGCCGCCAACCAGGACCTGCTGTGGGAGGCGCTGGCCGACGGCACCATCGACTGCGTCGTCACCGACCACTCGCCCTCCACGGCCGACCTGAAGACGGACGACTTCGCCACCGCGTGGGGCGGCATATCGGGCCTGCAGCTCAGTCTGTCCGCGGTGTGGACGGAAGCCCGCAAGCGCGGCCACGGCCTGGAGGACGTGGTCCGCTGGATGTCCACGCAGACCGCGGCCCTCGTCGGTCTCGGGCAGAAGGGCGCCATCGAGGCCGGCCGCGACGCCGACTTCGCCGTCCTCGCCCCCGACGAGACCTTCACCGTCGACCCGGCCGGCCTCCAGCACCGCAACCGGGTCACCGCCTACGCCGGCAGGACCCTGTACGGCGTCGTCAAGTCCACCTGGCTGCGCGGCGAGCGCATCGTCGCCGACGGCGAGTTCACCGACCCGAAGGGGACGCTGCTCAGCCGCCCCCGGTGAGCCTTCCCCCTGCGCGGCTGTGCCCGGGCAGGGGACCCACCCCCCATCCGCACCCGGCCGACTCCAGAAAGGACCCCCTGATCACCGTGACGGCGATACCCACCTTCACCGGCGACGCGAACCCCTACGGAGGCGGCGACCCGTACGCGGACTACCGCACCGCCGACTTCCCCTTCACCCAGTACGCCAACCTCGCCGACCGGCAGCTCGGCGCCGGTGTCATCGCCGCCAACGACGAGTTCTTCGCCCAGCGGGAGAACCTGCTGGTGCCCGAGCGGGCCGAGTTCGACCCCGAGCACTTCGGTCACAAGGGCAAGGTCATGGACGGCTGGGAGACCCGCCGCCGGCGCGGTGCCTCCGCCGAGCACCCGTGGCCGACCGCCGAGGACCACGACTGGGCGCTGGTCCGCCTCGGCGCGCCCGGCGTGATCCGCGGCATCGTCGTCGACACCGCCCACTTCCGGGGCAACTACCCGCAGGCGGTCTCGGTCGAAGGCGCCTGCGTACCCGGCTCGCCGTCCCCTCAGGAGCTGCTGGGCGACGACGTGAAGTGGACGACGCTCATCCCGCGCACCCCGGTCGGCGGGCACGCGGCGAACGGCTTCGCCGTCTCCGCCGAGCAGCGCTTCACGCACCTGCGGGTCAACCAGCACCCCGACGGCGGCATCGCCCGCCTGCGTGTGTACGGCGAGGTCGTCCCGGACCCCCGGTGGCTGACGGTCCTCGGCACCTTCGACGTGGTCGCGCTGGAGAACGGCGGCCAGGTCGAGGACGCCTCCAACCTCTTCTACTCCCCGGCCACCAACACCATCCAGCCGGGCCGGTCCCGCAAGATGGACGACGGCTGGGAGACCCGCCGGCGCCGTGACCAGGGCAACGACTGGATCCGCTACCGGCTCGCCGCCCAGTCCCAGATCCGCGCCGTCGAGATCGACACGGCCTACCTGAAGGGCAACAGCGCCGGCTGGGCGTCGGTCTCCGTACGCGACGGCGAGGACGGCGAGTGGACCGAGATCCTCCCGCGCACCCGGCTCCAGCCCGACACCGCCCACCGCTTCGTCCTGCCCGCGCCGGCGGTCGGCACCCACGCCCGCGTCGACATCTTCCCCGACGGCGGCATCTCCCGCCTGCGCCTGTTCGGCTCCCTGACCGAACAGGGCGCGAGCGGCCTCGCCGCCCGTCACCAGGAGCTGGGCGGCTGATCCTCGCCCACGCCCGCGCGGGGCGCCCCGGTTGGACAGCACCGGGGCGCCCCGCGCGGCACTCGTCGTGAACCCCGTTCCGCCGGCCCGGAACTCTTCCCTCCACCTTCCGCGTTGTCTCCCACGTGACCCTTCAGCAAGAGATCGTCGGCAACGCCATGCAGATGGCGGTCGTCAACCTGCATCCCGGCCAGACCGTGTACTGCGAGGCCGGGAAGTTCCTGTTCAAGACGCCGAACGTGACCATGGAGACGCGGCTGTCCGGCCCGTCTAACGGCGGCGGCCAGCAGCAGAGCGGCTCGGGCGGCGGCATGGGCGGGCTGCTCCGCCAGGCCATGGGCACCGCCATGCAGGCCGGGCAGCGCATGCTCGCCGGCGAGTCGCTGGCCTTCCAGTACTTCACCGCGCAGAGCGGCGAGGGCACGGTCGGCTTCGCCGGCGTGCTCCCCGGCGAGATGCGGGCCCTGGAGCTCGACGGCACGCGCGCGTGGTTCGCCGAGAAGGACGCCTTCGTGGCCGCCGAGTCCACGGTCGACTTCGGTATCGCCTTCACCGGCGGCCGGACCGGCATGAGCGGCGGCGAGGGCTTCGTCCTGGAGAAGTTCACCGGGCGCGGCACGGTGATCATCGCGGGCGCGGGCAACTTCATCGACCTGAACCCGGCGGACTTCGGCGGCCGCGTCGAGGTCGACACCGGCTGCGTGGTCGCCTTCGAGGAGGGCATCCGGTACGGCGTCCAGCGCGTCGGCGGCCTCAACCGCCAGGGGATCATGAACGCCGTGTTCGGCGGCGAGGGCCTGTCCCTGGCCACCCTGGAGGGCGACGGCCGGGTGATCCTGCAGTCCCTCACCATCGAGGGCCTGGCCAACGCCCTGAAGAAGGCGCAGGGCGGCGACAAGCAGGGCCCGACGGGCGGACTGTTCTCGACCCACGCCGGCTGAGCGCGCCGCCCGCCGGGACGCCGGGCCGGAGGGGCGAGGGCTGCGCCGTCCGCCCCGCAGAGCGCGAGCCCCCGGACGGCCCGCGGACGGCCGCGGGCCCGGCCCGGTGGCACTGTCCCACCGGGGCCGGGCCGTGGGGGTCCCGGCCGGAGGCGGTGCTTCAGCAGCCGTGGTCGACCAGGTCGAACGAGGCGTAGTGATCCGCCGTGTAGTAGTCCTCCCGGCTCTGCTCACCGGTGACGATGCGGCGGGCGCCGCGGGTGGGGGAGCCCGGCGTGATCACGGTGTACTCGTGGTAGTAGCCGGTGGTCCGGCTGGGCAGGACGCCTTCACGGTTCTGGAAGACGACCCCGTCCTGCGAGTACGGGAAGGGACCGCCCTGGTCGATCAGCTTCAGGGTGTCGTGCGCCTGGGAGGGGAGATCGCCGTAGCAGACGCTGCCGACGGACGCGGCGGCGTCCGCCGTGGTGGCGGAGACGGTGCCGCCGACGAGGAGGGCGGACAGCAGGGCGGCTGCCGCGCCGATGCGTGTTGCGCGTGGGGGGAATCTCATGGCGTCATGATGACGCGCGTAGATCATGGCATGTCAATGTCAAACGCTCAACGTTTCCCGGTGAGGCCGAGGTATTTTCCGGGCGTTCACCGAAGCCCCGCCATCGCCACGCGGCCCTCACAGAACCCGCCGGCTCAGCCGGTCCTCCCGCTCTCCGCCGCGGCGAACAGCGCCACCCCGAGGACCACGAGCGCGACGCTCGCGTAGACCTCGTGGCCGTGCAGGAACCCGACCCGCTGCACCAGACCCACCTGCCAGCCGGTGAACTCGTGCACGAGGCCCATGCCGCCCTGCACCAGGGCGATGAATCCGAGGACTTCCAGTACCTGTTTCACACCCCCGACCCTCGCCCCACGGCGTCCCGCGCCGCATCGGCCGCCGGGCGGGTGTGCGGCGCCGAAAGGCTGCGCCCGCGCCGGCCGGGGGGCGCCGAAAGACCACGGCGGTGCTACTTCGGTCGGTGCCGGCGGGCGATCGGTCGGTGATCGGGGCCGCGTGGCGGCGGCGGGGCGGGTCCCGTGCGTAGATTTGTCGACCGTGAGTGATGACGAGCCGGCGCGGGTGCCGGGGGAGTTCGCGGGCCGCCGATGGCTGTTCCCGTCCGCGCTGGTGCACGAGCTGGCCCCCGGCGCCGGGCCGCCCGGCCGACGGCCCAGGCGCACGGCCCGCGACTGGGCCGTCGACTTCTCCTGCTTCCTGCTGGCCGTCGGCATCGGCCTGGCCGCGGCACAGTCCCTGCCCGGGAAGACCGGTCTGCCGCACACCCTCGTCGTCCTCGACCAGGCGCTGGGCGCCCTCTCCTGCGGCGCGGTCTGGCTGCGGCGCAGGTGGCCGGTCGGGCTGGCCGTCGCGATGGTCCCGGTGGGCCTGCTGTCCGACAGCTCGGGCGGCGCGGCGATGGTCGCCCTGTTCACCCTCGCCGTGCACCGGCCCTTCCGGTACGTCGCCTGGATCGGCGGCGCCGACCTCGCACTGGTCCCGCTCTTCTACTGGCTGCGGCCCGACCCCGACCTGCCCTACCTCGTGGTCGTCGTGTTCACCACGCTGCTCACCATGTCGATCACCGGCTGGGGCATGCTGGTCCGCTCCAAGCGGATGCTGATGCTGAGCCTCAGGGACCGGGCGCACCGGGCCGAGACCGAGGCACGGCTGCGCGCCGAGCAGGCGCAGCGCCTGGCCCGCGAGGCCATCGCCCGCGAGATGCACGACGTGCTCGCCCACCGGCTCACCCTGCTCAGCGTGCACGCGGGCGCCCTGGAGTTCCGGCCGGACGCACCCCGCGAGGAGATCGCGCGGGCCGCCGGGGTGATCCGGGAGAGCGCCCACGAGGCACTCCAGGACCTGCGGGAGATCATCGGCGTGCTGCGGGCCGGCGAGTCCGACGAGGCGTCCGGCGGACGCCCCCAGCCGACCCTGTCCGCGCTGGACGCGCTCGTCGCCGAGTGCCGCGAGGCGGGCATGAAGGTCACCCTCGACCACCGCGTCGCCGACCCGGCCGCCGCGCCCGCCTCCGTCGGCCGCACCGCCTACCGCATCGCCCAGGAGGCCCTGACCAACGCCCGCAAGCACGCTCCCGGCGCCGAGGTCACCGTCGGCCTCACGGGTGCCCCCGGCGACGGCCTGACGGTCACCGTCACCAACCCCGCGCCGCGCGCCGAGGTCCGGCCCGTCCCCGGCTCCGGCCAGGGGCTGATCGGCCTCACGGAACGGGCCACGCTGGCGGGCGGCCGCCTGGAGCACGGCGCGCGTGCCGACGGGGGGTTCGAGGTGCGGGGGTGGCTGCCGTGGCCGCGGCCCTGAGCGCACCCGCCGCCCGCTCCGGGCCGTTTCCCCGCATCCCGCTCCCCGGCCGTGATTACGTGACCCCATGACTGCGACGCCCATCAGACTCCTCCTCGTCGACGACGACCCGCTAGTACGCGCCGGTCTGGCGCTGATGATCGGCGGCGCCCAGGACATCGAGGTCGTGGGGGAGGCCGCCGACGGCGCGGAGGCGGACGAGCTCGTGCGGCGGACCCGCCCCGACGTCGTCCTGATGGACATCCGGATGCCGTCGGTGGACGGGATCACCGCCACGCGCCGGCTGCGCGCCCGGCCGGACGCCCCGCAGGTGGTCGTGCTCACCACCTTCCACGCCGACGAACAGGTGCTGCACGCCCTGCGCGCCGGCGCCGCCGGGTTCGTGCTGAAGGACACCCCGCCCGCCGAGATCGTCGACGCCGTACGCCGGGTCGCCGCCGGCGACCCGGTCCTGTCGCCCGCCGTCACCCGGCAGCTGATGCGGCACGCCGCCGGTACCGCCGCCGACGCCCGGCAGACCCGCGCGCGCGAACGGCTCGCCGTCCTCAACGACCGGGAACGCGAGGTCGCCGTCGCCGTCGGCCGCGGTCTCGCCAACGCCGGCATCGCCGCCGAACTGTTCATCAGCGTGGCCACCGTCAAGGCCCACGTCTCGCGCATCCTCGCCAAGCTCGGCCTCGACAACCGGGTCCAGATCGCGTTGCTCGCCTACGACGCGATGCTGTCGGAGAACGAGGACGACGGGCACTGAGGGCGGGCGGGTACTGAGCCGGAGGGGCGCGGGGGACGGACGGGTACTGAGCCGGAGGGGGCGCTGGGGGCGGACGGTTACTGGGGACGGACGGGCGCTGGGGGCGGACGGTGTTGACGGCGGACGGGCGCTGGGGGCGGACGGTGTTGACGGCGGACGGGCGCTGGGGGCGGACGGTACTGACGGCGGACGGGCACTGACGGGGCGTCGTGCGCGTTGTCCGTGCAGCGGCCGACGGCCGTGGCCTCGGGGCAGCCCACAGGGGGATACATGGGACACGTGATCGATCTGACGCGGTCGGCCGACGCACTGCGCAGGGACCCGCACCCGGTGTACGCGCGTCTTCGCGAGCAGGGCCCCGTCCACCGGGTCCGGCTCGCCATGCCGGGAGGTGAGTGGGAGACCTGGCTGGTCGTGGGATACGAGGAGGCCCGCGCCGCCCTCGCGGACCGGCGACTGGCCAAGGACGTCGCCAAGCTGGGCGCCGCACCGCTGGACGAGCAGCTGATCGGCAAGTACCTGCTGGTCGCCGACCCGCCGCAGCACACACGCCTGCGCGGCCTCGTCGCCCGCGCGTTCACCACACGCCGGGTCGAGGGACTGCGCCCGCGCATCCAGCAGATCACCGACGGGCTGCTCGACGAGATGCTGTCGCACGGCAGCGCCGACCTCATGGACCGTCTCGCCTACCCGCTGCCGATCACGGTCATCTGCGAGCTCCTCGGCATACCCGAGATGGACCGCGCGGAGTTCCGGAGGATCTCCACGGACGTGGTCGCGCCGGCCGACGCGGACGCCGAGCACACCGCGACCGTCCGCCTCGCCGACTACCTCACCGAGCTGATCGAGGACAAGCGCCGCGCCGGCCCCACGGACGACCTGCTCGGCGACCTGATCCGCACCACCGCCGAGGACGGCGACCGGCTCTCCGCGCGGGAACTGCGGGGGCTGGCCTTCCTGCTGCTCGTCGCGGGCCACGAGACCACCGTCAACCTCATCGGCAACGGCGTGCTCGCCCTGCTCACCCACCCCGATCAACTGGCGGCCCTGCGCGCCGACATGACCCTCCTCGACGGAGCGGTGGAGGAGACGCTGCGCTGGGAGGGACCCGTGGAGAACGCCACCTACCGGTACGCCGCCGAACCCCTGGAGATAGCGGGCTCCAGGATCGGGCGGGGTGAGGACGTGCTGGTCGGCCTCACCGCCGCCCAGCGCGACGGCGCCCGCTACGCCGACCCGGACCGCTTCGACATCCGCCGCGACACCCGTGGTCACCTCGCCTTCGGCCACGGCATCCACTACTGCCTGGGCGCGCCGCTGGCCCGCCTGGAGGGCAGGATCGCGATCGGCACCCTCCTGGAGCGCGCTCCCGGCCTCGCCCTGGCCGGCGAACCGGGGGAGTGGCTCCCGGGCATGCTGATGAGAGGGGTCCGCAGCCTGCCGGTGCGCTGGTAGCGACCGACGGCGCCCGTCCCGCCGTCCCCCGCCGGCCGCGTGCCCGGTCGGGGCCGGCGGAGGCCGTACGGCTACCGTGCCCGGTCGGGGCCGGCGGAGGCCGTGCGGCTACCGTGCCCGGTCCGGGGCCGGCGGAGGCCGTGCGGCTACCGTGCCCGGTCCGGTACCTCGGCCAGCGGTACCGGGCGCCGGTCCCGGCGGGAGATCTCGCAGGCCTCGGCGATGCGTAGCGCCTGCAACGCCTCCCCGCCGTCGCAGGGGTTGGCCCGCTCGCCCCGCACCACCTCCACGAAGGCGTTCAGTTCGGCCTCGTAGGCGGGCCCGAACCGCTCCAGGAACCCCGTCCACGGCTTGTCCGCCGCCGGTGGTCCGGTCGGCTCGGTGGACGCGAGGGGCGTACGGTCGTCCAGGCCCACCACCACCGTGTCCCGCTCCCCGGCCAGCTCCATGCGGACGTCGTAGCCCGCGCCGTTCAGTCGGGTCGCCGTCGCCGTCGCCAGGGTGCCGTCGTCCAGCGTGAGCAGTGCCGCGCCCGTGTCGACGTCACCGGCCTCGCGGAACATCGCGGGGCCGCGGTCCGACCCGGTGGCGTACACGTCGGCCACCTCCCGGCCCGTGACCCAGCGCAGCACGTCGAAGTCGTGGATCAGCGTGTCCCGGAACAGGCCGCCGGACAGCGGCAGCCACTGTGCCGGGGGAGGGGACTCGTCGCAGGTCATGGCCCGCACGGTGTGCAGCCGGCCGAGCCGGCCCGTGGCCACGGCCTCCCGGGCGCCGGCGTAGCCCGCGTCGAACCGCCGCTGGAAGCCCATCTGCAGCACCGTCCCGGCGCTCGCCACCTCGGCGAGCGCGTGCAGCGTGCCCGGCAGGTCCAGTGCGACGGGCTTCTCGCAGAAGACGGGCAGGCCCGAGCGGGCCGCCCGGCCGATCAGCTCGGCGTGGGCCGCGGTCGCCGTGGTGATCACCACCGCGTCCACGCCCCACCGGAAGATCTCGTCCACGCCCGGTGCCGCCGTCTCGCCCAGCCGGTGCGCCAGCCCCTGCGCCCGAGCGGGATCCACGTCCGTCAGGATCAGCGATCCGACCTCGCGGTGACGGCTGAGCGTCCTCGCGTGAAGGGTGCCGATGCGGCCCGTACCGATGACCCCTATGCGCATGGAAACAAAGTGAGGGCGGACCCCGTACGCTGTCAATGTGTATGTCCGGACAACCGGACTACACGACTTCCCGTCAACAAGGCACGCGACTACGCTCGGGCCCGTGCCGAAACCAGATGTGGACCCGACCGTGCCGCTCGAACTCCGTGTGGACCGTAGCTCCCCGGTGCCGTTGTACTTCCAGCTCTCCCAGCAGCTGGAGGCCGCCATCGAGCACGGCACCCTCACCCCGGGCAGCCTGCTGGGCAACGAGATCGAGCTGGCCGCGCGACTCGGCCTGTCCCGTCCGACCGTCCGCCAGGCCATCCAGTCGCTCGTCGACAAGGGGCTGCTGGTGCGGCGCCGGGGCGTGGGCACGCAGGTCGTGCACAGCCAGGTCAAGCGTCCGCTGGAGCTGAGCAGCCTCTACGACGACCTGGAGGCGGCCGGCCAGCGCCCCGCGACCAAGGTGCTGGTCAACACGGTCGTCCCGGCCTCCACCGAGGTCGCCGCCGCGCTCGGTGTCACCGAGGGCGGTGACGTCCACCGGATCGAGCGGCTCCGTCTGGCACACGGTGAACCGATGGCCTACCTGATCAACCATCTGCCGCCCGGCCTGCTCGACCTGGACACCGGCCAGCTGGAGGCCACCGGCCTGTACCGGCTGATGCGGTCCGCCGGGATCACCCTGCACAGCGCCCGCCAGTCCATCGGCGCGCGCGGCGCCACGGCCGCCGAGGCCGAGCGGCTGACCGAGGACGAGGGTGCCCCGCTGCTCACCATGTGCCGCACCACCTTCGACGACACCGGCCGGGCGGTCGAGTACGGCGACCACACCTACCGTCCGGGCCGCTACTCCTTCGAGTTCCAGCTGCTCGTGCGCCCCTGACCGCCCGCGGCTCTCGTCGCCATGTCCGGACAATATGACCGGTCTGTGGTCCCCGGCCGTGTCCCGCGTGTTCCCCGTGTTCGATACTGAAGTGTTTGGGGCTGGTGAGACCGCCGCCGGGACATACCGACGGTGAGGTCGCCCGCCCCTCACGCACGTCGGAGCACAGCTAGAGCACAGCAAGAAGGGGCACCGCCTCGTGGCACGGTTTCGGACCTGGACAGGCATAGCGCTGGCGGGGGCACTCTCCGTGTCCCTGGCGGGATGCAGCAGCACCGGAGGCAAGCGGGCCGAGGACGCCCGCAAGGCCGCCGCGGCCCAGGGGAGGGCGGCGGTGGACACCCCGCGCTGGACCTTCGCGATGATCACTCACTCGGGGGACGGCGACACCTTCTGGGACATCGTGCAGAGCGGGGCCGAGCAGGCCGCCGTGAAGGACAACATCAAGTTCCTGTACTCGCACGACGACGAGGCCCAGCAGCAGGCGCAGCTGGTGGACGCGGCCGTGGACAAGAAGGTCGACGGGATCATCGTCACCCTCGCCAAGCCGGACGCCATGAAGGCCGCCGTGGCCCGTGCCGAGAAGGCCGGCATCCCGGTGATCACGGTCAACTCCGGATCCGAGGAGTCCAAGGCGTTCGGTGCCCTCACCCACATCGGCCAGGACGAGACCGTCGCCGGCGAGGCCGTCGGCGACGAGCTGAACGAGCGCGGCCGCAAGAAGGCCCTGTGCGTGCTGCACGAGCAGGGCAACGTCGGCCACGAGCAGCGCTGCGACGGCGTCGCCGAGACCTTCCACGGCACGCTGCGCAAGCTGTACGTCAACGGCACCAACATGCCCGACGTGCAGTCCGCGATCGAGGCCAAGCTCCAGGCCGACACGTCGATCGACTCCGTCGTCACCCTGGGCGCGCCGTACGCCGACACCGCCGTGAAGGCGAAGGCGGACGCGAGCAGCAAGGCCGAGATCGACACCTTCGACCTCAACGCCAAGGTCGCGGACGGGCTGAAGGACGGCACCCTCGGCTTCGCCGTGGACCAGCAGCCCTACCTCCAGGGCTACCAGGCCGTCGACCTGCTGTGGCTGTACAAGTACAACGCCGACGTCCTCGGCGGCGGCAAGCCGGTCCTGACCGGACCCCAGATCATCACCAAGGACCAGGCGTCCGTGCTCGCGGAATACGCGGATCGGGGCACCCGATGACCGCCGGCCCGGACCGCACCACCGACGAGACCGCTCACGCCCCTGTCGCCGAGACCGCCGACGTAACCGCTCATGAGACCGCCGGTGCGACCGTTGACGGAACCGCTCACGAGACCGCCAGTACGGCCGCCGAGGGAACCGCTCGGGAGGCCGTCGGCAAGTCCGCTCGCGTGGCCGTGGGCACGTCCGCCGGGGAGGCCGACGACGAGACCGCGAGGGAGACGGCTGACGAAAGGATTCTGCGGACCTCGTCGCTGCGGAAGCTGCTCGCCCGCCCCGAACTGGGATCGGTCGTCGGCGCCCTGGCCGTCCTCGTCTTCTTCGCCTTCGCCGCCGACGGCTTCCTACGCGCCTCCAGCCTCAGCACGGTCCTGTACGCCTCGTCGACCATCGGCATCATGGCCGTACCCGTGGCCCTGCTGATGATCGGCGGCGAGTTCGACCTGTCGGCCGGTGTCCTCGTGACGTCCTCCGCACTGGTCTCGTCGATGTTCAGCTACCAGATGACGGCGAACACCTGGGTCGGCGTGGGCGTCTCGCTCCTGGTCACCCTCGCCGTCGGCGCCTTCAACGGCTTCGTGCTCACCCGCACCAAGCTGCCCAGCTTCATCGTGACGCTCGGCACGTTCCTGATGCTGACCGGCATGAACCTCGGCTTCACCAAGCTGATCGACGGCACCGTCTCCACCAAGACCATCGCCGACATGGAGGGCTTCGACAGCGCCCACGCCGTCTTCGCCTCGACGCTCACCCTCGGTGGCGTCGACGTCAAGGTCACCATCCTGTGGTGGCTCGGCCTGGTCGCCCTCGCCTCCTGGATCCTGCTGCGCACCCGCACCGGCAACTGGATCTTCGCCGTCGGCGGCAACGCGGACGCGGCCCGCGCGGTCGGCGTCCCCGTCGCGCGGACCAGGATCGGCCTCTACACGGGCGTCGCCTTCGGCGCCTGGATCTCCGGCCAGCACCTGCTCTTCTCCTTCGACGCCGTCCAGTCCGGCGAGGGCGTCGGCAACGAGCTGATCTACATCATCGCGGCCGTCATCGGCGGCTGCCTGATCACCGGCGGCTACGGCAGCGCCGTCGGCTCGGCCGTGGGCGCCCTCCTGTTCGGCATGACGAGCAAGGGCATCGTCTTCGCCGAGTGGAACCCCGACTGGTTCAAGTTCTTCCTCGGAGCGATGCTGCTCCTCGCGACCCTGCTCAACGCCTGGGTCCGCAAGCGCGCGGAGGCCACGAAATGACCGACACCGGAACGCGTACGCCCCTGGTGGAGCTGGCCGGCGTCGGCAAGCACTACGGCAACGTCCGCGCCCTGGAAGGAGTCTCCCTACAGGTCCACGCGGGCGAGATCACCTGCGTGCTCGGCGACAACGGCGCCGGCAAGTCGACGCTGATCAAGACGATCGCGGGCCTGCACCAGCACGACGCGGGCACCCTGCGCATCGAGGGCGAGGAGACCCGCCTCACCTCCCCGCGCCAGGCCCTGGACCGGGGGATCGCCACCGTCTACCAGGACCTGGCCGTCGTCCCCCTGATGCCGGTCTGGCGCAACTTCTTCCTCGGCTCCGAGCCCCGCACCGGCACCGGTCCCTTCAAGCGCCTCGACACCGGCCTCATGCGGCGCACCACCCGTGAGGCGCTGCTGCGCATGGGCATCGACCTGCGCGATGTCGACCAGCCCATCGGCACCCTCTCGGGTGGCGAACGCCAGTGTGTGGCGATCGCCCGCGCGGTCCACTTCGGCGCGAAGGTGCTGATCCTGGACGAGCCGACGGCGGCACTGGGAGTGAAGCAGTCCGGTGTGGTCCTCAAATATGTGGCCGCGGCCCGGGACGAGGGCCTGGGTGTTGTTCTGATCACCCACAACCCGCATCACGCGTACCTGGTGGGCGACCGCTTCGTGCTGCTGCGACGCGGCGCGATGGTGGGCCATCACACACGGGACGAGATCACACTGGACGAGCTGACCAAGCAGATGGCGGGCGGAGCCGACCTGGACGCCCTCGTCCACGAACTGCAGCGGACCTGAGCGGCGCGGGGCCGGCGGCTGTCCGTCCGGCTCCGCCGTGGGCCGTGGGCCGTGGGCCGTGTCCGCCACGGCCTGCCCGTGCTCGTCGGCGATCCCTGCGTCCGGCGACGGCCCGCCCGTGCTCGCCGGCGATCCCTGCGTCCGGCGACGGCCTGCCCGTGCCCTTCGACGGCCCGTCCGTCCCGGCTGCCGGTCTGCCCGTTCCGGCTGCCGGCCCGCCCGCGCCCGGTGGCGGGACGCGCGCTCCCTCCCCCTCCGGCCCCGCGCGGCACTCGGCGTGAGCGTGCGGCACAATCGAGCCCGATGAGCACCTACCGCGACCTCACGGCCCCCATCGGCTCCCGTCGAGCCCCCGTCCTGCGAACGGTCGGTACCAGGGAACGCCGGTCACACCTGACTGCCCCCCGCGTCCCCACCGTCGGCATCGACATCGGCGGCACCAAGGTCATGGCGGGCGTCGTGGACGCCGATGGCAACATCCTGGAGAAGCTCCGCACGGAGACCCCGGACAAGTCCAAGAGCCCCAAGGTCGTCGAGGACACCATCGCCGAACTCGTCCTGGACCTGTCCGACCGGCACGACGTGCACGCGGTCGGCATCGGCGCGGCCGGCTGGGTCGACGCCGACCGCAACCGCGTCCTGTTCGCGCCCCACCTGTCCTGGCGCAACGAACCGCTGCGCGACCGCCTCGCCAGCCGGCTGTCCGTGCCCGTCCTCGTGGACAACGACGCCAACACCGCCGCCTGGGCGGAGTGGCGCTTCGGCGCCGGCCGCGGTGAGGACCACCTCGTCATGATCACCCTCGGTACCGGCATCGGCGGCGCCATCCTGGAGGACGGCCAGGTCAAGCGCGGCAAGTTCGGTGTCGCCGGCGAGTTCGGCCACATGCAGGTCGTACCCGGCGGCCACCGCTGTCCGTGCGGCAACCGCGGCTGCTGGGAGCAGTACAGCTCCGGCAACGCGCTCGTCCGCGAGGCCAAGGAGCTGGCCCTCGCGGACTCCCCGGTGGCCTACGGGATCATCGAGCACGTCAAGGGCAACATCGACGACATCACCGGCCCGATGATCACCGAGCTGGCCCGCGAGGGCGACGCGATGTGCGTGGAACTGCTCCAGGACATCGGCCAGTGGCTCGGCGTCGGCATCGCCAACCTCGCCGCGGCGCTCGACCCCTCCTGCTTCGTCGTCGGCGGCGGCGTCAGCGCCGCCGACGACCTGCTCATCGGCCCGGCCCGGGACGCCTTCAAGCGCCACCTCACCGGCCGCGGCTACCGCCCCGAGGCCCGTATCACCCGCGCCCAGCTCGGCCCCGAGGCGGGCATGGTGGGCGCCGCCGACCTGGCCCGGCTGGTCGCCCGCAGGTTCCGCCGCGCCAAGCGGCGCCGGGTGGAGCGGCACGATCGCTACGAGCGCTACGCGCAGGCCCGCCGCGGCCAGGACAGCGCATGACGCCGTCCCTGCCCCACCAGGGCGGCCCGCCCGACGAGCGGGACCGGTCCGCGGAGGACCCGCGGCACAAGGCCAGACGCCGGGCGCTGACCCTGCTGATCATCGTCCTGCTGATCGGCGTCCCGGCCGGCTACCTGGTGATCTCCGCGAACCAGAGCCGCAACAGCGGCAAGGACAAGGAGGCGAAGTACTCCGCGACCGGCCTCACCGCCGGCTGGCCGTCCAAGGTGCAGCGCCGCCTCTACCAGGTGGCCGTCCCGCACCCCGCCGACGACATCGCCTACTACGAGACGAACAACTGGAAGACCAGCCGCCTCTACGTGCAGTTCAGCACCAACCCCGCCGGCCTGGACAGCTTCCTGCAGGGCATGGGCGTGCGCCGGGAGCAGCTCAGGAAGGACTACATCGCGGTCGGCGAGCGGGACCGCAAGGTCAGCGGCTGGACCTTCGGCGGGCCGGGTCCCTGGTGGGGCCTGACCCACGAGCAGAAGAACCCGGCGCCCACGCAGGACGTGGTCGTCAACCTGTCCGACCCGGAGCGCCCGGCGGTGTTCGTGGTCTCCCGCACCGTCCCGTGACCGGGGGGCCCAGGGCCCCGGAGCCGATTGTCAGACCCCGCCCGTAGAGTCGAAGACGTCTGATCCGACGCACGGACGGGAGGTGGCGGAACGTATGAGCGGCACGGCTGCGGTGGCCGAGCGCACGGGAGGTTCCCGGGAGACGGCGACCGGGCTCCCGGTCCCGGTGCGCCTGGCGTCCGTGTACCTGCCCGCCCCCCTGCCGCGCGAGGGCCGCCTCGCCTTCTGGGACCCCGAGGGCGACCCGCTGCCCACACCGCCCGGCGGCACCATCCACGAGCTGACGGTCGTACGACGCCATGGCGCCGGTGTGCGCCGTCGCCAGGTGCCCGCCCTGACCCTGCCGCTCGCCGGGGCGCTGCCGCTGCTGGTCGGCGCCCGGCGTGACCCGGCCGCCCACCCGGCCACCGCCTGCTGGGGCGCCGCCGCCCTGCACGCGCTGCGGCTCGTCGCCCGCGGCCGGCTGCTGCCGGGCCTCACCCCGGACGGCCACGACGCCTGGCGGGCCGGCCCCCTGGAGCCCGACGACATCGCCCACCTGCGCGCGATCGCCGCGGCCCTGCCCCCCGAGGGCCACGCCGTGCCCCTCCCGGGGCCGGGCGCACTCCTCCTGCCCGAGCCGGAGGCTCTGGTCCGCTCCTTCCTGGACGCGGTCGCCGACACCCTGCCGCGCACCCCCGCGGCCCCCCACACCTGCGGGCGCCCCTTCGCCGCCCGCGAACCGCAGAGCCTGCCCGCCGCCCACGAGTGGGCCGCCGAGGTCGCCGCCGGGATGGACGCGGGCGTCCGGCTCTCGCTCCGCCTGGACCTGTCGGCGTACGACGTCTTCGACGCCGGTGCGGACGACGGCACCCGCGCCGCCGGCGCGGCCGTCGTGCAGGTGCACAGTCTCGCCGACCCCACGCTCGTGGCCGACGCGGCGGCGCTGTGGGCGGGGGAGGCCGCCGCGGCGTTCGGCC
>NZ_WWJT01000117.1 GCF_009865385.1 Streptomyces sp. SID486 | reverse complement strand
GCCCGCGGCGCCCCGGCCGTGTCGGCGGCCGCTCCCCGGGCCGGCGGCACCGTGCCCGCCAGGTGGTCCTGCAACCGCTGGTGCCGGAACTCGAAGTACGCTCCCGACCGCCGCAGCACCCCGCGCCGGTGGGCGTCCTCCAGGAACCCCATCAGCCGCCACGGCAGACGGCCCGTCGAGGCGAGCCACACACGCGTCACGGTGAACCGCCCCCAGGCACTCAGCGCCAGCGCCGTCGCGCCGAGCGGCAGCCACAACTGGGTGCCCACGTGCGACAGCCCGCCCCAGTCGCCGGGCAGCGCCACCACCGGCGCGCAGACGGCGGCGACGAGCAGCGCGACGACACCGGCGCGGGTGAAGGACGCCGTCCGGTCCGTGCGCAGGGAGGAGACCGGACCCGAGGCGCGCATGACGTCCGACGGCACGCTCAGCGCGCGGTAGACACCGCACACGCACCCGCCCACCACCCCGATCAGCACTCCGCCCGCCACGAGCGGCGGCACACAGCGGGCCGCCAGGTCCCCGGCCGTCCCCCGGGTGAGCCAGCCGTGGGCCCGCTCCGGCAGCGCGGACCGCAGGTTGACGGCATGGGCCACGGTCGTCGTGGACGCCGTCCGGGCCGTCGTCCCGCCCAGCTGGAGGAGCACGACGACGTCGCCGTCCCGGGACCGGAACTCCGTACGCCGGGAGGTGAAGGGACGGCACGTGCGGTGGTGCACCAGCGGGATCGTGCAGTCCGGCGGCTTGTGGCCCTCGGGATAGGCGTCCGGCCGGGTACCCCGCCCGGCGATCAGCAAGGTGCCCCGCAGCGGTCGCAGGGTGGTCGCCGTCCTGGCGCCGTCGCGCTGGGTCAGCCGCCAGCCGTCGATGCGCCGGGCCGGGGCGTCGGCGGACGGACCGGACTTGAGCAGGGTCACCCCGACCGCGGTGACCCCGGCGACCGTACAGGCGGTGACACCGATCAGCAGCGCCGCGGCCGTGCCGCGCACGGCCCCCGCGGCGAACCGCCGGACGACCCGCCCGGCCCGCGCCGGGTACACGCCCTCGTGCCCCGCCCGGCGCGTACCGCTCAGCAGCAGGGCCGTGCCCGCCGCCGCGCAGGTGGTGCCGATCAGCGCGGTCCAGGGGTTGTGGGACCGGCCGAGCAGGACTGCGCCCGCCGCGATCACCCCGCCCAGCGACAGGACCGCCCCGAGGATCCGGGCCACCGCCCGGCCGGTGACGCCGCTCCAGGGCAGAGCGAGCGGCACCGGCCGCCGGGGCAGTCCGGCGATACCGAAGAACAGGGTGAACAGCAGGGCGAACAGGCAGCCCCCGAGCACGTCCGGCAGCCAGCCGGCGGTCACGAGACCGAACCGGAAACCGAACCGCAAGTCGTCGCTCCAGGCGATGCCCGCCCACAGCAGCGCGCCGACCGGCACCGTCAGCAGGGCCTGGCGGGCGAGGAACCGCCGGCCCGGCAGAGCGCGCTCGGACGGCAGCAGGCACACGGCGCCGAAGGCGAAGCCCAGCGTCTGCCCGAACAGCGTCGCGATCACCGACACGACGTCCTCGGCGCCCGACAGGTCGCCGGCCGCGCGGGCCAGCGCCCCGGGCAGCACGAGCGCGGACATCACGGCCAGGGACAGCAGGCCCGGCGCGTACACCCGCAGGGCTCGCGGCAGCATCGCCTCCAGCTCCCACCAGCCCAGCAGCCCGGTGCCGCGCCGCTGCAGGACACGCGCCAGCAGGGCGAGCCGGCGTACGGCGTCGCGGGTGCCCGTCGGCCCCGAGTCCGCGAACGAGGCGGGCACGAAGGCACCGAGCAGATGCTCCTCGATGGCGGCCACCGTGGGGAAGCGCCGCGTGTCGAGCAGTTCCGAGGGGTCCGCGGTGCGGTCGCCGTAGACCGCGCGGGCGAGCGCCACCATCAGGGGGGTGGTGAGCGCTCGCGCGAGCGGGCAGTACGGCCGGTGGGCCAGCTCGCGCAGCACCGGCCTCCACACGGTCGTCCGCTCACCGTCCGGCCCGGTCAGCGGACGTGCCGTGCGTTCCAGGTGCGTCCCGGCCTGCGCGAGGTCCAGGGGCAGCAGTTCGACCACCTCGGCGGCGGTGAGGACGTCACCCTCGGCCACCGCGGAGGCCCACGCGTCCCGCCGGCTGGTGAGCAGCAGGGGCAGGTCGCCGTCCAGTTCCGCGTTGATGCGCCGTACGGCTTCCCCGTAGGCCGGGGGTGCCAGCTCGTCGAAGCCGTCGAGCACCGGCATGACGAGCCCGGCGTCCAGGAGCGCCTGGGCGCGGGTGCGCCGGCCGTCGGCCGGCCCGGCCAGCGGCTGGTAGTCGGTGGCGAGCCGGGCCGCCAGCCAGTCGCGCAGCCCCGTACGCAGCGGGTCCCAGCCGGCCATCGGGAAGATGACGGGCACCGGGCCGCCGGGCCGCCGGGCGGCCAGCCGGCCGAGGACGAACCGCATGGCGAGCACGCTCTTGCCGGAGCCGGGACCGCCCAGCACCACCAGGCGGCGTCCCGGCAGCGCCGCGAACGGCCCGGTGCCGTCCCCGGGTTCCTCGTCCCCTTCCGTGCGCGCCGCCGGGAGGGTGTGCGCACGCCGGATGTTCTCCGGGTGATCGGCCAGTCGGCGGTCCGCCGGGGCCCAGCGCACCTCGATCGGCGCGGGGTCCTGGAGGCGGCGCAGCCGCGCCTCGGCGGCCCACTGCTCCCGGACGGCCGCGGCCAGCGCGTCGGCGGCCTGCCGCCGGTCCGCGCCCGCCGACCGCGGTACGGGGTCGGGGTCGCCGCGCAGGATGTCGGCGACGAGCGCCATCACCGACAGGAACGCCCCGATGGCCGAGATCAGGACCTCCGCGACGGCCGCGTTCGACCACAGGAAGCGCAGGACGGCCGCAAGTGCCGCGAGCGCGGCCCCGCACATGGCGAGCCCCAGGCGCCGCCGGGCTCGTGCGGTGTGCCATCCCGCTTGCATATGTCTCCCCGTGCCGTGCCTGACCGTTATGGATCTGTGTCGGAATCAACCGTTTTTACCGGCAGTAGTTCTGACATTCCGTCACCTTCGACCACGAGTGGCGGAGCGCGCGGAGGCATTCGGGGGGCGGACAGAGGCGCAGGCGCATGAACGGCACGTGCGCGGCCCGTCCCGCGGGCGGCGCCCGGAACCGGTGCCGGCCGCGCCGTACCGATGCGGGCCGGGTGGGGCGGATTGAGGCATTCCTCCGGGGGCACGAGCACCGCACACGACAGGCCGGCATACCGCCGGCGGGTGAACCGGGAGTCGGGAGAGGGATGAGCGAGGAAGCGATCACGGTGGCGGAGGAGCGGCCGGCGCCGGACGGCGGCGGGGGAGTGCCGACCCCGCCCCTGCGGCCGGGCGGTTACGACCCGGCCGACTACGCGGCGTCGGTGGTGCGCAGCGCCGAGGAGGCGGGAGTGTCGGCGCTGCTGCTGATGTCCGTGCTGCACAACGAGGCGTACAAGCCCCACCACCCCCTCCTGGAGCGGCTGTGGCAGTGGTGGAAGCCCGGCGCCTCCTTCGGCCTCGGGAACATGCACCGGGCGACGTTCGAGCGGGTGCGGCGGGCGCACGGCCTCGACGCCCGGTGGGAGGACCTGCGCGACGACCCGGCGCTGGCGATCCGCGCGGCGGCCCTCCACCTCGGCGACCTGGACCGCGGGCTGCCGGGGCGGCACACGCGCCGCTGCACCCGGGACGAGCTCCTGGCGCTTGGCTACAACGCCGGCGAACGCAACATGCGGGCCTTCGCCCGGGGTGTCCCGCCGGGGCCCATGGCCCGGTCCTATCTCCGCCGCCTGCGGGCCAACCGGAGCAGGGCGGCCGAAGCGCTGACGGGCGCCGGGACCACGCGGGACACCGCCTCCCGGGCGTGAACGCCGTGAACACGGCGCCGGACCACTCCCGCCGCCGGCTCGCGCGGGCGACCGCCCGGAGCGGGTGAGCCGGTACGGCCGGCCTCGGCGAGCCCCACCCCGCGCCCCGCCCGGGCGCCGGCCGTGACGTCCCCGGTCGCGCGCCCCGCGACGGCGGTACGGCGTCCTCAGCGCCCCAGGAGCAGTCCCGTGCCGCTGACGTCGGCGTGGATGCCGTCCTTCCCGACCGTGACGCGCCGCAGACTCAGGTCGCCCGAGGGCGGCTTCGGCAGCTGGAAGGAGAAGGAGAAGCGGTCGGCGATCTCGGGGCGGGTGAGCTTGGTCAGTGCGGTGAGCAGGGACACGTCCAGGCCCAGCCGCTTGAGCAGCCCCGGGTGGGCGAGTGCCGTGTCCACCAGGTTCACCCGGGTCAGTTCGTGGAGGAAGCGCGGCGCGCCGGTGAGCCGGTGCAGCCTGTTCTCGTCGTGCAGGGCGGCGCGCACGGCGCCGTCGGGCACGCCCAGGCGGCGCACGATCGCCGGGACGCCCAGCAACGCCTTGATCTTGGCCGTCTCCCGGGTGACCCGGCGGGCGGAGGCGGGGGTCAGGTGGAGGCCCTCGGTGGGCCCGGTGCCCGGCCGGTACGTCGCGAGATCCCCGATGTCCAGCCGTATGCCGTCCACGGCGGCGGCGATACCGCGCGGCCCGTCCCGCCGGATACGGGCGTCCGCGCGTACCCGCACGTCGTGCCCCGCCACACGCAGCGCGCCACGGGCCAGGACCCCGCCCCGGCCGTGGGCGGTGAAGTCCACCTCCGAGGCGCCCAGTTCGCGGTTCATGTCGGCGAACGACAGCAGGACCTGCCCGTGCACCTGCCGAACCAGTGCGCCGCTCAGCTCCGTCGGCCCGTCACCGTGCAGGCGTATCCCGTCCGCGCTGGCGGTCACCTGGGTCAGGGTGACGCGCTTGGCCGGCACGTCCGGCACGGTGACCCGGACCGAGTCCAGGCGCTGCGCGGCCACTTGCGTCAGGAACGGGAAGCCGCCGATCCGCACCTCGGGTGCGGCGGTGAGGTGCAGCTGGTCCTTGAGCCGTTCGGACGCCTTGCGCTCGGCATAGAGCAGCGCCCAGCGGTCGGCGAGCGTGACGAGGCAGGCGAGGGTGAGCACCCAGGCGAGCAGCCTGACCAGGGTGGTCAGTCCGGTGGCACGGTTGCGGCGGCGACTGCGGCGCCCGTGGTGGGGCGGCCTCCAGGGCTCCTCGGCGTCATCGACCGGCCGGCCCGGCGCCGGGTCCTCGGTGAGGAAGTCGTCCAGCGGATCGTCCGCCAGGTAGGCCAGTTCGTCGTAGGGGCTGGGGGTGGAGGGAACCGTTCTCGGGGTAGGCGCGTCGGACGGAAAAGTTTGATGCGTCGGTATGTGGGGGGTACGCATCGGTAGATTTGATCACATACTCCTACCGGGAACGCAAGCCCGACCTGTCCGCACTCGGCGTACGACGGCCGGGGGCGGCCCCGCGCGCACGCGCGCGCCGGTGGCCGCGACGCAATAGGCGTGCCTGCCGACCGGCCTGTCCGGCATCATCACCGGATGATCGGCAATCGGGTCACTCATCGCACGGCGGACGGCGTCCGCATACCGGGCACCTGGCGGCACGCGTTCATCTGCAACGGCGGCTCCTACTTCCTCACCGACCTCTTCATCTACGTCGCCGCCCTGCTGGCCACGGGGGACGCGACCGTGCTCTACGACGATGCCGACTCCGGCTTCTGGGGCGACAACGGCGGCCGGGGCCGCAACTGGACGGGGCGCCTCCTGGAACTCGTACGGTCCGAACTGCTGGCCCGGCGTGCGGGCATCGACTGACCTGGGTCACAGGGGGCACCCGGGCCGGCACCGGGCGTCCCTGCCGGCCGACCGGAAGAGCGCGAAACGCCGAGCCGCAGCCGTGTCTCCTGCTTGCGGCCGGGCCGAGCGGGTAGCAGCGGCAGTGAGAGGGGCGGCGTTGTGGCCCGCAGATTAGGGAAAGTGAAGTTCTCGTGACCCATCTCGGCGGTCCCGGTGACGACCGGGCGAGCGTGGGTGAAGGCGCGGTGGCCGCCGCGCTGGCGATCGCCGACGGCGTGGAGAGCCTGACCACTCTCTGGTCGCTGGCGGCGCAGGAGGCGACGCTGCGGCTGTCGCTGCACCAGTTGCGCGCCCTGCGGGCGCTGGAGTCGGCGCCGGGCCTGAATCTCACCGCCCTCGCGGAACGGCTGGACATCGGGCTCCCCACGGCGAGCCGGCTGTGTGACCGGCTGGAGGCGGCGGGGCTGCTGGAGCGGGTGCTGCATCCGCACAAGCGCCGTGAGGTGCGGCTGGACCTGACGCCGCACGCACGACGCGTCCTCGGCGATGTCGCGCGGCGCCGGGCGCGGGCGCTCGCGGAGGTGCTGGAGAACATGAAACCGGCGGACCGGGCCGCGCTGAGCCAGGGGCTGCGGGCCTTGCTGGAGGCGCGGAGCGAGGAGCCGCCGGGCGTGGGCCCGGACTGAGCAGGGCCGCCGCCCGGTCGCACCGTCGACGCCGGGCGCCGGCCCGCGGTGTCCGCGAACCGTCGGTGTCCGCGCCCGGGCGGGCACATCGCGGGTCCGCCGGTGTCCGCGAACCGTCGGTGTCCGTGCCCGGGCGGGCACATCGCGGGTCCGCCGGTGTCCGCGAACCGTCGGTGTCCGTGCCGGTCCGGGCACACCGCCGGTCCGCCGGCGTCCGCGAACCGTCAGCGTCCGTGCCAGTCCAGGCACACCACCAGCGCGTCGTCGTCCGGGACGGGCCGGCCGCGGTGCCCGGAGAGTTCGCGCAGGATGGCGCGCGGCACTTCGGCGGCGGGCAGCAGCCGGGTGGACTGGATGGCCCGTGCCAGTGCGGCGTCGCCGTACGCCTCGCCCTTGGGGTCGGCCACGGCGTACACCCCGTCGCTGACGAAGACCAGCCGGTCGCCGGGCTCCACCTGGAACTCCTGGATCACGTAGTCGGTCTCCTCGAACATGCCGAGCGGCAGCTGGGCGTCGAAGGCGACCGACTCCACCGTGCCGCCGCGCAGCCGCAGCATCTGCGGGGATCCGGCGTCCACCGCCCGCACCCGCCCGGTGGCCAGTTCGAAGTCGAACATCAGTACGGAGAGATAGCAGCGGCCCCGGTAGTGGGCGTAGACCGCCTGGTCGGCCAGGGCCGCCTGGTCGGCGAGCGCGAGACCCGCACGGCGGGCGTTGCGCAGGGCGTTGATGGCCAGATTGGTCAGCAGCGAGGCTTCTATACCCTCGCCCATGCCGTTCGTGACGTACAGCATCAGGTGGTCCTCGGTGGCGGACCAGTCGAAGTTGTCACCGAAGATCGCGTAGGCGGGTTCGAGCTGTGCGGCCAGCTCGTACTCCGGGTGGCTGCACGAGCGGCCGGGCAGCAGCTGCCACTGCATCTCGGCGGCCAGGGTGAGCCGGTCCTTGCGGCGCGCCCGGAGATACAGGTCGGTGTCCCGCTCCGCGACGGCCACCTCGTGGGCGAGCACCTCGGCGATCTCGGACAGCTCCGTCAGGCCCGCACCGGCGAGCTCGCCTTCCGGCAGGGTCACCGACAGCACGCCGAGCCGGTCGCCGCGCACCGTCACGGGCAGATGCACGCGGACCAGCTCCTCCTCCCGGTCCCGCTCGACGATCGGCTCCTGCGCGCCGAAGGCGCGTCCGGCCGCGCTGTCGTGGACCGGCAGCGGCTCGGGCGCGTGCGGCAGCGCGGAGACCGGCTGCAGCACGCTCAGGCCGTAGTCGGCCATGAACAGCTCGACGGACCGGGCCGCGTACTGCTCGGCGAGCACGCGTCGGACGGCGTCGGGCAGGCCGTACGGTGCCGCCGTGCGCAGGGCGCGTTCGGCGGTCACGAATCTGTTCACGATGGAAAAAACACCAATCCTTTGTCGGATGTGTCGGATCTGTCGGATCACGGTCGCACGGTGGCACTCGATTCCTCCGCGCCGGTCGTGCGGGACATCTGTCGTCGGCTCGCGTCCCTAGTAGGCTGGCAACCGTCCCGGAGCCTGCGAGAGTGTGACTGTGACTGCCTTCCGACACCTGCCACAGCCCGACGAGGTCGCCCGTGTGACCTCCACGGCCGGTGAGCTACTGGAAGTGCTCTGGGGACGTGCGTCCACCGCGCCCGCCTCCGCGTCCCAGTTGCGCGTGCTGCTCATCCTGGAACACCACGAGGGCATCAACCTGCGTACCCTCGCCGACTCCCTCGCCTCCACCCCGCCGTCCACGAGCCGGCTCTGCGACCGGCTGCAGGCCGCCGGTTTCGTCGACCGCGTGGTACGCCCCACCGACCGGCGGGAGGTACGGCTGTACCTGAGCGGCCGCGGGCGTGCCTTCCTCGACGACCTGCGCGCCCGCCGGGAGAGGGAACTGCAGGAGGTCCTGACACTGATGCCGGCCGCCAAACGAGCCGCCCTGCTGGAAGGACTCGAGGCGTTCTGCGCGGCGGCGGCCACACAGATACACGACGACGCCGAGAACGCCGGCAGCCGCACAGCCTGACGCGCGTGACCCGGTACCCGGCCCGTCGGCGCCGCCCGGCGCCAGTGGCCGGAACACGCAGTGGCCTGCGTCCACCGGAACATCACAGATCCTTCCCCATGCCCGTCCGACACGGTTACTTTCTTGTCTCGCGACTATAGTTGTCAAACGGCAACTGCCCGCCGCCTCCTCTCTCCTGGTCTTCCGGTCCTGTGGACACCCCGGGGCCGCGCGCTCCCGGAGCCGAGTACCCAAGGGGAGCACTGAAGCCGTATTGTGCCCGCGCTGTGCGTACGGCGTTCACCCGGGCTTCACAGACGGAGGGCCGTCGGTCGCCGGATGTCGCGAAGTCCGGCCATGCGGAGCCGGTCGCCGGTTATCCTTGCGAGATCCGGAAACACCTGAGCGGCTCCGGGCATGTCCCGCCCGTCGGCGGGTAGGCGTGGGCACATGAACGGGGGCACGCGAATGGAGCCGGTGACGTCAGGATCTGGCGGTGAGGGTGTGACCGGCTCGGAGCCGATCCAGGAGATCTTTCCACTCGACGGACAGGGCCCGTGCATCGCCGAGGCCCGGCACCACGCCGCCGACTTCCTCGCCCGGGTGCAGAGGGAGTACGGGCTGCCGGTGCCGGCACGGGCGATGGACGTGACCCGGCTGGTCGTCAGCGAGCTGGTGACCAACGCGCGCAAGTACGCGCCGGGTCCGGTGCTGATGGAGCTGCGGGTCGTCGGCGGACTGGTCGAGGTGGCCGTGTGGGACAGCGATCCGGCGCTGCCGGTGGCCCGGGCCTCCGATCCGGGCCGCGTCGGCCAGCACGGACTGGAGATCGTGATGGCGGTCGTCCAGGGCTTCGAGGTGCAGCGGGAACCGGTGGGCAAGCGCATCACCGCCCGCATCGCCCTGGCCGACGACCCGGGCGGCTCCATCACCGGACTTCACCTCGGCTAGTGGCTCGTCACGCAGCCTTGGCCGGGTAATCGACCTGCTGCTCGTTGGCCAGCAGACTGTCTCCAAGACCTGATCTTGGAGGTGGTCGTGGGACGTCGACCGAGTGTGTTCGTCCGGCCGGTCACGGTGGACGAGGGCCGGAAGCTGCAACGGATCAGCCGGACCGCGAAGGACCCGGTGAAGCTCCGCAAGGGCAGGGCGTGGGGCCCGGTGAGGTGTCCGCGCAGGCTGCGAGCCACCTACAACCGCTACGGCGGCGTGATGCACATGCTCGCCGCCCTCGATCTGGCCACCGGCAAGCCCTGGGGGACGCCCCGTCCACTGTCGACGACGATCATCGAGCAGGGCTTTGTGATCACTGGACAGGAGTTCCACAGCTCCACCCCGGCCGTGATCAGTTCCAGTACCGCGCGTTGCTCCGCGGGAGTCCACGCGGCGCACTCGCCTCCGAACAGCTTCTCGTAGGCGCTGTTATGCACCGCACTTTGATGGGGCAGCCGCTGGACCTCGCCAAGTCCTCGGGCCAGATCCTCGAAGAAGTTCCACGCCTCCAGCACGGCACCCGGGGGTACGCGTCGGCGCACCGGGTCCTCCAGCCAATGCTGGACACGGGTGAGCTCCAGAGTGTTGGCCTCAGAAGTGGCCAGCCTCCGCCCCCGTCGGCTCACGTACATCCGTGCCTGCCGAACAGTCATGAACACCGGCACCTGACAGTGATCAGCTTCTGGCAACGCCAGCACCCGATCAGGTTCGTCGCCCTCGCCACCGACCCACAGGACTACCGCGCTGCGGTCCAGCCCGCGCACTCGATATGCATAGAGCCTCCCGCGCCCACCGCGGTGTCCGGCCCCAAACACATCTGCCATCTCGATCTTTGCCACGCCCTCACACTGGCATGTCCCGCGAGCACCCTCGCGGAATTTCTTCGCAACGACTGGCATGACCGGAAAACCCGGCGAGGTTCGCCACCCGGCCCACGATTCGAGCAGAGCCACTAGCGCCAAGGCTTCACTTCGGCCGTCCTCGTGCGCGGTCCGGCCCCCTCGGCTCACACCGACGGGACCGGATGCGCGGTTCGCACGGGATCAGGCGTGCCGTCGGGCCCACATCGGGCTGACGAGGCCGATCAGGAGCGCCGCCACGCCGATCTGGAGGACGTGGCGTATCCAGTCGATGCCTCCGGTGTCCCGCACACCGAAGGCGCTGGCGAGCGCGTTGCCCGCGATACCGCCGACGATGCCCAGAAGGATCGTCAGCCACAGCGGGATCGGCTGGCGTCCGGGAATGACGAGCTTGGCCAGCAGGCCGATGATGAGTCCCGCGATGATGGCCCAGAGGAACGACACGACCTCTCCTTTCCTTTCACCGAATGTTCGTGCATCACGCGGATGCCCTCGCTCGCCCGTCGTACGCCTCAGGCGTCGCCCGCGCGCATGGCCCGGGCGCGGGAATCGGTGAAGGTGAAGTGCTCCAGGGTGCCGGTCAGGGAGAAGAGCCGCTCCACCGTGGGATGCAGCGGACCGAGCAGGATCAGCTCCCGCCCGGCGGCCCGGTGGCGGCGCCAGGAGTCCAGGAGGGCGTTCAGCAGGCCGCTGTCGGCGAACGTCACCCGGGAGAGGTCCACGACCGTCACGGGTAGCCCCGCCTCCTCCGCCTCGGCCCAGGCGGCCTGCAGCAGGTCGTTCTCCTCGTAGTCGACCTCGCCGCGCACGGTGATCTCGAAGACTCGGTCATGGCAGGTCACCTTCACGGTAGCCCTGCTTTCCCACTGCATTCCGTCGTCCTCGTGCCCTCGGTCCATGGCCACGCGGCGCCGCGCCGCCTCGCCCTGCGCGGTTCTCCTACCCCGTCCGGGCCATAAATTGCCTCCGGACAAGTATTCCTGACGTGCGGCCACACGTCGCCCACGCCTCCACCGGTCTACCGTTCCCGACGCAGGTCAGGTGACGTTCGCGCCCGTGGCGCCCTCGTCCCGGCCCGGCCGGGCGGTCAGATGGCCGAGGGTGCCGGTCTGCCGCAGGAGGCGTTCCAGCAGCGCAGGGCGGTTCTCCAGGTACAGGACGCCGCCGACGGCGCGGGTACGGCGATGGATCATCAGCAGCGCCGAGAGGCCCACGGAGTCGATCCAGGACAGCTCCGCGAAGTCCAGACGCACGCCCCGTACTTCGGGGTGCCGGGCCAGCTGCTCGCTGACCGTCTCGACCAGGTGGTCGACGGTGTCGTAGTCGAGGTCTCCGGCGACGTCGACGGTCAGCTCGCGGGCTCCACGGGTGACGGTGATGCGCAATGCGGGTGGTGGCAGGGTGGTCATGCTTCGCTGTAGGGGCCGGGGACAGGGAGGGCGGGGCGGCCGGCCAGGGCGGCACGGCCGTCGTCGAGCAGGCCGAGGGCGCGGGGGAAGTCGCGCAGGTGGTCGCCGAGCACATCGAGTGCGGTGACCACCGAGTGCGCCGGCACCCGCCGCGCCTCCAGGACGTCCGCGGTCCAGCACAGGAACGTGGTGAAGAGGGCCGGGTCGTCGACGTACAGGGCGGTGGCCAGGAACTCCACGATGTGGGCGAGGTCCTCAGCGGTCCGCTCGCGCTGCGTGTCGCTGTACGCGCGCATCGAGGGGAACCGGCGCTCCAGGCCGGCCAGGGCCTGCCGGACGAGGCGGCCGCGGGACTGCGCGACGAACGTGTACTCCTGGTCGGTCAGGTGCGGCAGGTCGTCCAGGACCTGCCGGGCCGCCGCCGGGCGGGGCGCGAGCGGCTTCGCGTCCAGTACGGCCGCGGCGGCACGGGCGTCGGGCGCCCAGTGGTCGGCGCCCAGCGCCCGGGCGTAGCGGCCGTCCGGACCGAAGGCCCTGCCACCCGCCATGACCGGGACCCCCACGGCCTGGCACGCGGTGATGGCCGCGTGCGCGGTCGGCAGGTGCGTCGGGATCGAACCGGACAGCAGCACCGCCTCGGAACTGGTGCTGTGCAGGTGGGAGACCAGGTGCTGGGTCGGGGTCTGGGCGCCGAGGAAGTCCACCTGCCAGCCGCGCAGCCGCAGTACCTCGGCGACCAGCCGGGCCGGCAGGGCGTGCCATTCGCCGTCGACGCAGCTGACCGTGACGCGTCCCTTGGGCGCGTGGTCGAGACCGCCGGGCGGACGGTCGTGCACCAGGGTGGTGATCACGCGCTCGTTGATGGCGGTCGCGGCGTGTTCCTGTGCCACGGTCAGGCGGTCGGCGGCCCACTCCATGCCGACCCTGAGCTGCACCGCCGCGATCACGTCGAGCAGCAGCGTCTCCTCGTCCGTACCGTCGGCGCGGGCACGGCGGACCACCTCGACCGCCGTGTACTCGTCGCCGTCGGCCACCGCCTGCCACAGCTCGTCCACCAGGACGTCCGTGCCCGTCACCGGGGGAGCGCTCACCCGTTCCTCCTGTACGTCGTGCCGCCGGCGCGGTTCTGGCCGCCCACCACCGTCAGATCAGCGGTGCGGGGCGCGCTGATGGCGACGGTGGCGACGTCGTCGTGGCTGCCGGGCCCCACCCACTGGGCGGTCAGCATCTGGATCCGTTCGACGATCGCCTCGGCCGGCAGGCCCGCGCACTCGGCCAGGACCCGCTTGAGCCGGTGGTCGCCGAACAGTTCGTCACCCAACGGGCCGCCGCGCGCCTCGGTGACCCCGTCGGTGTACAGCAGACAGGTCTCCCCGGGCCGCAGCGTCACGTGGGCGCTGACGGAGGTGACCTTCGGCAGGGCGCCGATGAGGGAGCCGCGGGTGGCGGTCTCCTCGACACTGCCGTCGGCGCGGACGATCAGCGGGGCGAGGTGGCCCGCACTGGTCAGGCGCAGCTCCACCTTGCTGGCGCGGCGGCGGACGGAGGCCAGCACGAGGGTGGCGAACCGGGTGTGGTGGGAGGACAGCAGCGCGCTGTTGAGCAGGGTCAGGGTGCGCTCGTGGTCCGCGGCGAGCGGCAGCAGCGCGTGCAGCGTGTTACGGATCTTGCCGGTCAGCACCGCCGCGTCCAGGCCCTTGCCGGCGACGTCCCCGAGCACGACGAGCGTCTCCTCGGTGGGGCCGGAGCCGGGGTGGACGTCGTAGAAGTCCCCGCCGATGCGTTCGTTGTCCCGCGCGGGACGGTAGGCACCCGCGTACTCCACCCCGTGCACGCTCTCCAGGCGGGGCGGCAGCAGCTCCCGCATCAGCGTGGAGGTGATGGACGCCTGTTCCGAGTACAGGCGGGCGGCCGACAGGGCGGCTCCGGCCCGGGCGGCGAAGAGCCGGGCGAACAGTTCCTCGTCACCGCTGAACGCCTGCTCGCGGCTGGAGCGCAGGAGGATCAGCGCGCCCGCGGGCACACCGTGTCCGGGGAGCGGGGTGACGATCACGGAGCCGACCGGTTCGGTGAAGCCCTCCGGAGGCACCCAGTCCGGCAGGTCGGCGGGGTTGATCCAGCGGGCCGGGACGGGCGGGAACCCCTGGAGGGCCTCGGCGAGCCCGGGTACGGCCCGCACGTCCACCGGGGCGGACACCCGGGTCACCGGCCCGCCGCGGTAGGCGTACGTCAGCTGGTGGCGGCGCCCCATCGGCGGGGCGACGAGCACGGCGGCCTCGGCGAGGTGATCGGTGGCCATACGCGCCGTGGCCTCCGTGCACCGGTTCAGGTTCAGCGTGGACAGCAACTGGCTGGAGACGTCGGCCAGGAGGGCGGACCGCTGCCGGGCGCCGGACAGAGCCGTCTCGGCCAGCCGGCGGTCGGTGTCGTCGACGAGCCACCACACCACGTCACCACCGTCCGCCAGGGTCGGGTGGGCCTCGAAGAAACGGTCCGCGACGGCGCCGGCCGCCTGCCCCGCGCCTTCGGACGTGCCGTCGGCGAACCGCCCGTGAGCCTCGGCCAGCCAGGACGGTACCGTGTCGTACAGCCGGTCACCCCGGACGGCGTCCGACCACAGCAGGCGCGCGGCCGAATTCAGTTCGACCAGATCACCGTCGCGGTCCGCGACGAGCACCGGGTACGGGGCATGGGCCCAGGCGGCGCCGACGCTGATCGCGGCGCTGCGAGGGTCGACGGGCGAGCCGCTGGAACCGAACACACGCGGGGACGCACCTCCGGCACGCCCCACCACCTCTCTCCGACGGACAACAGATGTCTTCCGGCAACAGTCCCGCATCGAGCCGTAGGACGCAAGCCGCTTCCGGCGCTTGACGCGGAACGGGGTGGTCAGACCCCCGAAGAGAGATCCTGGCCGGGAATGTCCGCGGGCTTCGGACCCCGGGAATGCCCCGGTGCCCGGGGCCGTTGTAGCCCGTGTGACTGGCATGAACCGATCAATCAGGGAGTGCCGGTCCACGGATCAGGAGGGCACCATGGCACGCAGCACCGCGCGTCCCGTCGTCCGGCTGAAGTCGACGGCCGGGACCGGCGTCACCTACGTGACGCGCAAGAACCGGCTCAGCGACCCCGACCGGCTGGTCCTGCGCAAGTACGACCCGGTGGCCGGACGGCACGTCCGGTTCCGCGAGGAGCGCTGACCGCTTCCACGGCACTCCCGGGGACGGCGGCCAGGGCCGCCGCAGGGGCGGCACACAGGACCGCTGCCGGTCGCTCGGCAGGGCCGTTCCGACGGTCGGCAGGGCGGTTCCAGGACGGTCGGCAGGGCCGTTCCGGACCAGAACGGCTGAGAGAAAGGACAACCCCATGAAGCCCGGTATCCACCCCGTGACCCGCCCGGTCGTCTTCCGCGACCGCGCCGCGGGCACCGCGTTCCTGATCCGCTCCACCGCCGGCTCGGACCGGACGGTCGAGTGGGAGGACGGCGTCACCTACCCGGTGATCGACGTCGAGATCTCCGCGGCGAGTCACCCGTTCCACACCGGCACCTCCCGCGTGCCGGACACCGGGGGCCGCGTCGCGCGCTTCGAACGCCGCTACCGCCGGGCCGCGCACGCCCGCGGCTGACGGGGCGCCACGCACGTCCGAGCAGAGGAGACCGGTATGAAGGTGCGCAAGTCCCTGCGCTCACTGAAAAGCCGCCCCGGCGCCCAGGTGGTGCGCCGGCGGGGCGTGACCTACGTGATCAACAGGAAGGAACCCCGCTTCAAGGCCCGTCAGGGCTGAGCGGGGAGTCGATCCTCGTGCCGTCCGGCAGCCGGCCCGTCACCTCGGCGGGCCGGCCGCCCGGCACCGCGACCGCCAGGAACCGTCCGTCGGCGGTGCTCCGGACCGGGGCGGTCACGTCGAGCCGCGTCACCGCACGGCTGGCCGCGGCGAGCAGGTACGGGGTGCCCGAGGGCGCACGCCACTCGGTGTGTGCCAGCGCGTTCTGCCCGAAGCGGCTGCACTGCGCCGTGTCGCGGCCCCGGCCCACCACCTTCGCGTCCGTGCCGCCGGGAGCGACGAAGAGGTACTCCACGTCACCCGTGCCGCGCCAGGTGTCGGCGCGGGCACAGACCCAGGCCGCCGTTCCGGCCCCCTCGGGCAGCGGCTGAGCGGCGAACACCCAGTGGTTGACGCTGCGGACCCCCCGACCGTGCAGCCCGGCCAGGCGACACGCCGTGGCCGCCCAGCCGCGCAGACCCGCCTCGCCCGTCGCCTCGCGCGGCGGCCGTGGCCTGACCCCGGGCCGCGGGGCGGGCATGTACGTCAGGTGGGCCGGCACCAGCCCGCCGAGGTCGGCGAGGAGGAAGGCGTGGTCCTCGGCGATCCTGGACGAGGAACGCAACTGCACCGCCGGCACGTCGTGGCACGGCCCGCCGGGCGCCGCCACCGCGACCGGTTCGGTGACGCCGTTGCCGTCGCGTCCGACCGCACGCGGGCCGGCCGCGGGCTCCCGCAGGTCACGGACGGCCGCCGCGGCGACCCAGGGGGCCAGCAGCAGCCGCACGGAGCGCGGGGAACGGGCCACGACGACCGCGGCGGCCGTCGTCACGTCCGCGCCCTCGGTGCGGGCGACGGTCAGCTCCGGCGTACCGCCGTGCAGGGGCTCGCTGTAGCGCACCAGGTGGACCCCGTACCGCAGCAGGACCACGGCGTGGCCGTCCACGTCGTCCGCGAACAGCAGCCAGGCCCCCGGCTGCCAGGTCCCCGGCCCCCCGGCCGCCGGTTCGCCCGGTTCCACCGAACGGCGGCCCCGCCATCCCCGGTCGGTCCAGGCCCGTAGCGCGCGCCCGAGCAGGGCCGTGTCACCGGTGCGCCGGCCGCGGGCCGGCCAGACGCCGAAATCGAGCCGCGCGGTGTGCGTCCACGCGTCGGGGGCAGCCCCGGGCGGGGGTGTGCCGGCCGCTGCCGCCGCGCGCGGGGCCTCGCTCCGGCGTCCAGGTGAGCGAGCGGACGTACATCGCGCCGATGCCGAGGCCGAGGGCCATCAGGACGATGTCGTTGGTGACGGCGAAGGCGCCGATCACACCGTCGAACGAGAAGGACGCGTCCAGGACCTCCAGGTAGAGGAACATGAAGAACGCGGCCTGGCCGGCCAGGACGACCGCGGGCTTCTGCTTGCCGGAACGGGCGGCCTCTTCCTCCTGCTCGTGCTCGCGCTCCTCCTCTTCCTCCAGCTTGTCCTCGAAGTAGCCGGAGAGTCCGCCGACGACCATGTAGGTGATCAGGCCGGCGATGCCGGCGATCAGGACCGTCTGGGCCTTGTCCACGTGGGCGCCGCCGTGCTGGTGGGCGTGGGTGGCGAAGGTGAAGGAGGTGATCAGCAGGACGATCAGGGCGATGCAGACCGACAGCATGTCGACCTTGCCGAGCTTGGCCAGGGGCCGCTCGATCCAGCGCAGCCACTGGATGTCCCGGTCCTCGAAGATGAAGTCGAGGAAGATCATCAGCAGGAACATGCCACCGAAGGCGGCGATCGCCGGGTGGGCGTCGGTGACCAGCTCCTGGTAGCGGTCCTTGTTGTTGAGGGCCAGGTCGACGGCCTCGATCGGGCCCATCTTCGCGCTGATCGCGACGATGACGACGGGGAACACCAGCCGCATGCCGAAGACGGCGATGAGGACACCGACCGTGAGGAAGATCTTCTGCCAGAAGGCGTTCATCTTCTTCAGGATTCCGGCGTTGACCACCGCGTTGTCGAAGGACAGCGAGATCTCCAGGATGGCCAGGATCGCCACGATGCCGAAGGCGGTCCACCCCCCGTAGAACGCCGCCGCGACCAGGCCGAGCGCGGTGACCGCGAACGACCAGCCGAAGGTTTTGAGAAGCACTGGCTATCCCATCATCTCTGGGGGCACCTCCCAGACGAAGTCTGAGGGAGGGACTCCCCCGCGCCGCACGCGGCTTTACGAAACGTTGACTCCGAAGTCTAGGGCGATGCCCCGGAGCCCCGACGCGTACCCCTGTCCTACGGCCCGGAACTTCCACTCTCCCTGGTAGCGGTAGAGCTCACCGAAGATCATCGCCGTCTCGGTGGAGGCGTCCTCGCTGAGGTCGTAGCGGGCCAGTTCCTGGCCGTCGGCCTGGTTGACGACCCGGATGAACGCGTTGGAGACCTGGCCGAAGGTCTGGCCCCGTTCGTCCGCCATGTGGATCGAGACCGGAAAGATGATCTTCTCGCACTGCGGCGGGACCTTGGCGAGGTCCACCAGGATCGATTCGTCGTCGCCCTCGCCCTCACCGGTGAGGTTGTCACCGGTGTGCTCCACGGAGCCGTCAGGGCTCGTGAGCTGGTTGTAGAACACGAAGTACTCGTCGCCCATCACCCGGTTGCCGGCGCCGCACAGCAGCGCGCTGGCGTCCAGGTCGAAGGGGGCCCCGGTGGTGGAGCGGGCGTCCCAGCCGAGCCCGATCATGACGTTCGTGAGGTTCGGTGCGGCCTTGGAGAGGGAGACATTGCCTCCCTTGGCGAGTGTGACGCCCATGGTCCTGGTCCTCCCCTGGTGAAGCTTCCCTGGTTGTCCTGCGCGTCCGGCGCCGCCCCTAAACGGTGCGGCGCCGGACCGGGGGGTGTTTCCGCGTCAGACGTTGACGCCGAAGTCCTGCGCGATGCCGCGCAGCCCGGAGGCGTAGCCCTGGCCGATGGCCCGGAACTTCCACTCCGCGCCGTTGCGGTACAGCTC
>NZ_WWJT01000116.1 GCF_009865385.1 Streptomyces sp. SID486 | reverse complement strand
TCGCGCAGTTCCCCGCGCCCCTTCGGGGCGCTGGTGGTGGCGGTGGAATCGGAGGTGGGGGGTGTCGTTCGTGGATTTCGGGTGCGGGTTTCGTCGTGGCTGGTCGCGCAGTTCCTCGCGCCCCTTCGGGGCGCTGGTGGTGGCGGTGGAATCGGGGGTGGGGGGTGTCGTTCGTGGTTTTCGGGTGCGGGTTTCGTCGTGGCTGGTCGCGCAGTTCCTCGCGCCCCTTCGGGGCGCGGGTTCGTCACTCGTATTCCGTGCCGCCCTTGCGGGTCAGGTAGGCCGGGCTGACGGCCTTGGCGATGGCCCGGCCCCCTGTCACCGCGCTGTACCGCTCCACCGCCGGGCGTATCACCACGCCCTCCCGCAGATGCAGCTCCCGCCCGGACACCGTCTCCCGGCCGCTCGCGAACTCCATGACCCGCGCTACGTCGTACGGACCGGAGAACAGTCGCGGTACCGAGGGCAGCTCGCCCTCCAGCACCTCGGCCGGGTCGAACCACCGTACGGCCCCGTCCACCTCCGCCGAGACGTCGAACGCCGCGTACCCCAGCGTCTCCCGCCGCCCGTCGGCGCCGTACGTCAGGTCCTGCACCCCCGCGCCGTACACCTCCCCGAAGATCCCGACCCGCGAGGCGCCCAGCCGCTCGCACAGCCGTGCCGCCGCCTCGGCCACCCCGTGCCCGCGCACCGCCCGCCAGTACAGGTTGCGCGGGTCCTCCCGCAGTGCCAGGGACTTGGCGCCGAAGCCCTTGGAGGAGACGTACACCCTCCCCTCCTCGGCGACATACGTCAGCAGGCACGCCGAACCGTGCAGCTTCTCCGTCAGGACCACCGGCTCGCCGGGCGCGAAGATGTCCGGACAGCGCTGGATGTTCTCGATGTCGACCCAGGGGAGCAGACCGGGAGCGGGCTCGACGTCCCCGTTCATCGTCGGCGGGACCGGCGGCACCCACTTGGTGATGCCCAGCCGTGCCGCGAAGTCGGTCCCCTCGGCCGCCGCCCGCGCCAGGTCGACGTCCGCGAGGGCCCTCGGCCGGCACACGATGCCCTGTGACAGCTCGCCGCGCAGCCGCACCGCCCTGACCCGGTCGGCGTTGCCGCCCGCCAGCCGCCCCGTCAGGCCCAGCTCCTCGATCAGCCCGGCCGGGAGGACGGCCTGCTCGGGGATGTAGACGGCGGCCTCGCCGGTGCGGTAGGCGCCCCTGGCGACGACGGCGCGGTACAGCCCCACCTGGGCCAGCTCCAGCGCGTCGGCGTTCGGATGCTCGTGGACGGTCAGCACTTCTGCGGTGACACGCAGCGTGGACATCGGACAACTCCCGTTCAGCGGTCGGGTTCTACCGGCGTCCACTGTCCGGACGGCAAAGCGCTGGAGCGAGGGATTTTCCCGCTGCTAACCTCGGGCGGAGCCGACCGTGCCGGCCCACACCGGGCCCGTGGTCCGTCCCGTCCCGGACGCCGGGCCCACACCCCTACCGGGCCAGCGCCTCCGCCACCAACTCGGCGTTCGACGACGCCCGCCGGCCGTCCGGCAGCAGCAGGGTGTCCTCCAGCCCGATGCGGGTGGCGAGGCCCAGCCGGCCCGCCAGCCGGAGCACCGGCCAGGTGCCGCCCTCCTCGCCGTGCAGCAGCAGCGGGCGGCCGTGTGCCGGGCCCAGCTCGGCCAGGAGTGAGCGCGCCGACGCCTCCGCGGTCGCCGGGTCGTGGTCGGTCACCTCGGCCAGGACCCGCAGCACCCTCGGACCGAGCGGTGAGGCCGCGAACCGGCTCGCGCCGTCGGTGCCGGAGAAGACGCCCGCCTCCACGGCCACGCCCCGGGCGAGCAGTTCCCCGGCCACCTCCTCGGCGCCCGGCTCGTGCCAGTTGACCGAGGCGAAGTCGGGCAGGACCGACCAGGACCGCACCCGGGCGACCCGGGCGGCGGGATCGGGTTCGGCCCACGCTCCCGTGGTCACCCCGACCGGCACCCGCACGCGTTCGCGCAGCGCCTCCAGCACCGGCGCGAGCACGCGGGGCGACAGACTGTCGTGACCGCACGGCGTCTTCGGATGGACATGGACCGAAGCGGCCCCGGCCGCCACCGCGTCCGCGGCGGAACGCGCCAGCTCCTGCGGGGACATCGGCACCGCCGCGCCGTCGGCGGCGGAACGGCACCCGTTGAGACACACCTGCACCATGTCCTCGATGGTGCCAGCCCCCGCGGACGGCGGCCCAGGGAGGTTCCGAGGGGCGAGACGGGCCGGCCGCGCGCGGTCCGCGCGACGGCTTCCCGCGGACGGGGTGCGCACCCCCTGCACACCCCGCACCGGTGCCGGCCCGCGGCCCGCCCCGCACCCGGTGCCGGCCCGGCCGCTCAGGCCGACATCAACAGGCGTTCCCGCCGCGCGTACTGCAGGATCCGCGGACTGAGGACGGGCCGGGGCACCAGGATCCCGCAGTCCGCGCAGACCGGGCCGGACGACGGCTCGTGGTCCAGGCCGTACTTCCACACCAGCCGCTCGCCGTCGCAGACCGGGCACGACGAACCCGGCTCCCGCTCCAGCGCGGCGATCAGCCGGCGCAGAACCTCCGCGAGCGGCTCCTCGGGGTGGACCCGCGGGTCGTCGCACCAGGCGACCCCGAACCCGCCCCAGGTCAGCCGGTGCCAGTCGTCCACGCTGCCCGGCCGGCGCAGCCCGTCGTGCTTCTCCTTCCGCCGGCGCTCGGTGAAGTCGGTCTCGTAGGCGAGCCAGACGTCACGCGCCTCCTCCAGCTCCTCCAGTGCGGCCACGAGCCGCGCCGGATCGGGGGAGCGGTCCTCGGGCCCGAACCCCGCCCGGGAGCACAGATGGTCCCAGGTCGCCCTGTGCCCGTACGGGGCGAACTTCTCCAGGCACTTGCGCAGCGAGTACCGCCGCAGCGCCAGGTCACAGCGCGGATCGCGTACTTGTCTCGCCAGACTCCGGAAACCTGCCATCGTCCTGCACCTCCGTCACACCTGCACCTGCACTTCGGTCACTTCGGCGTCGTCGCGCGGACGTCGCCGAATAGACGTATCGACAGGCGATTCGGCTCCATCGCTTCTTCGGTTGCTCTTGCGGACTCCGGAAAGTGACGCATGTTCATCTTTAAACGGGGGGATACCGGCGGTAACGTTCGGCCACCCCAGTCGCTAGGAGCCGCCATGTCACGGCGAACCCCACGTAACGTCCTTGACAGACTGAGAACGTCCCGCCATCTCTTCGGGTTCCTGAAGTCCGCGTCCGTATGCGTCCTCATAGCCGGTCTTCTCTCCCCCCTCACCCAGACAGCGGTGGCGGCCCCCCGCGCCACGGCCTCCAACGACTACTGCGGCGGGCAGTGTTCGGACATCCTGCCGCCCGGTGAGAACGGCAACGCCACCCTCGCCCAGATCCTGCTCAACCAGGCGTTCGGCACCCAGCCCTCACACGCGGAGGACCAGCTCGGCCCGTACGCCGACCTGGCCTCCGGTTACGCGGGCCTGACCGACGCGAAGATCAACACCTTCTTCGCCGACGCCTCGTTCGGCGTCCCCGCCGACCAGGTCGCCTCCAGCGAGAAACCGGCCGGCCGCGGCGATGTGACCATCGTCCGCGACAAGAAGACCGGTGTGCCGCACATCACAGGCACCACCCGCTACGGCACCGAGTTCGGCGCCGGGTACGCGGCGGCCGAGGACCGGCTGTGGCTGATGGACGTCTTCCGGCACGTGGGCCGCGGCCAGCTGACCGGCTTCGCCGGCGGCGCGCCCGCCAACCAGGGCCTGGAGCAGCAGTTCTACCGCAGCGCGCCCTACACCGAGGCCGAACTCCAGGGGCAGATCGACAGCGCCGTCGCCAAGAGCGGCGCCCGCGGCCAGCAGGCCCTCGCCGACGTGAACGCCTACATCGCCGGCGTCAACGCCTACATAGACGCCTCCGACAGCGGCCGTTACTTCCCCGGCGAGTACGTCCTGACCGGCCACAAGGACGCGATCACCAACGCCGGCACCATAGAACACTTCAAGGTCACCGACCTCGTGGCGCTGGCCTCCGTGGTGGGCTCGCTGTTCGGCTCCGGTGGCGGCGGCGAGGTCGGCAACGCCCTGTCCCTGCTCGCCGCCCAGCAGGAGTACGGCGTCGAGGAGGGCACCCGGGTCTGGGAGTCGTTCCGCGAACGCAACGACCCCGAGGCCGCACTCACCGTCCATGACGGTGCGAGCTTCCCGTACGGCGGCAAGCCCGCCGTCGCCCAGGGCGCGGCCATGCCCGACGCCGGCACGGTGACCGAGGAACCGCTCGTCTACGACCGCACGGGCAGCGCGGCGACGGCGGCCGCCAGGAAGACCTCCGCCACCGCCGCCGCCGCGATCACGAGTTCCGCCAGGCGCGGCATGTCCAACGCCCTCGTGGTCAGCGGCAAGCACACCGCCAGCGGCCACCCGGTCGCCGTCTTCGGACCGCAGACCGGCTACTTCGCCCCGCAGCTGCTCCTGCTCCAGGAGATCCAGGGCCCCGGCATCAGCGCCCGCGGCGCCTCCTTCGCGGGGCTGAGCATGTACGTGGAACTCGGCCGCGGCCAGGACTACTCCTGGAGCGCCACGACCTCCGGCCAGGACATCATCGACACCTACGCGGTCGAGCTGTGCCAGGACGACTACCACTACCTCTACCACGGCACCTGCACCGCGATGGACAAGGTCGAGCAGAGGAACGCCTGGAAGCCGACCGTCGCCGACGGCACGGCCGCGGGGTCGTACACCATGCGCGTGTGGCGCACGAAGTACGGGCCGGTGACGTACCGGGCGACCGTCGGCGGCACGAAGGTCGCCTACACCAGCCTGCGCTCCTCCTACCTGCATGAGGCCGACTCGATCATCGGCTTCCAGATGCTCAACGACCCCGACTACGTCAAGGGCCCGCAGGACTTCCAGAGCGCGGCCCAGCACATCAACTACACCTTCAACTGGTTCTACGCCGACTCCCAGCACACCGCCTACTACAACAGCGGCGACAACCCCGTGCGGGCGAGCGGCGTCGACGCGGAGTTCCCGGTGTGGGCGCGGCCCGCGTACGAGTGGCGTGACTGGGACCCGGCCGTCAACACGGCCGGCTACACCCCGGCCTCCGCCCACCCCAACTCCGTCGACCAGGACTACTACATCTCCTGGAACAACAAGCAGGCCAAGGACTACACCACCGCGTCCTGGGCCGACGGCTCCGTGCACCGCGGCGACCTGCTGGAGGACCGGGTGAAGAAGCTGGTCGCGGCGGGCGGGGTGACCCGGACGAAACTGGTGCAGGCCATGGCCGAGGCCGCCCTCACCGACCTGCGCGCCGAGGACGTGCTGCCGAACCTGCTGAAGGTGGTCGGCTCGGCCGCGGTGACGGATCCCGCCGTCGCCGACGCCGTGAACAAGCTCCAGGCGTGGGTGAGCGCCGGTGCCAGGCGCACGGAGACCTCGCCGGGTTCCCGGACCTACGCGAACGCCGACGCGATCCGCATCCTGGACGCCTGGTGGCCGCTGCTGGTCAAGGCGGAGTTCGAACCCGGGCTGGGCAGTGACCTGTACACGGCCTTCACGGTCAACGTGCCGGTCGACGAGGCGCCGTCCGCCGGGCACGGCCCGACCGGCTCGCACGCCGGCAGCGCCTTCCAGTACGGCTGGTGGAGCTATGTCGACAAGGACATCCGGGCGGTCCTCGGGCAGCCCGTCCAGGGCGGCCTGGCGCACACGTACTGCGGCGGCGGCAGCCTCGGCTCCTGCCGGGAAAGCCTGGTGGGCGCCCTCAAGCAGGCGGCCGGCCTGACCGCCGCCCAGGTCTACCCGGGCGACGACCAGTGCTCGGCCGGGGACCAGTGGTGCGCCGACTCCATCGCCCAGCGCGCCCTGGGCGGCATCAAGCACGGCCGGATCAGCTGGCAGAACCGGCCGACCTACCAGCAGGTCGTGGAGTACACCTCGCACCGGTGAGGCACCGGTGAGGCACCGGTGAGGCACCGCTCGGGCACCGCCGAGGTGCTGCCGGGGTGCCGTGGGCGGCGGGTCAGGCGATACGGCCCGCCGCCAGCACCAGCCGCGCCAGTTCGGGGTGCACGATGTCGCTGTGCGCCCCGGACGGCGCGCCCCCGCGCCGGACCACGGCCGCCGCGTCGACGTTCACACAGCCCGACGCGGGCAGCGGACCGCGCAGGGCCGCCGCGAGGTCCAGCCGGGCGGTGCCCGGCACCGCCTGCACCCCGTCGTGCCCCAGCGCACCCCACTGCGGACCGAGCACCGCCGCGATCTCGCTGCCCGCGCAGGAACGGTCGTCCCCGGCGAGCCGGGAGGCCAGCGGGTAGAACGTGCCGAGAGCCGCGTCGAAGTGCGAGTGGCAGCACACCAGGGGGCCGTCCACGCGCCCCGCCCCGCCCTTGAGCGCACCCGACCGGTCCGGCGCGTGCGGCAGCCGGGCCGCGAACGCGTAGTGCGAGAACGCGCCCTGGAGCAGGGTCACCGACTTCACCGACCGCACCGGTCCGGGCAGCCCGCGCAGCGCGAACGCCACCAGCCGGCCCCCGAAACTGTGTCCGACCAGGTGCACCCGCACCCCCGGCGCCACACCGGCCAGCCGTCCGACGAGCGGCCCGAGCCCCCGCTCGCCCACCGTCCCGGCCCGCCGCTTCATCTGGTAGTACGTCGCCTGCCGCAGCAGTTCCTTCGCCCCGTCCCACGGGTTCGGCAGGCTGAACCGGGCGCCGTCGGCCGCCGGACCGAGCGCGGCCAGCGCGTCCGCGAACTGCTCGCACGCGGCCACCGGGTCCGTGTCGAACACGGCCGGTCCGCCCGGTTCGTCCGTGTCGGCCGGTCCCTGGTCGCCGTCCAGCAGCTGCCGCACCAGCCGCCCGAACTCGGTCAGCCCGGTGGCGCCGTCCGGCCGGTCGTCCAGCATCCGGGCCAGCCGGTCCAGCACCGCCGCCCGGCCCGGGAAGGCTTCCCGCAGCGCCCGCCGGGTGTTCTCGTCCAGCGCCGGGCCGGGCACCCCCTGCGCCTCCACGGCCGCCACCGACTCCGGGAAGTCGGGGATCGGCTCGTCGCTGAACCGCATCGACGGCCAGATCACACCGACGTACCCGAGCCGGGCCTTCGGCGCCAGCCGCGGCAGGGGGGCGAAGAAACGCCGGTACAGCGCGGTCGCTCCCGAGCGGTCGTTGTTCCAGCCGTGCGCGAAGACGATCAGGTCACGCACGCCGCGCTCCGTGACCTGCGCCGACAACCGGTCGCGTTCGGGTCCGTCCACGTCCCCGTCCGCGTCGAAGGTCAGCTCCCAGTAGGGAGTCACGCTCATCCCAGGATCCGCCATGCCAGGCTCCCTCGTCACCCGCGACGGTGCAGTGCGCACGTATCGTCCTGCCGGGGTGCGGGATTGGCCAGCCGCCGCGGGCTACTTGTAGAGGAGATATTCCTTTCGGACCCGCCGGAACGCGGCCAGTTCCTCCTGCCAGGCTCCCGTCACCTCGTCGGTGCCGGCGCCCGCGTCGATCATCGTGCGCACCCGGTCGGAACCGGTGAGCTTGTCGATCCAGTTGTCGGGACGCCAGGCGAAGCCGTCCCACACCTTCCTGGCGGTCACCAGCAGCGCGATCCCGGTGCGCACCGGGTCGTAGGCCGCCCGGTCGGTCACGTGGATCTGCACCCCGCCGACCGTCTTCCCCTCGAACTTGGAGAACGTCGGCGCGAAGTACGCCTCCCGGAACCGCACGCCGGGCAGCCCGAGCCCGTTCACGGCGGCGGCCCAGCGGCCGTCGACGCCCTCGGCGCCCAGGAGTTCGAAGGGCCGGGTCGTACCGCGTCCCTCGGAGAGGTTGGTGCCCTCGAACATGCAGGTGCCGGAGTACACCAGTGCCGTGTCCGGCGTGGGCATGTTGGGGCTCGGCGGCACCCAGGGCAGCCCCCAGTCGTCGTAGAACCGGCCGCGCCGCCAGCCCGGCATCAGCACCGTCTCCAACGGCACCGGAGCGGTCAGGAACTCCCCGTTGAACAGCCGGGCCAGCTCCGCCACGGTCATGCCGTGCGCCTGCGCGATCGGCTGCCGGCCGACGAAGGTGGCGAACTCCTTGTGCAGCACCGGGCCGTGGGCCGCGCGGCCGGTCACCGGGTTCGGGCGGTCCAGGACGACGAAGCGCTTGCCGGCCAGCCCCGCGGCCTCCATGCAGTCGTACAGGGTCCAGATGTACGTGTAGAAGCGGGCGCCCACGTCCTGGATGTCGAACACCACGGTGTCCACACCGGAGGCGGTGAAGACGTCGGCGAGCGGCCGGCCGCTCTTGAGGTACGTGTCGTACACCGGAAGTCCGGTCGCCGGGTCGTCGTAACGGCCCTCCGAGCCGCCCGCCTGCGCGGTGCCGCGGAAGCCGTGCTCGGGGCCGAAGACCGCCGTCAGCCGCACCCGTGGGTCCCGGTGCATCACGTCGACGATGTGGGCGGCGTCCCTGGTGACGCCGGTGGGGTTGGTCACGACGCCGACCTTCTGGGCGTCGAGGAGCGCGTAGCCGCCGGCCGCGAGCTCCTCGAAGCCGGTGCGGAAGCGCTCGCGCCGGCGGGTGCTCCCGGCCGGCACGGCCATCGTCGTCGCCGATGCGAGCAGAGTCCGTCGGGACAGGTGCATGGGGTCCTCCGGTGAGTGGTCACGTGCGGGCCGTCCGGGGCTCGTCGCGCGGTTCCCCGCCCCCCTTAGGCTTGGTGCACTCGGCCTTCCTTCACACATACCGACCGGTTAGTCTGACCGATCAGAGCCGGCGCGCGTCGCGCGAGAGTCGTGTCGAAGGAGACCCATGGTGGAAGCCGTGCAGGATGCGGGAGTGGTCGTCACCGGGGCGGGTGGTGGGATCGGGGCCGCGCTGGCCCGGCGGTTCGCCGCCGAGGGCGCCCGGGTCGTCGTGAACGACCTGGACGCCCGCAAGGCCGAGGCGGTGGCGGGGGAGATCGGCGGTACCGCCGTGCCCGGTGACGCCTCCGCGATCGTCGCCGAGGCCCGCGCGGCGCTCGGCGGCACGGTGGACGTCTGGTGCGCCAACGCGGGGGTCGCCTTCGAGGACGGCGACCTCGGTTCCGCACTGGACGAGACGACCTGGGCGGCCTCCTGGGACGTCAACCTGATGGCCCACGTCCGCGCGGCCCACGCCCTGCTGCCCGACTGGCTGGAGCGCGGCGGCGGCCGGTTCGTCTCCACCGTCTCCGCCGCCGGCCTGCTGACGATGATCGGCGCGCCCTCCTACAGCGTGACCAAGCACGGCGCCTACGCCTTCGCCGAGTGGCTGTCCCTGACCTACCGCCACCGGGGTGTCAAGGTCCACGCCGTCTGCCCGCAGGGCGTGCGCACCGACATGCTGGCCGCCACCGGCAGCGCGGGCGACCTGGTGCTGAAGCCCACCGCGATCGAGCCGCAGGCCGTGGCCGACGCGCTCTTCCGCGGCATCGAGGAGGACCGCTTCCTGATCCTGCCGCACCCCGAGGTCGCCGGCTTCTACCAGGGGCGGGCCGGCGAACCCGACCGCTGGCTCGCCACCATGAACCACATCCAGCAGAAGTGGGAGGCCGGCCGGTGACCGCCTCCCCCTACGCCGCCCGGCCCTGGCTCGCCCTGCTCGACGAGGCCCAGCGCGCCCCCGTCGACCCCGCCGACTCCCTCGTGCACGCCCTGCGCGACGCCGTCGCCGAGGCCCCCGACCGCACCTTCCTCGCCTACTTCGACGCCCGCCTGACCTACCGCGAGGCCGACGCGCTGAGCGACTCCGTCGCCGCCCACCTCGCCGCCCGCGGCCTGGAGCGAGGCGACCGGGTGGCCGTCCTGCTGCAGAACACCCCGCACTTCGTGCTGGCCGTGCTCGGCGCCTGGAAGGCGGGCGCGACCGTCGTCCCGGTCAACCCCATGTACAAGTCGGCCGAGGTGGCGCACGTCCTGCGGGACGGCGAGGTGACCGCGCTGGTCTGCACCGACCGGGCCTGGGAGACGTACCTGCGCGAGACGGCGGCCGGCTCGCCGGTGCGGATCGTGCTCACCGCCTGCGAGCGGGACCTCCAGAGCCGCGACGACGCGCGCGTGCTCCCCTTCGAGCGGCTGCCCCGGCCCGCCGACGCCGACGACCTGGTGGCGGTCGCCCGGCGGGGCGGCCGGGCCCCCGAGGGCCGCGCACCGCGCCCGGACGACATCGCCCTGATCAGCTACACCTCCGGCACCAGCGGCACACCCAAGGGCGCCACCAACACGCACGCCAACGTCATGCACAACGCCGAACGGCAGGCCACCGGACTCGGCCTGCCCGATGCCCCCGTCTACTACGCGCTGGCACCCCTGTTCCACATCACCGGCATGGTGTGCCAGTTCGGGGCCTGCCTGAACAGCGCCGGCACCCTGGTGCTCACCTACCGCTTCGAACCCGGCGTCGTCCTGGACGCCTTCGCCGAACACCGCCCGCACTACACGGTCGGCCCCTCCACCGCCTACATGGCGCTCGCCGCCCACCCGGACGTCACCCGCGAGCACTTCACCTCCTTCGTCCACATGTCCTCGGGCGGCGCCCCCGTGCCGCCGGCCCTGGTGGAGCGGTTCAGGGAGCGCTTCGGGCCGTACATCCGGGTCGGCTACGGGCTCACCGAGTGCACCGCGCCCTGCGCCTCCGTCCCGCCCGGCCTCGAGGCGCCCGTGGACCCCGTCTCCGGAACCCTCTCCGTCGGCCTGCCCGGCGCCGACACGCTCGTGCGCATCCTGGACGACCGGGGCGCGGAGGTGCCCTTCGGGGAACCCGGCGAGATCGTCGTGCGCGGTCCGCAGGTGGTGCCCGGCTACTGGCGCCGCCCGGACGCCACCGCCGAGACCTTCCCCGACGGCGAGCTGCGGACCGGCGACATCGGCTTCATGGACGAGCGGGGCTGGCTGTATGTCGTGGACCGCAAGAAGGACATGATCAACGCGTCCGGCTTCAAGGTGTGGCCGCGCGAGGTCGAGGACGTGCTGTACACGCACCCGGCGGTGCGCGAGGCGGCCGTCGTCGGGGTGCCCGACGGGTACCGTGGCGAGACCGTCAAGGCCTTCATCAGCCTTCGTCCGGGGGCCGAGGCGGCCCCGGACGAACTCGCGGGGTACTGCAAGGAGAGACTGGCCGCCTACAAGTACCCGAGGCAGGTGGAGATCCTGCCCGACCTGCCCAAGACGGCGAGTGGGAAGATCCTCCGTCGGGAACTGCGTTCCCGCACCGCACACGAATAGCAGCAGAACGGAAAGGCAGGTGGCGGAAGTGCCCAGGACGACGGACGGAGACGGGACTCCCGTCCCGCAGCGGCTGCTGGCCGCCGCCACCCGGCTCTTCGCCGAGCAGGGCTACGACCGCACCTCCGTGCAGGAGATCGTGGAGGCGGCCGGCGTCACCAAGGGAGCCCTGTACCACTACTTCGGCTCCAAGGACGACCTGCTGCACGAGGTGTACGCGCGCGTGCTGCGCCTCCAGCAGGAGCGGCTGGACCGGTTCGCGGGCGCCGACGAACCCGTGGACAAGCGGCTCAGGGCGGCGGCCGCGGACGTCGTCGTCACGACGATCGAGAACCTCGACGACGCGATGATCTTCTTCCGCTCCATGCACCACCTGAGCCCGGAGAAGAACAAGCAGGTCCGCGCCGAGCGCCGCCGCTACCACGAGCAGTTCCGCGCGCTGGTCGAGGAGGGCCAGCGAGAAGGGGTCTTCTCCACGGCGACCCCGGCCGACCTGGTCGTGGACTACCACTTCGGCTCCGTCCACCACCTCTCCACGTGGTACCGGCCCGGCGGCCCCCTGACCCCCCAGCAGGTGGCCGACCACCTGGCCGACCTGCTGCTGCGGGCGCTGCGGCCGTAGAACCGGCGCGCCCGCGCCCGCGCCCCCGCCGGCTCCCGGCTTACGTCCGCTCGGTGCTCTCGGTGGTGGCCGCGGCTCCCGGCGTACGTCCGGCCGGTGCGCTCGGCGGTGGCCGCGGACCCCGGCTCACGTCCGGTCGGTGGTCTTCGGGGCGGCCGGGGGCCCCGGTTAGTCGATGATCTCCTTGAAGAACAGCACCGCCGTGGCGGCGGTGCCGCTGCCCACGCTCACCGCCACCGGCCACACACTGCCGGACAGCACCGCGAGGACCGTCGCCCCGACGCCGGCCAGTGCAGCCAGCAGGAACACGATCGCGGCGCGCTGAGTCAGGAGCGGCCCGTCCGGGCCGGACCGCTCCCGGTCGGCCCGGGACACCGTGGTTCTCCTCACCGGGCGTCGCCCGCCCCGGCGGGCACCGGGTCCTCGGGCAGCACGTTCACGCCGTCCCGCTCCGTCAGGTGCCAGGGGTCCTGCGCGGGACGGATCAGGGTGAACGCGGTCTGCCCGTCCGCGCCCGTCCGTACGCCGTACACGGCGGGCTCCGGCAGGCTGTTGTAGTGGAACGGCGTCGAGAAGTAGTAGGCGCCGGTGTCCGGCACCACCACCAGGTCGCCCGGCCGGAGCGGCGGCAGCGCACGGTCGCGGGCGAGCAGGTCACCGGCGAAGCAGGCCGGGCCGGCGATGTCCTGGCGCACGGGCCGGTCCCGCCTGGCCGTGCCGTTCGGGTCGTACGCCTCGATCCGCAGCGGCCAGGCGTCCGGACCGAACACCGTCCGGGTGGCGACCTGCACCCCTGCGTGGGTCACGGCGATGGGCCGGCCGCCCGCCGTCTTCGTGTACTCGACGTATGCGGCCATGAAGCCGTTCTTCGCGAGCAGGGAGCGGCCGAACTCGGTGACGACCGCGTACCGTCCGTCGAAGAGACCCGGGGCGTGCGCCCGCAGCTGCTCGACGTACGTCGCGAAGGTGGGCGTGACCTCGTCGTCGGCGAAGTTGACCGGAAGTCCGCCACCGATGTCGATGCCCGCGATCCGTCCCTCGCCGAAAGCCGCCGTCACCTGGTCGGCGAAGTCCACGGCCTGGGCCACCCCACGGGCCATCAGGTCCAGGGGACAGCCCTGGGAGCCGGTGTGCGTGTGCACCCAGGTCAGCCAGGGGTGTTCGCCGAAGGCCCGCAGCAGCCGCTCACGGTTGCCGGGATCCGTCAGCGGGACACCGAACTTCGAGGTGCTCGTCGCGGTGCTCATCGCGGCGATGGCACCGCCGCCGACCTGGCAGTTGAGGCGGACCCCGATCCGCGACCGCGAAGCCCGCTCCCCGAGGAGCCGGCTGATCCGCTCCAGTTCCTGGAAGCTGTCCGCGTTGACGGTCACGCCCAGGGCCAGGGCCCGCTCCAGCTCCGCCCGGGTCTTGGCGGGAGCGTCGAAGACGATCCGCCCGGCCGGGAAACCGGCCGCCCGCGCGCGGGCCAGTTCGCCGGCGGTGGCGACCTCACAGCCCAGGCCCTGCCGGCGCAGCTCCCTCAGGACGGGCACGAGACAGTTGGCCTTCGCGGCGAACGTGTGCAGGACGCCGGGCACTTCGGGGGAGCGGGGGAAGGCGTCGTGCAGGGCCCGGGCCGTGGCAGCTACACCGTCGAGGTCGACGAAGCCGGCCAGCAGCGACTGCTCCGGGTCCAGCAGCCGCTGCCGCACGGCCTCCTGAAGGATGCGTTCGCGCCGCGCGGCGGCGGGGGCAACAGCGGTCATGGGGAACCCTCCGGGGTGGGAACGGCGCGTCCGGGGCGGAATCCCCGAGCGCGTTCCCAGGCTGCTCCCCGCGCCCCGGACGGGTCATCGTCGGTTCGGCAGAGCCGCACCCGCCCCGACACCGGCCACGCCGGGCCACCGGCCCCCGAGACCCGCGCCGTTGTGCGTGCCGACGACACCGGCACGCCGCGTTGGTGGAAGCGCACAAAAGGGCGTACGGCGGTGGACGGGGGCGTGGTGGTGGGTGGGGGCACGGCGGCGGGTGGGCGCACCACGGCGGCCGGGGCGTGCGGGTGGGTGGGCGCACCGCTGTGGCCGGGCGCACGACCGTGGCCGAGCACGTGCCGGTGGGCGGGAGGAGCGACGCGGGCGGGGTGAGTGGCGGTGAGCGGAGTGGGCGGCGGTGGGCGGGAGGAGCGACGCGGGCGGGGTGAGTGGCGGTGAGCGGAGTGGGCGGCGGTGGGCGGGGTGAGTGGCCGTAGGGGGTGAGCGGAGTGGGTGGGGCAGGGGCTCACGGTGCACGGCCCGGACCCTTGTCCGCGTCCCCGAGCCGGAGTTGCAGCTGCGCCAGCAGTCGGGCGTCCGGGCTGGCGAGGTCAAGCCCCGAGAGCGCGGTGATCCGGCTGAGCCGGTAGCGCAGGCTGTTGGGGTGCAGCGAGAGACTGCGCGCGGCGGCGGAGACGTCACCGAAGTGGTCGAGGTAGGCCCGCAGGGACTCCACGAGGCGGTTGCCGCCCTGCTCGGCGTCGCACGCGGCCAGCCGCGCCACCGAGGTCGCCCGGGGCAGATCCAGGTCCCGCAGGGCGTCGAGCACCTGGAGGACGCCGATCGTGTCCGCCACGTCCTCCACCCATGCCACCGAGCGCGTGTCCCCGGCCCGCGTGAGGGCCTTGAGAGCCTGCTCCGCGGTCCGGCGGGACTCGGCGGCCCGCGCCAGCACCGGGACCACCTCGCCCACTCCCGCCCGCACCGGCGTGCCCACCGCCGCCGACAGCCGCGTGGTCAGCGACGTGGCGAGCTTCGACAACTGTTCCCGGGCCCGGCCCGGTTCCTGGTCCAGCGCGCTGACCAGCACCAGTGCCCTGCCACCCGCCGGCACGACCACGATCCGGTGGCCGAGCGCCGCGCAGTGCAGGGCGAGCAGGCCGTACAGCCGGGACGGGTCCCCGGGCGCGGTCTGCTCGGCCGGGCCGGGACCCGCACCCACCGCCAGTACGGCGCAGGGCTCCCGGGCCGGCAGGGAGGCCCGCTCGGCGAGCACCTCCGCGGAACCGCGGTCCTCCAGCAGCGCACGTGCCGCGTCCTCCGCGAGACGGCTGTCGGCGCCGCGGGTGCGCTGGTGCAGCAGGTGCGCGGCGGCCTCGCGGGACGCGGCGCGCAGGGCCTCCGCCGCGTTCGGGGCCAGGGGCCGGCCCCCGACAGCGGCCACCCACACCGACCCCAGCACCTCGCCGCCCGCGCGGACGGCGCACACCAGGCGTTCGGGGTTCTCGCCCTGGGCCCGCCGGTGCAGCACGTCGTCCGTCGTCCACAGGGCACGGAAGAAACCGGCGTCCCGCATGGCGGCCACCCGCCAGGGGGGCACGCGCCGTCCGAGGATGGTCAGCCGGCGCATCTCGTCCACGTTCTCCTCGGTCGAGGAGTACGCCAGCACGCGGGACTCGGTGTCCTCGATGGTCACCGAGCCGCCGACCAGGGCGGCCACCGCGTCGGCGAGCCCGTCGAGGTCCCCCAGGACCGGGCCTCGGGCCGCGGACGACGGCACGGCCCCCGCCGCCGCCAGTCCGGCCCGCAGCACGACCACGAGTTCGTCCCACCGGTGCCAGGTGCGGAAGAGCACCGCGGTACCGGCCTCCCCGGCGACCGCCCGCAGGGCACGGGCGGACCCCTGGGGGCGCTCCGGGCCGAAGACCACACCGGCGGCCCCGGCCGCGCCGGCCCGGCGCACGACGTCCGCCGCCTGGGCGGAGCCGGCGCCGACGCCGACCGCGAGCAGCAGTTCCCGGGGCCGGATCTCGGGGTCCAGCACGTCCAGGACCGCCACCCCGGCGACCACCACCGCGGGCCCGGCGGGTGCCGTGTCCAGTTCCAGGGCTCCGGGACCGACCAGCGACAACAGGCGCTCCAGAGTCACCCCGGTCCCGGCGGCCCTGCTCCACCCCGCGTGATCCCGCGGATCGGCCACGCTTCCCCCCTCGACACCGCCGGCCACGCCCGGCCGGTCTCCCCGAGGGGTACGACACCACAGTCCGGCCGCGACCTCAACGGCGCGCGGGGCAGAGCCAATTGGACAGGCGGGCCGGGCCGGGACGGAGCGGCGGGCGGGACGGCGTGAGCAGGACGTGCGCGCGGCGTGAGCACGCCCGGCCGGGCCGCCCGACGCTGCCGGGCC
>NZ_WWJT01000115.1 GCF_009865385.1 Streptomyces sp. SID486 | reverse complement strand
GCACCCGCACCCGCACCCGCACCCGCACCCGGTTGACGTCTCTCACCGGGGTCCGGTTCTTCGCCGCGTTCGCCGTGTTCCTCTTCCACATCGCGATCGGCAGGCCGTTCGCCGACAAAGCCCTGTCGGACGGCGCGTTCACCGTCTTCTGCAAGGCCGGCTGGGTGGGGGTGTCCTTCTTCTTCGTGCTCAGCGGATTCATCCTCACCTGGTCGGCCAGGCCGCAGGACTCCACCACGGCCTTCTGGCGCCGACGGCTGGTCAAGGTCTTCCCCAATCACCTGGTGACGCACACCGCCACCATGGCGCTGTACGCGGGAGCCACCGTCGCGGGCGGCACGGCGGTCCTCAACCTCCTCCTGCTGCAACCATGGGTACCGGACGAGGACGTCTACTTCAGCGTCGACAATCCGAGCTGGTCACTGGGCTGCGAGCTGTTCTTCTACCTGCTCTTCCCGCTGCTGCACCGGGCAGTGGCCCGCGTCCGGGCGCACCGCCTGTGGGGGTGCGCCCTGTCTCTGATGGCCGCCGTCATCGCCCTGCCCGCCGTGGTGAGCGCCCTGGTGCCGGCCGAGCCGAGCATGCTCGCCCCGGACAAGCCGCTGCCCGCGTCGGCCTTCTGGCTGGTGTACGTCTTCCCGGTGACCCGGGTGCTCGACTTCGTGCTCGGCATCGTCATGGCCCGGATCGTCCTGGAGGGCCGTTGGAGGCGCTTCCGGCCGTTGCCGCTGACCGCGCTGTTCGTGGCCTGCTACGCCGCTTCGCTGTACCTGCCCGCGGTGTACGCGCTCAACGCGGCGACCATCGTGCCCGTGGCGCTGCTGATCCCGGCCGTCGCGCACCTCGACACAGCGGGCCGGCACACCTGGCTGCGCGCCCGGTCCCTCCAGTGGCTCGGCGAGGTCTCCTTCGCCTTCTACCTCGTCCACTGGCCGGTGCTCGTGTACGGGCGACGCCTGCTCGGCGAGACACGGCAGTACTCCTGGCCGGCGGGCATCGGCCTGACCGCCGCGTGCGCGGCGCTCAGCCTGCTGATCGCCGCCCTGCTGTACACCGGGGTGGAACGCCCCGCCATGCGCCGGTGGGCGTCCGCACGGCCCAGGCCGCGCCCGCTCACCGCCGTACCGACCGACGAACTGCCCGCTCCGCCCGCGGCGGCGGGCCCCACCCACTGAAAGGCTCGCCGTGCGATTCGGCATCAACCTCCCCAACTTCGGCACGCACATCGACGCCGGCTCCCTGCGCGGCTGGGCGACGACCGCCGAGCGCCTCGGCTACCACCTGATCACCGTCTCCGACCACATCGCCCTGACCCCGGACGCGCACCGCCGCTCCCCGGTGCCCTTCTACGACTCGTTCACCACGCTGGCCTGGCTCGCCGGCCAGACGAGCGGTATCGAGCTGGGCACCGGCGTCGCCATCGCACCCCAGCGCCACCCGCTCCAGCTGGCCCGCATCACCGCGTCCCTGGACCAGCTCTCCGGCGGCCGCCTCGTGCTGGGCGTCGGCGTCGGCTGGGCCCGGCAGGCGTTCGAGGCGCTCGGCGTCCCCTTCAGCCGGCGCGGGGCGCTGACCGACGAGTACCTGCGCGCGCTGAAGGTGCTGTGGACCGAGGAGGTCGCCACCTTCCACGGTGAGACGGTGCACTTCGACCGCGTGCACGCCGCGCCCCTCCCGGCCCGCTCCCCGCACCCCCCGGTCTGGGTGGGCGGCAACAGCCGGGCCGCCGTGCGCCGGGCCGCCCGGTACGGGGACGCCTGGCACCCCATGTGGCCCCAGGGCCCCGAACTGCCGGCGGCCCTGCAAACGCTGGCCGAGGACGCCTCGGCGGCCGGGCGGCCGACGCCGGACTTCTGCCCCTCGATCCCCCTCGCGCTCACCGAGCGTCCCCTGCCCGCCCAGCACCGGCGCCTGGGCCAGGGCAGCCTCGAGCAGCTGCACGAGGACCTGCTCCTGCTGGACAAGCTGGGGGCCCGGTACGTCACCCTCAACACGGAGCTCGGTGACCAGCGCCTGCGCCGCCCGGCCGAGCAGGACTGGGAGCTGTTCGAGGTGCTGGCACGTACCGTCATCGACACCGCGGGTGAGACCGTGCGCTGACCCCCCTGCCGGATGCCGGGCGGGGGGCGGCGCCGGGGCATGACCGCCCGGGCGGCACTCGGTGCCTCCCGAGGGTCACCAGGCGGTACCCCCGGTGATCCCGTGTCCGGCGGCGTGCCGCGTCATGCCGAGGGAATGCGAAACTCGAATTCGGGACGGTCCCACGGCACGGCGGGCGGGTTCGCGAGCGCGGTCCCGGTCCGCACCGCACCCGCGCGGTGGTAGAAACCCGCGGCGGGGACATGCGAGACGACCCTCACCCGGTCGAGCCCGGCGGCACGGGCCTCGGACTGCATGTGTGCGACGAGCAGCCGTCCGATGCCCTGTCCTTGCGCTTCGTCGGCGACGAACAGCAGGTCGAGCTCCGGTGGCGCGAGGACGAGCGAGTAGAACCCGAGGACCCGGCTTCCGTGCTGGTCGGCGCCCACGGCCACGAAGGCGCGGTGGGCCTCGATGTAGTCAGGCCCGACCCGGTAGCCCGCCACCGCCGCCGCGTACTCGCCCGCGTAGGCGCCCGAGCCGCGCACGAGCCGGGTGAGCCGTCTGGCATCGCGCGCGACGGCCCTCCGTATCTCGATCGGCCGGCTGACCGGGGAAGTACGTGAACTCACCGGGAGAGTATTTCGCACCGGTGCCTACCGCCGTGCGGCGGGGCGGCTGCCCGGGCAGGATCCCCGCACCGCTGACGGAAACCGCCTGCCCACGCCCCGGCCGGGGTGGTAGCCGGTGTGCCCGCGTGACCGCGGGAGCGGGGCCGGCCGCCTACGGCACGTACCCGCGTACTCGTGCGGACCACGGTGTTGCCCGCCGCCACGGCGGGCGCGGACTTCCACCCGGCCAGCCGCTTCCCCGCCGAGGTGCCCCCTTCGGCCACTTCGGCTACCACCTCCTGGCGGAGGCGACCAAGCCCATGGCGTGACCAGGACCGGGCGGGCCGGCCTCCGCTTCGCCCGACGGACGGGGGCCGCCCGCACGACGGGGACAGGGGCGGACGCCACCCGCACGCGCGCACCGGCGCGGCCCCAGGGGTTCCGGTGATCGATCACGAAGCGGTATAGGCGCGGGGAATAGCGCGCAAGGCCAGTTGCCCGGGCCCGGGCGGCCTGTACGATCATCCCGCACGGAAAGCGTCCACAACCCCAACAGCACCATCGCGTCGCGGTGTTGGGCAGCGGCCACCAGGTGTTCGGGCCACTGGCACACCGGCGGCCGACCGATGTTCACGGATCGAGTCGCCTGCTGTCCTCCCGAGCACGGGGTCCCGCAACGGGGCGGCCGGCGACATTGTCCCCACAGAGCGGAGAGAATGTGTCCATCGCCTTCGTCACGGTCACCATCCTGGGCGTGGTCTTCAACGGCGCGGCCGCCGTCACGTACCTGATCGGACACGAGTACCCCAAGACCCAGGCGGACATGAAGGGCATACCGCGCAAGTACGTGCCCGTCCTCGGCGCGTTACTGGCCGCGGGCACCGTCGGTCTGCTGGCCGGGCTCGCGGTGCCGGTCCTGGGAAACCTCGCCGCGTGCGGTCTCATCCTGTACTTCATCGGCGCGATCATCGCCCACCTGCGCGTCGGCTCCCGCAACATCGTGGGCGGGATCGTGTTCCTGGCCACCGCCGTGGCCGTCCTCGTCCTGGGCCTCATGCACCACGGCGCCTGGTAGCCGTCGTACGCGGCGGGCGGCGGGCCTCCGCCCGGCCCGCTCCCCCGCCGGCCGGGCCGCGCCCGGGTGGCGCGACCCGTGGTCGCGAGGCGGCCGGTCCTACAGTCCGGCCGCCAGGCGGCGGGAGAGTTCGACCCGGCGGGTCTTCAGTGTGGCGGTGCGCGGCAGCTCGGCCAGCGGGATCTGGACGGGGTCGGCCAGCTGCGGGTAGGCGGCCGTGACGGCGCGCCAGCGGTCCGCGTCCAGCGGCTCGTCCCGGTGGGTGCAGACCACCGGGACCGCCTTGGAGCCGGGGCCGGGCACCACGACGACCTCGGCCAGCTCCGCCAGCTCGTCCAGGAGGATGTCCTCGATCTCGAGGTTGCTGCCCACCCCGGGGATCGTGTCGAACTCCCGGTCCAGCATGTGCAGGCAGCCGAACGAGGTGCGGTAGCCGACGTCCCCGGTACGCCACCAGCCGTCGTTCAGGTTGGCGTCGTAGCGCTCCTGCTCACCGTGGTACGTCTTCGCCAGCCCGTCCCAGCGGACCTCGATGAAGCCGGGGTTCCGCTGCGAGGGCCGCTTTCCGTCCCGGCTCACCAGCCGGACCCGGGCGCTGCCCGGCAGCGGGTAGCCCACGCAGCGGCCGTCCATCCGGTGGACGAACCGGCGGTAGTACGGCCGGCCTGCCGCGGGGCCGACCTCGCTCTGCCCGTAGATCTGGAAGAACTGCGCGGGCTGCGCGGAGGCGTGCAGCAGACGGCGTACCGTCCGCGGGTGGATCGCGTCGAAGGTGCTGCTGAAGTACTTCACCGACGCGAACGGGCGGCGCGGGTCGTCGCTCAGCTCCTCCCAGGCCAGGAAGGAGTTGGGCAGCGCCTCGATCAGCCAGGGGCGGCGCTCGGCGAAGAACCCGGCGACGGCGTCCGGGGTGCCGTCGTTCACCAGCAGCGCCGGCATGCCCTGCAGGAGGCAGAGCGACATCGCCGCGAACGTCCGGGAGTGGCCGAAGGGCAGGTGGATCGCGACGGTCCCCCGCTTCCTCATCAGCCCCAGCAGGAACAGCTGCGGGCGCAGCCGGGAGCGCATCGTCCGCGGGGTGTGGACGACCAGTTTGGGCAGTCCCGTGGTGCCGGAGGTGTGCGTGATCATGGCCGGCTCGTCCAGTCCGCGCAGGACCGGCCGGATAGGCACCGTGCCGTCCAGCCCGGCGAGCGCGACCGCGCCCGGCGTGTCCCCGCCCACGCCGATCACCCCCTCGGTCAGCTCCGCCAGGTCCACGCCGTCCTCGATCAGGGAGCGGAGTTTGGGTCCGTCGGTGACCAGGTACGGCCGCTCCAGCCGGGCCAGCAGCGCGGTGAGGGCCGCGGAGTCCAGGTGCTGCGAGAGCATGACCGGGACGGCGCCGGTGCGCTCCACCGCCGTCGCCAGCAGCCAGAGGTCGAAGTTGGGGGCCTTGCAGATCACCACGTGCCGGCCGGGGCGCACCCCGGCCGACGCGAGCCGGTTCGCCATGTCCGCTGCATGAGAGGCCAGTTGACGTACCGTCAGCCTGCGACCGGCCTCCGGCAGGACGTCGAGGTCGTGGTCGAGGACGAGCGGCATGGCGCCGCGGACGCGCGCGGCCAGCTCCGGCACGACACCCAGGTAGAGGCCCCGCTTGTGTTTCGACGCGCGGGCCGGTGCGCGGTACGGCCGGTGGCTCAGTCTGTGCAGCAGCGTGCTTCCCATGGGTCTTCCTTCGGGTCCGGGTGGGCGGGCTTACGGAGTGCGGGGCGTACGGCGTCAGCGGTCGCGGTAGGCGACCATGTCGGCCAGTTCCTCCAGGCGCAGGCGCCAGCCGCGCGGCAGGCCGGCGTCCGCCAGGGCCGCGCGGGCTTCGGCGACCAGGGTGTCGATCCGTTCCTCGACGTCCGCGCGCACTCCGGAGGCGAGCAGGGCCGCCCGGAGCCCGGCCGGGTCCCACTCGGCGTGGCGGCTGTCCTCGACCAGGCGGGCGACGCGCGGATCCCGGGCCGCGGCCAGAGCGATCAGCAGGGTCATCTTGTGCTCGCTGAGGTCCAGTCCGGTCGGCTTGCCGGTCACGGTCTCGTCCCCGAACGCGTCGAGCAGGTCGTCGCGCAGCTGGAACGCCTCGCCGGCCGCGACCCCGTACGCCTCGAAGACCGTGTGCAACCCGGGGCGCCCGGCGATGGCCGCGCCGAGGGCGAGGGGCCGCTGGATGGTGTAGCGGCCGGACTTGCAGACGGCGACCCAGCGGGCCAGGTCCGGGTCCGGCTCCACCTCGGCGGCCAGGGCGATGTCCAGCTGCTGGCCGATGATCATCTCGGTGACCAGCTCGTGCCACACCTGTGCCGCCGGACCGGTCAGCCTGCCCGCGAGCCGGTTCGCGTAGCTGAGCGCCAGGTCCCCGGCGAGGATGGCGACACCTTCCCCGTACCGGCGGGACTCCCCCGCCCAGGAACGCCGGGCGTGCAGGTCCGCGTACGCGGCGTGGACCGTCGGGGCGCCGCGCCGGGTGGGCGAGTTGTCCATGATGTCGTCGTGGATGAGCGCGAACGCGTGCAGCAGTTCGAGCGCCGCCGCCGCGTCGACGACCGTGTCCTCGTCCGCGGTGCCGCCTGCCGCCAGATAGCCGGTCACGCAGAACAGGGGCCGCAGCCGCTTTCCGCCCGACGCGACCAGCTCGGAGACGGCCGCGACCGGTATCGCCACCCGGGCGTCCACGGCACTCCAGCGGGCCTCCTCGGCGCTCAGCAGCTCCGCGATCCGCCGGTCGACGCGGTCCAGGAGCTTCGCGCAGCTCTCCTCGTCGACGCCGCCACGCTCCTCAACCGCCGCCACCCCGCTGCCCGACTCCCCGGCCACCAGCGGCTGTTCCGGGTGCTCCGGGTGCTCCGGCTGTTCCCGCTGCTCCAGGCGTTCCGGCTGTTCCGGCTGTTCCGGCTGTTCCGGGTGGTCTAGGTGGTCCGGGTGTTCCGGCTGGCTCACCTCGTTCAGCCGTCCCCGCTGTCCCCGCTGTCCCCGCTGTCCCGGCCGTTCCGTGTCCCCCGCCGTCCCCGGCTCCGCCGGCCCTTCCACCAGCGCCGGCCCTTCCACCTCCGGCGGCCCTTCCACCTCCGGCGGCAGTCTGAACTCCACGTTCTCGGTGGCCGTCACTTCCGTCTCGACGTCCGCGTAGCCCAGTTCCGCCAGCCGGCGCAGCGCCCGTTCCACCAGCACGTCGGGCACGCTCGCGCCGGCCGTGAGGCCCACCGTGCGCACGCCCTCCAGCCAGGCGGGGCCGAGCAGGTCCGGGTCGGGCAGGAGACGGGCGTCGGTGCCCGCGGCCCGGGCCACCTCCACGAGGCGCAGCGAGTTGCTGGAGTTGGCCGAGCCGACGACGAGGACGAGGTCGCTGCGGCCCGCGATCGCCTTCACCGCGTTCTGCCGGTTCTGGCTGGCGTAGCAGATGTCGGCGCTGCCCGGACCGGTCAGCCCCGGAACGCGCTCCTGGAGCACGGCCACGATCTCCGCCGTGTCGTCCACCGACAGCGTGGTCTGGGTGAGGTACGCGGCCGTCGTACCGGGCGCGAGGTCCAGCCGCCCGGCCTCCTCCACACTGCCGACGACGACGGTGCGCTCGGGGGCCTCTCCGTAGGTGCCCTCGATCTCCTCGTGGTCGGCGTGCCCGACGAGGATGAGCGTGTCCTTGTCGCGGGCGAACCGGACGGCCTCCTGGTGCACCTTGGCCACGAGCGGGCACGTCGCGTCGATGACCGTGAGCCCGCGCCGCCGGGCGTTGTCACGGACCTGCGGGGACACCCCGTGGGCGGAGAAGACGCACACCGCACCGGCCGGCACCTCCTCCTCCGAGTCGACGAACCGGGCGCCCCTGCCCTCCAGTTCCCGCACGACGTGCTCGTTGTGCACGATCTGCTTGCGTACGTACACGGGTGCGCCGTGCAGCTGGAGCGCGCGTTCCACCGTCTCGATGGCCCGGTGCACTCCGGCACAGGCCCCCCGGGGCTCGGCGAGCAGAACTCGGTGCGGGGCGGACGGCATGGTTTCCCCCTCGGGGTGGTCGGAACGGAATCCGCATTCTGAATTCCGTGTCGATACGGCCGGCCCCGACGGTGACCGGCGGCCGGCGTCACGCATCCTCGGCCGTGCCCCTTGCCGGTGAATAGGCGGCGAGTTGGCCTCCGCTTGGCGGCAAGCAGGCGCCAATCCCGGACCCAGTGGGCCCCAAGTCACCGGTGGCATTCTCACGTCGTCCGGCTCCCGGATTTCCTCCGGGCCTCCCCGGCTTTCCCTTTTCCCAGAATGAGAGACACCAGATGAGCGGTCTCATCGTCCCGCCCGGCCAGGGCCGGAAACTCGTCACCAAAGCACAGGACGTGACGTTCAAGGTCACGGCCGCGGACGGCTCCTCCGCCTCCGTCTTCGAGGTGGTCGTGCCGCCCGGGTTCGACGTCGGCGCGCACACCCACAGCCGTTCACAGGAGTTCTTCTACGTCCTCGAAGGCGAACTGGAACTCTTCGCGTTCGAACCCACCGAGCGGGCCGGGGACACCTGGCACGGCTGGGAGTCCCCGAGCGGCGACCGCGCCGTCCGGGCGGTCGCGGGCAGCTGCATGTTCGTGCCGCCGGGCTGCCCGCACGCCTTCCGCAACGCCACGGACGCACCGGCCCGGATGCTCTTCCAGAGCTCCCCCTCGCCGGAGCACGAGCGCTACTTCGAGGAGATCGTCGAGATCTTCGCGGCCGGCCGGTCGGTGGACTCCGAGGCCGTCGAGCGGATGCGCAAGCGCTACGACGTCCAGCAGATCACCCCGCTCCGCTTCACCCCGCCCGCCGCCGCCCCGGCCGACCGGCCCGCGGCGTGACCAGCGACGACCTGACCGGAGAAGAAGAGCCGAGGGGGGACCTCCGATGACCACGACGAGCGCGGCGACCACGACGGGCACAGTGCCCACGACCCGCACGGGCGGCACAGCGAGCACGAGCAGCACAACGAGCACGGCAAGCACAGCGAGCACGGGAAGCACAGCGAGCACGAGCGGCACAGCGAGCACGGACGGCATCGCGCTCGTGCACGCGAGCCTGGGCGAACAGGAACTCGCCGCCGTCGCCGAGGTGTTCGCCTCGGGCTGGCCGGCCGGCCAGGGGCCGAAGGGCAAGGCCCTGGAAGCCCAGCTGAAGCGGCGCTACGGCGTCGGTGACGCGGTCGCGCTCAGCAACTGCGGCGCGGCCCTGCACCTGGCCATGCTGGCGCTCGGCGTCGAGCCCGGCGACGAGGTGATCGTCGCCGACTACACTTTCCCCGCGCCGGCCCACGCGGTGCGGTACGTCGGTGCCACCCCCGTCTTCGCGGACGTGCGCCGTGACACCGGCACCGTCGACCCGCAGGCGGTGGCCGACCTGATCGGCCCGCGCACGGTGGGGGTGATCGCGGTGGACACCGTCGGGCTGCCCGCCGACTACACCGAACTGATGGCCGTCGCCGACCGCCACGGCCTGTTCGTCGTCGAGGACGCCGCCTGCGCGGTCGGCGCCAGCTACCAGGGCCGCCCCGCGGGAGCGCTGGCGCCGGTGGCCTGTCTCTCCTTCCACGGCCGCAAGGGCGCCAGCAGCGGCGAGGGCGGGGCGCTGCTCGCCGCCGACCCGGTGATCGGGGCGGACGCCCGGCTGCGGTCGTCGTTCGGCATCGGGAGCATCTACGACCAGGCGCAGGTGGTCGGCCTGCCGATCCCCTCGTTCACCGACATCGGCTACAACTACAAGCTCTCCGACATCGCCGCCGCGATCCTCCAGGTGCAGCTGGAGCGCGTGGAGGAGCTCCTGCGGCGCCGGACGGCGATCGCGGCGTCGTACGCGGAGCTGCTCGCCGACGAGGAACTGCTCACGGTGCCGCACGTGCCCGGGGACCGCACCCACGCCTGGCAGTCCTACCTGGTGACCCTCGACCCGCGCGTGGACCGCTCCGGGCTCGCCGCGTCGCTGCGCGCCCAGGGCGTCGGCTGCGGGCACGGCACCTGGGCCAGCCACCTGCAGCCGGTGTACGACGCCGCGCAGAGCTGCCCGGTCTCGGCGGACCTCTTCCAGCGCAACCTGGCGATCCCCATGCACGCCGAACTACGGCCGGACCAGGTCGAACGAGTCGTGGACGTGCTGCGGGCCGAACTGAAGAACAACCTGCGCCCGAGCTGACCGCGACCGAGGCACCAGGCAGAGAAACGTCTTCACTTTCCGAGAGGCAGACGCCGAACATGCCCATCCTTTGCAAGCCCGCGGTGCGCGTACCGGAATACACCATCACCATGGAGCAGACCCTGGATTTCGCCAGGAAGGCGCACGCGGGAAAACCGCAGCTCCCGCTCGCCCTCCGCCTGATAGAGAACACCGGAGTGCGCAAGCGGCACTTGGTGCAGCCCATCGAGGAGACCCTGAGCCACCCCGGTTTCGAGGAACGCAACCGCATCTACGAGACGGAGTCGAAGAAGCGCTGCCCCGACGCCATCGAGGAAGCCCTGGCGAACGCGCTGCTGCGGGCCGAGGACATCGACGCGATCATCTACGTGTCGTGCACCGGATTCATGATGCCCTCGCTCACCGCCTGGCTGATCAACACCATGGGGTTCCGCTACGACACCCGGCAGCTGCCCATCGCCCAGCTGGGGTGCGCGGCGGGTGGGGCGGCGATCAACCGCGCCCATGACTTCTGCGCGGCCCACCCCGACAGCAACGTGCTGATCGTCTCGTGCGAACTGTGCTCGCTGTGCTACCAGCCCGACGCCGACGACATCGGCTCGCTGCTGTCCGACGGCCTGTTCGGCGACGCGGTCGCGGCGGCCGTGGTGCGCGGCAGCGGCGGCCCTGGTGTCACCGGTGTGCGGCTGCGGCGCAACGCCTCGTACCTGATCCCGCACACCGAGGAGTGGATCTCCTACGCCGTGCGCGACACCGGGTTCCACTTCCAGCTCGACCGGCGCGTGCCGGGCACCATGGAACCGCTCGCCCCGGTGCTGCGCGACCTCGCCGCGGGGCACGGCTGGGACGCGGCCGACCTCGACTTCTACGTCATCCACGCCGGCGGCCCCCGGATCCTGGACGACCTCGCCAAGTACCTCGGGGTCGACCGCACGGTCTTCCGGCACAGCTGGGGCACGCTGACCGAGTACGGCAACATCGCCAGCGCGGTGGTGTTCGACGCGCTGCGCAGACGGTTCGAGGAGGGGCCGCTGCCCACGGACGCCACCGGCGTCATCGCCGGCTTCGGGCCCGGCATCACCGCCGAGATGGCCCTGGGCACCTGGGTCGACGGCACGGCCCGGCAGGACACACAGCACCCGGCCGCCGAGGCCGCCGAGCGCCCGTACGCGGGGAGGACCGCATGAACACCACCGGCAACGGCACCACCGACGCACCCCAGGCCGGACCCACGTCCGACCGGATCCTGCGGATGATCAACGGCTACTGGGCCACCGGGATCCTGGGCACGGCGGCGACGTACGACCTGTTCACGCTCCTGGAGGACGGCGCGGACACACCGGCGGCGCTGGCCGAGCGGGCCGGGATCGCACCGCGCGGCGCGCAGGCCCTGCTGGACGGTCTGGTCGCCCTGGACCTGGTCGAGGTGGCGCAGGGGCGGTACCGCAACACCGCGGAGGCGGCCGCCTTCCTGGTGGCGGGCCGGCCCGTGTCGCTGGCCGGCTTCGCCCGCCTCAAGATGGGCCACCTGGGATCGCTGGCCGCGCTGCCCGACGTCGTGCGGGCCGGCGGTCCGGTGACGCGGGCGGTGGTGGAGGTGGCCGACAACCCGCACTGGGAGAACCTCGTCCAGGCCATCGCCGCACAGTCGGTCCCCGTGGCGCACATCGCCGCCGAGGCACTCGGGCTGGCGGACGCCGGGAAGGTCTCCATCCTCGACATCGGTGGCGGTTCGGGAGTCTGCTCGGCCGTCTGGCTGGGGCTCAACCCGGACGCCCGCGCCGTCCAGATCGACTGGGCGCCGATCAACGCGATCGCCCGGCGGCTGCTGGCCGAACAGGGCGTGGGCGACCGGGTCGAGCACGTCGACGGCGACTTCCACACCGTGGACTTCGGCGACGGCGACCACGACATCGTCGTGTACTCCAACATCGCCCACCAGGAGGGACCCGAGGACAACCAGGCGGTGTTCGGCCGGATCCGCAGGGCGCTGCGGCCCGGGGGCACGCTCGTCGTCTCCGACTACATCACCGATGACGAGCGCAGCGGGCCGCCCTTCGCCCTGACCTTCGCCGGGGAGATGCTCCTCAAGAGCCGGCACGGCTCCACCTGGCGGCGCGGCGACTACCACGCGTGGCTCACCGCCGCGGGGTTCGAGGACATCCGCTTCCTGGACACCCCCTCCCCCACCACCCTCGTGCTCGCCCGTTGACCCGCCGGAAAGCCTCCGGCGCGGCGGCCCGTCGGGGGGACCGCCGCGCCGGAGGCTCTTCGGCGCCGGGGACGTGCTAGGAGCGTTCGAGTTCCGGTGCCTGACGCAGGATCTCCAGTTCCAGGTGCTGCAGTGCGGGGCTGGGTGAGATGCCGAGGTCCTCGACCATCTTCTTCTGGTGGGCGCGCAGCACGGACAGCGCGTCGGCCTGCCGGCCCGACCGGTACAGCGCGAGGCTCAGCAGTTCGCAGCCGTACTCGCGCAGCGGCTGGGCCTGGGTGAAGGCCACCAGTTCCGGCACGGCCATCTCGTGGTTGCCCACCGCGATCAGGGTGGCGCACCGGCCTTCGACCACCGACAGGCGCAGCTCCTCCAGGCGTACGGCCTCGGGGGCGACGAGCGGGGCCGCGGCCACCTCCGCGTACGCCTCGCCGCGCCACAGCGCCAGGCCGGCCTCGAACGCGTACAGCGCCCGCTGCGGGTCGCCCCGGTCCAGCGCCTGCCATCCGGCGGTGGCGTTCTCCCAGAAGCGGTGGGCGTCGACCTCGACGGCCCGGCTGTTCAGCAGGTAGCCGCGGCCACGGGTGCACAGCACCGTCGCCGGGGTGCGCGGCGCCCGGTGTGGTTCCAGGGCGCGCCGCAGGTTGGCGATGTAGGCGTGCAGGGACGTGATCGCCGACTGCGGTGGCCGGCCGTCCCACAGCGCCTCCACCAGTACGTCGACCGAGACCGGCTGGCCCACCTGGCTGACCAGCAGCACGAGCGCGGCGCGCTGTTTGGGTGCCCCGAGGTCCACCCAGCGGCCGCCGACGGCCGCCTCGACCGGGCCGAGCACCCGGAACTCCACGCCGGAGCCCGCCGCGGGCCGGCGCGGCGGGCCGGCCGCTTCCGGGCCGTGGTGCGCGGCGGGGTCCGGGGAGGGGTCGTACCGGCTCCGGGAGGGGGTCGTGTCGAGGCCCAGCGCCTTGCTGACGTACTGCTTGAGCGTGTCGTTGGCGCGCTTCAACTCCCGTACTTCGCGCTCCAGTTCGGCTATGCGCCGGGCTCCTGTACCGTCCGTGTCCGCTGCGCCCCCGGCCGGCTGGCGCTCGGCGGCGGCCGGGCCGCCGCGCTGTCCCGCGGCCGCCGGGACGGCGTTCATGGTGCTGTGGCCGATTCTCCTGTCCATCGTCTCTGCACTCATACAGACCCCCGTAAGTGTGTGTCCGGAGATGCCCCGGACGGGGCGTGCGGCCGCCTCTGCCACGAGGCCCGTGCCGAAGTTCACATGGCACGGCCCGGTCTCCGCTCACCGCGGGTCCCCGGGCCGGCCTCCCGCGCACGGGCCCGGGGCCGCCGCGCGGGGCGGCGCCGGGATCCGTGGCAGGGGTGGTTCACGTACCGCTGTAGGCGGGCACCTGGTCGGACTCGCCGGCCGAGGCCGGGGCGTCGTCGCGGTGCCGGAACAGCTTGCTGGGCCACCACATCCAGCGGCCCACGTCCAGGGTGAGCGCGGTGACCAGCACCGAGCGCACCACGATGGTGTCGAGGAGCACGCCGAACGCCACCGCGAAGCCCAGCTCGACCGCGAACACCAGGGGCAGCGAGGCCATGGCCGCGAAGGTGCCGGCCAGCACCACACCCGCCGAGGTGATCACCCCGCCGGTGGACGACAGACCGGTCAGCGCGGCACGCCGGGTGCCGTGCCGCAGCGTGTCCTCGCGGACCCGGGTCACCAGGAAGATGTTGTAGTCGATGCCCAGCGCGACCAGGAACACGAACGCCAGCAGCGGGAACGACGCGTCGGCGCCGGCCAGCCCGAAGACGTGCTCGAACACCAGGCTGCTCACGCCGAGCGCGGCGCCGAACGACAGCAGCACCGTCGCCATCAGCAGCAGCGGCGCGACCACCGAGCGCAGCAGTGCCGACAGGATGAGCAGGACGACGAGCAGCACGATCGGGATGATCACCTTGGAGTCGCGGCTCGCCGCGTTCTCGGTGTCGACCATGATCGCGGTGCTGCCGCCGACCTGGGCGTCGGCGCCCTCGATCCGGTGGACCGCGGTGCGGGCCCGGTCGACGGTGCGCATCGCCGCCTCGCTGCTGGGCTCGTCCTTCAGCTGTGCGAGCAGCACCGCCTCGTCGCCCTTGACCACCGGATCCGCGACGCCGCCGATCCCGGGCACCGCGGCCAGCGCGGTCCTGACCCGGCCGGCGGCGCCGGCCTCGGCCACGACGTAGACGGGGTCGCCGGAGCCGGCCGGGAAGTGCTCGGCCCGGATCTCCTCGCCGACCGCCATCTGCGGCTTGCCGGTGAACTGGTCCTTGTTGGACAGGCCCGAGGCGTCGAGTCCGAGCGTGCCGAGCGCCATCGCGGCGAGCACCAGCACGGTGCCCGTCCACACCAGGCGCGGGCGGCCGGAGATGGCGTCGCCGACCCGGTTCCAGACGCTGCGCCTGCGCTCCGCCTCGGCGCCGTACACCGGCTTCACCGGCCAGAAGATCCACCGGCCGCAGGCGACCAGCAGTGCCGGCATCAGCGTCACCATGGCGAGCAGGCCGACCAGGACGCCGATGGCGCACGCCGGGCCCATGCCCTTGGTGGAGTTGAGGACGGCGAGCATCAGCAGCATCAGGCTGACCGCGACCGTGGCCGCGCTGGCCACGATCGCCGGGCCGGAGCGGTACAGGGCCTCCGCCATCGCCTCGTGCCGGTCCTCGTGGCGTGCCAGTTCCTCCCGGTAGCGGGAGATCAGCAACAACGCGTAGTCGGTGGCGGCGCCGAAGATCAGTACGACCAGGATGAAGCTGGTCTGCTTGTTGATGACGAGGCCGGCGTGTTCGGCCAGCAGGTAGATCAGCGCCTCGGCCGCCATCAGGGCCACGCCGACGGTGATCAGCGGCAGCAGGGGCAGCAGCGGGCTGCGGTAGGTGATCAGCAGGATCACGACCACGACGAGCGCGGTGATGATGGTCAGCGCGCCGCCGCCGCCGAACGCCTTGATCGAGTCGGCGCCGTAGCCGGCCGGTCCCGCGACGTGGAAGCCGAGGCCGTGCGCGTCCTTCTTCCCGACGTCGGCCATCGCGTCGACGACCTTGCCGAGCCCTTCCCAGCCGGACTTGTCCTTGTGCACCTGGACGATGGTCTGGATGGCCTTGCCGTCCTGGGACCTGACGGGTCCCTGCGGCCGGCCCACGACGTTGTCGATGCCCTGGAACGCCTTGGCGTCCGCCTGTGCCTTGGCCAGGTCGGCGTCGGTGACCCCGCCGGCCCGGTCGTAGACCACGATCGCGGGCACGGAGTCGGCGGGCATCAGTTTCTGGGCGCGCTCGACGACCGCGGTGGACTCCGCGTTGCCGGGCAGCCAGGCGGAGTTGTCGTTCTCCTCCGCGTCACCGAGCTTCCCGGCCAGCATCAGCGCCGGGACGAGTACGACGACCCAGAGCGCGATGACGACCCACTTGCCCACCCTTCCGCTGGGCAAGGCGGCCAGTTTTCGCAGCATGTCTGTCTCTCCGTGTTCCGTGGGGGTGAATGGTGTTTCTCAGGGGGCGGTGGTTCGGGTGGGCGGGGGGCTCAGGGGTCTACCGCGCCTCCTGGAGCGCGCCCCGCAGGCCGGGGACCCGTGCGCGGACGTGCCCGAGCGCGAGCAGCACCGGGATGTCGGTGAGCAGCGGGAAGTGGTAGGCGAAGGGGCGCGGGCCGACCATGTCGGGCGGGCCGCCGTAGCTGCCGTCGGCCTTCTGCCGCTCCAGCAGCCAGGTCAGGGCGGCACCGACGGGCCGGGGTTCGCCGGCGTGGCAGAGGGTGATCAGGCCGTAGGCGGTGCTGATGTCGTCGCTGGGGTCGCCGGGCTGCATGCCCCAGCCCCCGTCGGGGTTCTGCGTCTCGCGCACCGTCCGCTCGATCCGCTCGGCCATGGCGGCGCTGCGCGCGTCGCCCGGGTGGGCCGTGCAGGCGGCGAGCCGTACCCGGAACAGGCTGTGCAGGCGGCTGCGGCTCCAGCCCGGCTCGAAGCCGCCGTCGGCGAGCTGGCTGTCGGCGAGGAACGCCAGCGCCTGGGCGCGCTGTGGCGCGGTGCCGGGGTGCGGGCCGAGCGCGCAGACCGCGGCGGCCGTCATGCACGGCTCGGAGGAGGCGCCAGCGACATAGGTGGGGAAGCCGCCGTCCGTGCCCTGGACGGCCAGCAGCGCGGCCACTCCGCCGCGCACCGTCCCGGCGTGCGCGACCGGGTCGACCGCCTGGAGGAACTCCAGCGCGCAGGAGGTGTCGTCGACGTCGTTCTGCGCGACGAGCGGTGACATGGACCAGCCGCCGGTGAGGGCCGCGCCGCGGGAGAGGGAGGGCAGCGCGGCGCCGCCCCGCTGGGCGCCGAGGGTGGCCGCCATGCGGCGCAGCAGCGCCGGGTCGGCGCCCGCGGCGTGCAGGGCGAGACCGCCGGTGGAGGTGCACCAGTTGTGCATCTCCAGCACGAACGGGAAGCCGCCGTCGGTGCGCTGGTGGCGCAGCAGCGTCGCCAGGCCGCGGCGCACCGTCTCGTCGTGGCCGGGCGTCCCGGCGAGCGCGTGCAGCACCAGCAGGTGCATCAGCGCGTAGCCCTCCCACACGCTGGTGGCGGGGTCGGTGGCCAACAGGGTGTCCAGGGCGGCGTCGGTGGCCCGGTTCCGGACGCCGAGGGCGCCGGCCAGGATCAGCGTGATGGACGCCTGCTGCACGGCGGCCCAGGAGTGCAGCGGATCGGTGGGGACCTGGCCGCCGCCGGGGAGTTCGGCGTCGGCGGGCAGGGGGCAGCCGAGTACCGAGAGCACCGCGTACACCATCAGGCGGCGGCGGGTGGAGATGAAGCCCGGCGCGGCGCCCAGGACGCCCGCCGCCAGGGTGTCGACGAGGGCGCTGTCCCCGCCGGGTTCGCGGCCCGTGGCCGTCCCGATGGCGCGTGCGGCGAGCACCCGGTCGAGCTTGTCGGGGGACTCCTGGTGGCCGCGCAGATAGGCCAGCAGGCGGTCCCGGGCCGGGGAGCGCACGCCGGTGCGTGCCATGAGCGAGAGGGCGAGCGCCGACTCCAGTACGCGGCTCTCGCACCTCTCGCGTATCGCGCCGTCGTCGTCGGTTCTGCCGCTGACGTACGCGACCAGCCGGGCCGTGGCCCGGCGCACCTCGTCCGGGGACACCTCCGCGGGCAGCTGCAGCGGGGCCGGACGCGTGAGGTCCGCGATCTTCATGGAGTTCTCCTGTCTGGACCGGTCCGAACCGGCCGGTACGGCCTGCGGGTCACGGGAAACGGGCCCGGCTCCGCCGGGGAGGGGTCCCCGGCGGAGCCGGGCGGTGGGTCAGCCGACGCCCTGCGCGAACCGGAAGAACCGGTGGGGGTCGTACTTCTGCTTGATCCGGGCCAGCCGGGTGTAGTTCTCGGCGTAGTAGGAGCGCCGCCAGTCCGGCAGGCGCGGGTCGATGAAGTTCTGGTAGGTCTCGCCGTTGGAGTAGGGGTCGATGACCGCGAAGCCGTCGTCGACGTACTCCCACGCGGCCGCCTTGGCCTCGTCCGCGACCGGTGCGGCGGCGTTCGAGGTGAGGTAGCTGACCGAGAAGAGGCTGTCGCGGTGGACGTAGGCGGTGGCGTCCCGGGCGACGGTGTTGGCCCGGCCGCCGAGGGCGGAGATCTGCAGCTGGCGCATCTGCCCGGCGAACCGGCTGGCGTCGAACGTCTCCAGTGCCCTGGCCCAGCCCTCGCGCGGCATCGTCCGCTCGAACAGCCGGCTGCGCCAGGCGCCGAACGCCGGACGCTGGATCCGGCCGTCGGGGGAGGTGTCGGCGCGGTGGCACTGCTGAGCGGTGAGGTCGGAGCACTGGTACAGCGACATCAGGACCGATCGGTAGGGGGCGGTGAACTTCTGCTGGTACACCGGGGGCCGGCCGACCAGCGAGGTGAGCCGGGCGATCTCGGCGTCGAACCCCGGGCCGGTGTCGACCGAGCCGAGGAAGACCGCGGCGGTCGGCACGGTGCCGGGGCCGGCGTCGGTGAGGGTGACGTTGACCCCGCTGCCGATCGTCCAGGGGGCGTCGGGCAGCCAGCGGGTCCAGCCGTCCAGCATGTCCAGGGCCCGGTCGAAGGTCCACACGAGGTTGACGGCGGCCACGTCGGTCAGCGGCGAGGGCGTCACCTCGTACGACGTGACGATCCCGAAGTTGCCGCCGCCGCCCCCGCGCAGCGCCCAGTACAGGTCGCTGTGGTGGTGCGGTGAGGCGGTGACGGTGCGGCCGTCGGCGAGGACCACCTGTGCCGAGGTCACCTTGTCGGAGGCGATGCCGACGCTGCGGGTGAACAGGCCCATGCCGCCGCCCTGGAAGAACCCGCCCGCGGCGACGGTGGGGCAGTAGCCGCCGGCGATGCCGAGGCCGGCCGGGGCGAGCGTGTCCGCGATGTCGACGAGCTGGGCGCCGGGCCCCATCCGCACCGAACCGTCGCCGAGAGTCACGGAGTTGAGTCCGGAGACGTCGATGACCAGGCCCTGGGTGGTGGAGTAGCCGGCGGCGCTGTGGCCGCCGCTGCGGGCGGCGACAGGTATGTCGTTGGCCTCGGCGAAGCGGACGCACGCGGCGACGTCGGCGGCGGAGGCGCAGTAGGCGACGGCCTGGGGGCTGGTGGCGTCGAACTGGACCTGGTAGAGCTGCTTGGCCCGCTGGTAGTCGGCGTCCGCCGGGAGCACGAGGCGGCCCTGGAGCCGGTCGGCGAGCCGGCTCCACCGGACGCCATAGGCACCGGACTTGGCCTGTGCGGCGCCGGACAGCGCCGTCGTGGCCAGGGCGACACCGCCGGCGCCGGCGAGGAAGGATCGTCTGTTGATCATGCTGTGTCTTCCGTGTGCGGGGAGGAGGTGGAGGAGTTCGGGCAGGTGGTCCGGGCGGTCACGGGGCCCGGTGTCCCAGGACGACGGTGAGCGCCTCGGTGAGGGCTCCCGCCGGGTCGGCCTCGGCGCCCGTGGCCCGCCAGGCCACGTGCTGGTCGGGCCGGACCAGGACGGCGCCCGCCCCGTCCGTCTCGCGCAGGCGCTGCCAGACGCCGTCGGCGTCGACGTACCGCGCGCCGTCGCCGTCGCCGATCCGGGCCACGGTCACCGGGACGGAGAGCTTCTGGGCGGCCAGTTCGGCGGCCTCGTCCCACGCCGCCCCGTCCGCACCGGTGATCAGCAGGAAGCCGGTGCCGGAGCCGATCAGGTCGTGGGTGGACATCCGGCGGCCGTCCCGCTCGACCCAGGCGTGCGGGAGCAGGTGCCCGGGGCGGGTCGTGGGCCGGTACTCGTCGCCGAGCGGCGAGCGGGCCGGCGGGCGGCTGCCGTCCGGGACGACCGCGCCCTGCTCGTAGGCGAAGCCGGTCTCCACGTCGAGGGCCTGGCACTCGCCGCGGTGGGTGGCGAAGATCTCCGCCGCCCGGGCGCGCTGCGCCGCGCCGACCGGGGTGGGCGAGAAGTAGGAGAAGAACACCGGCGTACGGCGCTCCGGCGGCACGTGCGGGCCGAGGCCGACGGCGGCGTCGATGACCACCTGGTGGTGCGCGGCGGCGGACATCGCCCAGCCCAGGTTGAACTGGCCGACGGGCCGGCGCTCCGTCTCGTAGGTGTCGAGCAGGCCCTCGCCGGCGCGGCCCGAGAGGACGGCGGCGAGCTTCCAGGCGAGGTTGTGCGCGTCCTGGATACCGCTGTTGAGGCCGAGGCCGACGGCGGGCGGCTGACGGTGGGCGGCGTCGCCGACCAGGAACGCCCTGCCGTGGCGGTAGCGTTCGGCGAGCACCGCCTCCACGCTCCAGCTGGTCACGTCGTGCAGGGTCAGCTCCAGGTCGGGCAGGCCGAGCACCTCGCGGATGCGGCCGACGACCGCCGCCTCGTCGGTGCGGTCGATACCGGCGAGCGGCAGGTGCAGGCCCCACTCCTCGCAGTGCTTGCCCCAGGTCGGGCCCATCTCGATGAGGGCGCTGGACAGATCGGGGCGGTAGGGGTTGAGGAACCAGGTGATGACCGAGCCCTCGGTCCACCACTGGGACAGGTCGGCGGAGAAGTAGGCCGTGGTGGCGTCGAACAGGGCGGGCAGGCCCTCCATGCGTACGCCGAGGGCGGGGCCCACCGTGCGGCCGGCGTCGGCCGCGATCACGTACTGGGCGACGACCGTGGTGGTCTCGCCGGTGTCGGTCGCGCGGATCTCCGCGGTGATGCCGGCGCCGGCTCCGTCGCCGGTGTTCTCGGTCAGCGAGACCAGTTCGTGGCCGAACCGGACGCCACCGGGATTGCGGTCCTCGGCGTGGCGGCGCAGCACCGGTTCGAGGCGCAGCTGCGGCAGCTTGGCCGGGAGTACGGGGCCGGCGGCTTCGTACGCCTCGCGCAGCGCGCCGCCGCCGAAGCCGTCCATCTCGTGGATGACGCGTCCGTCCAGCGGGCCCTGCCCGGTGAGCGTGGTCTGCCAGCGGACCTTGCCGAACTGCTCGGGTGTGGCGGCCGGTCCGGCCACGTCGTCCGCCAGGCCGTGCTGGCGGAAGATCTCCATGGTGCGCTGGTTGAGGTAGTGCGCCTTCGGCAGGCGCGAGGTGTCGGCGCGGCGCTCCACCAGCAGGTGGTCGACGCCGTGGCCGGACAGGAAGACGGAGGCGGCCAGGCCGGACCCGCCGCCGCCGACGATCAGTACGGGAACCTCTACGGTGCTCAAGGGGCTTCCTTCCAGGAGAAGTCGAGAAGACGGGCGAGGAGAGCGAGAGGGAAAAAGAGGAGGGGGTGGAGAGAGGAGAGAAGAGGAGCGGAGATGCGGCGCGGGTCACACCGGGTCCGCGAGGGCCCCTTCGGGGAGCTGCATGATCTCCGGGACGCCGGCGCCCCACCGGTAGTAGGACTGGAGCTTGTAGTACTCACCGTCGGGCTGGGAGGCGACGGCGTAGACGAACTTCGTCCCGGGGTCGGCGCGTTGCACGTGCCGCACGAACATCCCGATCCGTTCGTCGAGTTCGACGGGCAGGGCGGCCGGGTCGGTCGTCGCCACGGCGAAGCAGATCCGTGTGATGGCCGGGGAGTCCCAGTCGAGGGTCACGTAGACACCGAACGCCTGGCGGCCGAGCCGGAGCATCTGCTCGCTGGGTTCGGCCTGGTCGACCTCGCGGAGCATGGCCCGTACGGAGTCGGGGGCGATGCCCCCGGCGGGCGGCTCGCCGAAGTAGATGTTGACGGTGCGGTGGCGGTAGTCGATGCCGAGCAGGCCCACGGTGTCGCCCAGGCCGTGCCGGGCGATGAAGTCCAGGCTCTCCCCGAGGGCGCGCGGCATCGACGGCAGGCCCGCGAGCGTGGTGACGTCCTGGAGGGCGGTACGGGGCAGCACCACCCAGATCTTCTTGAAGCCGCCCACGACCCCGAAGTCGATGCCGTAGCCGTCGACGGGGCAGTTGTCGCGCAGGTCCGCGAGCAGCCGGCTCACGGGGTGGTCCGTCTTCTCCAGCAGGTGGTTGTCGACGGCGAGCCGGTACGGGTCGGTGTCCCCCGGCACCGTGAACCGGCAGTCCAGCTCACCCGCGCGGTGCGCGCCGGTCGCCACCCGGAACGCGACCACCGCCTGGGCGAGGTCGCCTCCGTACAGGTCCAGGACGCGCAGCACGTCGTCGCGCGCGTACTCCACCTCCAGCAGTCCGGCCGCCTCCTCGATCGCCGAGTAGAGGGCCTGTACCGCGTCGTGCCGGGTGATCGGGGCTGCCTCGCTCACGGCAGTCACCATCCTTACGCTTCATGACGGCCGGGCTCGGCCGTCCGTCTCGAACAGGGCTGTCACCGCGCCGGCCGCCGGCTCGGCGCGGGGTCACCGGGGCAGTCGCCGGCGGGGAGTCGTGTCCGCGTGCAGCAGGACCAGCGGGTGGAAGCGGTAGCGGTCCTCGCCGAGGGCGCTGCCGGGCTCCGCGAAGAGCAGGCTGGCGTCGACGAGCTCTTCCAGGGCGTGTTCCGCCTCGGCCTCGGGCAGGCCGGTCGCCTGACCGGCGAGCCGGGCGGTGAAGGGGCCCGGGCCCACCGAGGCGAGCCAGGGCAGTACGGCCGCGGTGGCCGGACTCAGCCGGGTCAGGGCGCGGCCGAGGGTGCGGGTCAGGTCGAGGTCGCCGTAGCTCAGGGCGGCCAGCCGGGTGCGCGGCTCGGCGAGCTGGGCGACGAAGCGCGCCACGGTCCGGTGCGGCCGGGCGGCCAGCCGGGCGCCCGCGCTGCGCAGCGCGAGCGGCAGACCGGCGCAGTAGAGCACCAGGTCGCGGACCGCCGCGGGTTCGGCGCGGATGCGGTCGGCACCGGCGGCCTCGGCGAGCAGCGCCACGGCGTCCTGCTCGTCCAGCGGCCCGAGGCCCAGGGTGTGGGCGGCGGGCACGCCGGCCAGCCGCGCCCGGCTGGTGACGAGCAGCGCGCTGTCCGGGCCGACGGGCAGCAGCCCGGTCAGCTGGGAGTCGCTCGAGACGTCGTCGAGTACGACGAGCAGCCGGGAGCCCGCGATGCGGGACCGGTAGCGGCGCACCAGCTCGCTCAGGCCGTACCCGCCACTCCGCGCGGTGTGGTCGGTCTCGCCGAGCGCCGAGAGGAGTTCGGCGAGGACGGCCGCGGGCGGGCGGGCGGCACCGTCGGCGTCCTGGAGGTCGGCGTGCACCACCCCGTCCGGGAACGCCTCGGCGCAGCCGTGGGCCACCTCGACGGCGAGGGCCGTCTTGCCGCTGCCGGGCATGCCCGTGACCAGCGCGGCCCGGAGCCGGGCACCGGGGCCCGCGGGGCGGCGCAGCAGCAGTGACCTGAGCCGGGCCGCCTCGGCGGCGCGCCCGGTGAACGCGGCGGCGCGGGCGGGCAGCAGTACGAGCGGCCGGCGCGGGGTGTCGGCGCTCTCGCCGCGCAGCATCCGCAGGTAGGCACCGCTGAGCTGCTGCCCGGGCACGACACCGAGCTGTTCGTCGAGGATCCGGCGGCCTTCGCTGTAGACCTGGACGGCCTCGGCCTGCCGGTCGGAGCGGTGCAGCGCGGTGATGAGGTGGGCGCGCAGGTTCTCGTCCATGGGGAAGCGGGCCACCAGGGAGAGCAGTTCGGGCACCAGGGAGCGGTGCCGGCCGACCGCCAGGTCCGCCTCGATGCGGCGCTCCAGGGCCTGCGCCCGCAGGAATTCCAGGCGTGGCCGCTCGAATCGCAGAAGGTGCTCGGTCACGTTCTCCAGGGCATGGCCGCTCCAGCAGTCGAGCGCGCCGCCGAGAAGTCTGCCCGCTTCCTCGTGACGGTTTTCCTCGAGGGCCTGCCGGCCGAGCCGGTCGAGTCGTTCGAAGGAGAAGAGATCGACCTCCGCCTCCCGGGCGTCGAGAACGTATCCCGGCCCTTTGCGGAGGATCTGCACCCGGTTTCCGAGCCTTTTCCTGAGCCGGGACACATAGGTGTAGATCTGCGCGTTCGACGTGGGCGGCGGCGCGTCCCCCCACAGCGCGGCACTCAGCCGGCTGTCGACGACCAGCGCGCCACGGGCGAGCAGCAGCACCGCGAGCACGGTGTGGATCTTCGCCCCGGACAGCGGGACCGGAGCGCCCGCGCGGGTCACGGAGACCGGGCCGAGCAGCCGGAACCCGAGCGCCCCCGACACTTCCGGGTCCGCGCCGGCCGGTTCGGCGGCCCGGTCGGCGGCCGGTTCCACAGCCCGGTCGAGGGCCGGTACGGCAGCCCGGTCGAGGGCCGGTACGGCAGCCGGTCCGGCGGGCCCTTCGACGGGCCGGAAGGCCACACCAGCACAGTTCAGCACAGCGCACTCCCCATCCCGCGAAACGTCCTGCCGACTACACTCCAGAACCGTATCCGCGGGCGCTTTCCGCACGTTATCGTGTCGATTTCGAGTACACGAAACAGCAGCGAAAGCGCATCAAAAGCGAGCGCACCTAGGATGCTCTCAAGAAATCCGGCACAGGCATTCACCCCAGCCTTTCCCGAAAATCCGAGGAGATTCCTACATGCGTAAACCCCGTACGATCGCCACTGCGCTCGCCGGCACCGCGCTCCTCTTTCTCCCGCTGCTTCTCGCCGTGGGTGCCGGGCCGGGTACGGGTGATCTGCCGTGGACCGGGATCAGCGCGCAGCGCAGCGCCCAGCAGACCGACCTGCCCTGGACGTGACGTCGGCCCGGGGCGCCGGTGAGGGGGAGAGCGGCGCGCGGCTCAGCGGTCGGCGAGCAGACAGGCCAGGACCGATCCCTCGATGGGCCGGACCTTGTCGTGCGACTCCAGGACCTCACGCAGCCGGCCGGCCCGTCGCTCCCACAGCGGTGCGTTGAGGGTGCGGAACTCCTCCTGGGCCCAGTCCAGGGGTTCGCCCGCCCCGGTGCCGCCGCTGATCGCTTCGGCGCAGGCGAGATGGGTGACGATCCGGGCCTGCAGGAACCGGTCGCCCACGTCCTCGGCGAGCCGCAGCGCCCGCAGCAGACTGGCGCGGGCCTTGTGCGGCTCGTTCTGCCGCCACTGAGCCTCGCCCAGGGCGCACAGGCCGTGGGCCTCGCCGAGCCGGTCGCCCTGGCCGCGGGTGAGACCCACCACGTCGTGGCAGATCCGCTCGGCCTGCGCCGACCGGCCCGCGCCCAGCAGCGCCTCGGCGAGCCGGTAGAGGTTCTGGGTGCGGCTGCGCAGCGACCCGGCCTCGTAACTGACCTCGATCGCCTGGTTGCTCAGCTCCACGCCCCGCTCGGGGTCACCCTGTTCGATCTCGATCTGGGCGAGCAGCCCCAGCGCGTGCGACAGGCCCGAGTTGTCCCCGGACCGGCGGAACAGCACGAGGGACTCCTCGCAGTAGCGGGCCGCCTCGGCGAGGTCGCCGAAGAAGCGGGCGCACACCGCGAGGTTGCGCCGGACGATGGCCCGCCCCTGGGTGTCGTCGCTCCCCTCCAGATGGGCCAGGGCGGTGAGCAGCAGTTCCCGCGCCTCCTCGTAGCGGCGCTCGTAGATGGCGAGTGTCCCGAGGGAACGGAGCATGGTGCCCGCCCCACGGGTGTCGCCCGTCCGCCGGGCCCCCTCCAGGGCGGACTCGGCCGTGCGCCGCCAGTCCTCCAGGTAGTTACGGGTCTCGTAGAACGGAACCGCTCCCACCGCGAGGAGCCAGGCGCGGTCCGCCTGTCCGTCGCGCACCGCCTGGGCCACCAGGGCGCCGAGCAGCTCCCGTTCGCCCTCGAACCACTCGATGGGGTCGGCGACGAGTTCGCTGACCGTCTCGCCCGGGACCGGCCTGGTGTGCGCCGGGCCGCCGTGCGGGGCCTCGCCCTTGCCGTACAGCTGCTCCTGGGCCGCGTACACCAGGGTGAGCACGGCGGTCAGGACCCTTTCCAGGGTCTGCGCGCGCTCCTGTTCGCTGTCCTCGGCCAGGCACCGCTCCCGTGCGAACAGCCGCATCAGCTCCTGGAAGCGGAAGCGGGTCCCGCCGCCCGGGGCGGGGCGGATCTCCAGGAGCTGAGCCTCGACGAGGCGGTGCAGCAGTCGCTCGGACGTGTCGGGGGTGACGCCGAGCACGGGCACACCGATCCAGGCCGGGAAGTCGGGCACGTCCAGCATGCTCAGCTGCCGGTAGAGCCGCGCGGCCTGCACCGACAGCGCCCGGTAGCCGAGCCAGACACCCGAGCGCACCCCGCTCTCGCCCGGGCTGAGCACGCTCACCCGTTCGCGGCGGTCCTCCATCTGGGCGGCCATCTGGCGCAGCGACCACCGCCGGTCCGACAGCAGCCGGGTGCCGACGACCCGCAGCGCCAGCGGAAGCCGGTCACACAGGTCCACCAGGAGCTGTGCGGCGGCCGGTTCGGCCGTCACCCGGCTCTCGCCGATGGTGGCGGCGAGCAGGTCAAGGGACTCGGCCGGGCTCATGGCGCCCAGTTCCACCCGGGCCACGGCGAACGTGCCGGCGAGCCCGTTCAGCGGGTCCCGGCTGGTGACGAGGACCCGGGCGGGGCCGCGGCCGGGGATCAGCGGGCGGACCTGGTCCACGGAGCGGGCGTCGTCGAGGACGACGAGCAGGCGTCTGCCGTCGAGGGTGCTGCGGTAGAGCGCGGCCCGGTCCTCGACGCCGGCGGGGATCGAGGATCCGGGCACCCCGAGCGCGCGCAGCGCCCGCTCCAGGATCGCCTCGGGTGCGCCGGGGCCGTCGGGGTCCTGGAGGTCCAGGTAGAGCTGGCCGTCGGGGAACCGGCCCGCGACACGGTCGGCCCAGTGCAGGGCGAGCGCGCTCTTGCCGGCCCCCGCGGTGCCGCTGACCGTCGCGATCCGGACCGTCACACCGCCGGCGTACCCCGGAGCGGGCGGTACGAGCCGCTGCAGCAGGTCGAGTTCGTCCTGGCGGCCGACGAACGGTTCGGGTGACAGCGGGAGCTGGCGGGGCACGGTCACGGCGACGGGGCCGGGCGCGGTGTCGGCAACGACCGGGGTGTCCGGTACGGCGGCGGCCCGCGCCGGGGGCCGGCCGTCGCCCTCCAGTACCGTGCGGTGCACTTCCTGCAGTTCGGCGCCCGGCTCGACGCCCAGCTCCGCGACGAGGATGCGGCGCCCTTCCCGGTAGGTGTCCAGCGCGTCGGACCGGCGGCCCAGCAGGTGGTACGCCTGCATCAGGCCGGCGCGGGCGTTCTCGCGCAGCGGGTGCTCGGCGACGAGCGGGCTCAGGCACTCCACCACCGAGCGGTGCCGGCCCCGCTTGAGCTGGACGGCCGCGTACTCCTCGGTCAGGTTGATCCGCAGTTCGGAGATCCGGTCGACCATGTCGCTGAGCGCGCTGCCGTCCATGCCGTCGAGCACCGGCCCCGACCACAGCGCGAGGGCGTCCTCGAAGCGGGCCGCGGCCTCGTCCGCGTCCCCGGCCTCGGCGGCGGCCCGGGCGGCGGCGGCCGACTCGTACAGGTCGGCCACGTCGACGTAGTGGTCCTCCCGGTGCAGCACGTAGCCGGGCAGCAGGGTCTCGATGAGGCCGTCGGCGCCCGCCTCGTCGCGGAACGTCTTGCGCAGTGCGGAGACACAGATGGCGATCTGGTTGCGCGCGGTGGCGGGCGGATCGCTGTGCCAGACGGCGTCCGCGAGAGCGTCCACCGAGACGGCGCGTCCGGGAGTGAGCAGCAGCACGGCCAGCACCGTGCGCTGGCGTGCGCTGCGCAGCAGCAGTGGCCGGCCGTCCACACTCACCTTGAGCGGGCCCAGCACCTGGAACGACAATCGGGGCGCCACACCGCCTCCTCCCAGGACCGCGCACGCCCCGCCCCCCGCGAAGACATTGCGCAGACATTGTGTGGAGTAGGCCTGATCTTGGCAACACAGTTACACATCAACTCACGCTACGTTCCCATCACTTCATTCCCTTCCTGCGGATTCTCCGGGTTCCGCCACGTTGCGTCACCGGCCGTCCTGCGGTCCGCCGCCGACTGCCACACGTTCCTCAGCCGGTCTTCGACCGCCTTCCTCGCACGGCCCCCGGCCCGGCCGTTGGCCAGCACGACGAGTCCGCGGCCCGTGCGCAGCCGGAGCGCCGAGGCGGCGTAGTGACCGGGCGAGGCCGCCTCGTAGCCGAACTCCGTGTCGGCACCGGGGGTGTGCACCGTCGTGGCGAGGCCGTAGAGGCGGCCGGAGCCCGGAGCGAGCATGCGGGCCGCGGTGTCCCGGCCGAGCAGCGCGAGGGGGGCGCCGAGCACGCAACGCCGCAACTCCAGCGCCACCTCCGCCAGATCGGTGGCGGTGCTCCACAGCTCGTCCGGAGCCGGGTCCGGGCGGGCTGCGTCGAGCGCGCGGCCGGCGGTGTCGTGGCCGAGGCGGGCCGCCGGCGCGCCGGTCCTGCCGTTCGGGCCGGTCGGGGGGCCGCCGAAGCAGCTGTCGTCCAGGCCGAGCGGTCCGAGCACCAGACGCCGCATCAGCGGGCCGAACGCCTCGCCCGTGGCCTCCTCCAGCAGTACCGGCAGCGACGGGGCAGCGGCGCCTGCGCGGCTGCGGCCGAGCAGCCCCGCCAGGGTGGCCGGGGTGTCTCCGGGGCGGCCTGCCTCCACCGCCAGCAGCCCCTCGTCCACCAGGCGCAGCACGCCCAGCGCCACGACGTGCCGGCTCAGCGCGCCCACGGGGAACGCGGTGCGCGGGGTGACCGGCCGGCCCGCGCCGTCGCTGCCCGCCGCCTCGACCGCCACCAGCCGGCCGCCCTCCAGCACGGCGACGCAGGCGCCCGGCACCCGGTGCGCGGCGAGCAGCTCCGCGAGGCCGGGTCCGCCCAGAGGTGTGCGCGGCACCGGCGAGACGCGCACGACCCGCCCGCCCGGGCCTTGCGGGGCGCCCGGGCCTTGCGGGACTTGAGGGGGGTTCGGGCCTTGCGGGACTTGAGGGGGGTTCGGGCCATGCGGGACCTGAGGGGCGTGCGGGCC
>NZ_WWJT01000114.1 GCF_009865385.1 Streptomyces sp. SID486 | reverse complement strand
GGAGGGGCGGGGCGGCCGGTGGTGACCTGTTGAGGAGGGGCGGGGCGGCCGGTGGTGACCTGTTGAGGAGGGGCGGGGCGGCCGGTGGTGACCTGTTGAGGAGGGGCGGGGCGGCCGGTGGTGACCTGTTGAGGAGGGGCGGGGCGGCCGGTGGTGACCTGTTGAGGAGGGGCGGGGCGGCCGGTGGTGACCTGTTGAGGAGGGGCGGGGCGGCCGGTGGTGACCTGTTGAGGAGGGGCGGGGCGGCCGGTGGTGACCTGTTGAGGAGGGGCGGGGCGGCCGGTGGTGACCTGTTGAGGAGGGGCGGGGCGGCCGGTGGTGACCTGTTGAGGAGGGGCGGTCGGTGCCGGGTGGACGAGGGGCGTGGGGAGCGGGGGCCACTCGTGCGGGTGGCGGAGTTCTCCACAGGCGGGTGGCCGTCCACAGCGCTCAGCGGGCTCGGCCCGGCGGAGGCAGTCTGAGGTCACGGCGATCGCACCGCGGATCCGGGTCCCGGCAGGAGACACGGCGGGGCGCGTGCGGGCGGTCGCCGGGACGTGTGGGCCGCGTACGGCAGTCGTACGCGCCGGCACGGCAGACGCAGCCGTACGGGACGGGCCCGTGCGCATGTCCGTCCGGCCGGAAGGGGACGGGCGGGGAGGGGAGCGAGGACATGAACGAGACCATCGTCTGCGTGGTGGGGAACGTGGCGACCCGGCCGGTGTACCGCGAACTGGCGGCGGGACCGTCGGCCCGGTTCCGGCTCGCGGTGACCGCGCGCTACTGGGACCGGGAGAAGAGCGCGTGGACGGACGGGCACACCAACTTCTTCACGGTGTGGGCCAACCGCCAGCTCGCGGTCAACGTGGCCGCGTGTGTGGAGGTGGGCCAGCCGGTCGTCGTCCAGGGCCGGCTGAAGGTGCGCACGGAGGCGCGCGACGGCCAGCAGCAGTGGGCCTCCGCAGACATCGACGCCGTGGCGCTCGGCCACGACCTCGCACGCGGTACGGCGCTCTTCCAGCGCGCGGCGAAACCGGAGGGAGCGCCGTCGGCGGCCCGGCCGGAGCCGGACTGGGAGACACCGCGCCCGGCGGACGGGCAGCCCGTCCCCGCTCAGCAACAGGATGACGCGGCAGCCGTGGTGACGTGACGTCAGGCGACGCGCACGCCCGGCGGACGGATGCCGGCCGGCTCTGGACGTCCTGTGCGTAGCGCGTGAACACCCAGTGCCCACCAGTGGATTTGTCGATACGGGCGGCCTGTGGACGGTCCCGGCGATAACGATTACGGATCGGATCGGCCATCGGATCATCCGACCGGCGGGTCGGGCTCCGGCTGATCCATAGGATGCCGGGCGTGCCCCTAGGGGCTGCTGATTCTGCTGGTGGGACCGTCCCCCACGTCCAACGGGTCCTGCTCGAAGGGGAATTCTGTGCTTGCTGCGCTCTCTGGGTTCTGCCGGTCCACCGGGAAGAACCGTCTGGCCGCCGCCACGACGGTGTCCGGCATCGTGGCCGCCGGCGTGCTGTCCGGCGCCGGTACGGCGGTGGCCGAGGAGACCCCGCAGACCCAGGGCGGGGCGACGGCCACGATCAACGGCCTGAAGACCTTCGGCGAGGCCGTGATCCACGGGGACGGCGGCGACCAGCGGGTGTCGGCGGGACTCTTCGAGATGTCCGTGGACGGCGGCGGCACCCTGCAGACCTACTGCGTCGACCTCCACAACCCGACCCAGCGGGACGCCAGATACCAGGAGACGCCTTGGAGCGGCACCTCGCTGGGCACCAACAAGGACGCGGGCCGGATCCGCTGGATCCTGCAGCACTCCTACCCCCAGGTCAACGACCTCGCCTCGCTCGCCCGGCAGGCCGGCACGAGCGGGCTGACCGAGCAGGACGCCGCGGCCGGCACCCAGGTGGCCATCTGGCGCTACTCCGACGGAGCCGAGGTCGACGCCGTCGACCCGCAGGCGGAGAAGCTCGCCGACTACCTGGAGAAGAGCGCCCGGAGCATCGCCGAGCCGAAGGCGTCGCTCAGCCTGGACCCGCCGGCGGTCTCCGGCCGGCCCGGCGACCGGCTCGGACCGGTGACCGTGCACACCAACGCGAGCGCGGTGACGGTGGGCACGCCGGTGGACATGACCGGCAGTGGGGTGCGGGTCGTCGACAGGAACGGCAAGGTGATCACCTCGGCGAAGGACGGCAGCCGGCTGTTCTTCGACGTCCCCGAGCCCGCGGCCGACGCCCCCGAGCAGGCCGACGGAGGGGGCGGCACCGCGCAGCTGACCGTGCAGGCGTCGACGACCGTGCCGGTGGGCCGGGCCTTCGCCGCCGAGAGCCGCAGCCAGACGCAGATCCTGGCCGGCTCCAGCGAGTCCACCGTCTCCGCGACCGTGACGGCGGGCTGGGCGGCCGAGGGAGCCGTGCCGGCGGTGTCGGCCCGCAAGAACTGCGCCAAGGGCGGCGTGGACATCAGCACGGTCAACAAGGGTGACGAGCCGTTCACCTTCCAGCTGATGGGGGCCGGGCACACGATCCCCGCGGGCGCGTCCCGCACGGTGACCGTGCCGCTCCAGGAGGACCAGGCATACGACTTCACGATCACCGGCCCGTACGGCTTCAGCCGCCGCTTCACCGGTGTCCTGGACTGCAAGACCCAGGGCGCGATCACCACGCAGACGGCTCAGCTGCGCAACGAGCCCAGCCCGGCCACGGTGGGCGGCACCACCGTGGACACCACCGACCTGGCCGCGACCGGCGGCTCCGCGATCACCCCGCTGATCGCCGGAGTGGCGATCGGCCTGGTCGTGATCGGCGGCGCGGTCCTGGTGGTCCTGCGCCGCAAGGAGACGGAGACGACCGACTGACCCGCCTCGCGACCCGGGACGTCGGCCGTCAGCCACCGTCGGACCCTGCCGCCCAGGCGGTGCGGAGGAAGTGCACCTCGAGCTGCGAGTGCGCCACCGATCGCCTCGGAAGGCACCGCTGATCGCCTGGGAACGCGCCGCGCCGCGCCGTGGCCACGAGGTACGGCGAGCCCGCGGTCCGCCACGAGGCGGCCGTTCTTGTCGCGGTCCTCAACGAACTTCTGTGACCGGCACGTTCGGTCCACGCCCTAATCGGGGGATGACTCGTCGGCGAGCTGGTTGCTGCGGTCGATCTCCGGCATGTGTGTCTCGGCCCAGACCCGCAGGCCGGAGAGCGGTCCTTCGAGGGACAGGCCGAGCTCGGTGAGCCGGTAGTGGACGGCGGGTGGCACGGTGGGTTCCACTCGGCGCGCGACCAGGCCGTCGCGGACGAGACTCCGCAGGGTGACGGACAGCATCTTCTGTGAGATGCCGGGGACACGGCGCCGCAGTTCCGCGAAACGGAGCTCGTCCGGCGCCTCCTGCGCCAGCACCTTGACCGCCATCGACGTCCACTTGGTGCCGATACGGTCGAGCAGCCGGCGGGTCGGGCAGAGCGGATTCAGCACATCACCCCGCTCGCCGGGCTCGATGTGGTCACTCACGGCTCACCACCTGAAGGGAAAGTGCCGTCTTGGAGGAGCCAGGTTAGTTCCTTAGCGTGACATGGTCACTGTTCCTCACCACACCGGGAGCCTCTCCATGCCCGAGCTGCGGCGCGTCCTCGTCAACGGTGTCGAACTGAACGTCGCTCTCGCCGGATCGGGGCCGGCCGTCCTGCTGCTGCACGGTTTCCCGCACACCTGGGAAGTGTGGACGGACGTCATGGCCGGCCTGTCCGGCCGCTACCGCGTCATCGCGCCGGACCTGCGCGGGTTCGGCGCGAGCAGCCGGGCAGCGTCCGGATACGACGCGGGAACCCTGGCCGAGGACGCCGCGGCGCTGCTCACCACGCTCGGCGTGTCCTCGGCTGCGGTGGTGGGCATCGACGCGGGTACCGCGCCGGCCTTCCTCCTCGCCCTGCGCCGCCCCGGTCTCGTCCGGCGCCTGGTCGTCATGGAGGCACTTCTGGGCAGGCTGCCCGGCGCCGAGGAATTCCTTGCCGACGGGCCGCCGTGGTGGTTCGGCTTCCATTCCGCCGCGCCCGGCCTTGCCGAGACCGTGCTGGAGGGCCACGAAGCCGTCTACGTCGACTGGTTTCTGCGCGCCGGTACGCTCGGTGACGGGGTGCGCCCCGCCCTCCGGGACGCCTTCGTCCGCGCGTACACCGGCCGCCAGGCGCTGAGCCGCGCGTTCTCGTACTACCGGGCGCTGCCGGAGAGCGCGGTACAGATCGAGCAGGCGGTCGCTGCTGCCCGCCTGACGGTGCCGACGATGACGGTGGGCGCCCGGCCCGTCGGTGCGGCACTGGAACGCCAGCTCCGCCCGGTCGCCGACGATCTCACCGGACACGTCATCGAAGACTGCGGCCACATCATCCCGCTGCACCGCCCCCGCGCCCTGCTCACGCTGCTGCGTCCGTTCCTGGCCGGTGGGGACGCGAAAGCACCCTAGCCGCGGCACAGTTCACCGCGGCAGGGCCCCGCGTGCAGCCCTGCCGGCCCACCGGTCACCCCTTCGGCCGGCGTCCCCCCTCCGCTCACCCGATGCCCCAGTGAGGGGTTGGCGTTCTCCGGGTGGCACAGTGCTCCCCGGAGCACCGTGTGCGTCCGAACAGGTCAGGCTCTTCGTGGGCTTGTGGAAGGGGAGAGACAGATGCGTCGCCGCACAGGGACCCGTAAGGTCCCCGCAACCGTGACCGCGACCGTGCGTGAGTGGAGCGACGAGGAGGGATGGGGCGTGCTCGACTCGCCCGAGACTCCCGGAGGGTGCTTCGGCCACTACTCCGACATCCAGACGTCCGGCTTCCACACGCTGTCACCAGGGCAAGAAGTCGACCTCGTCTGGGAAGCACCCGGCTTCAAGCAGGACGGGTACGACTACCGCGCGGTGAGCATCGTCCCCAGGGGCGCCTGACACCCACGGTCACGGCCCGATCGCTCGACCGATCTCTCTGGGGGGCGTCTCCGGGGCGTGCGAGGGCGCCCGAGGGCACTGGACGGCGACCGCCCCGACACCCTCCGCGCCCGCAATGACCTCGCCCGCGCCCGCGGCTGTCGCATCGGTCGATGACGGCAGCCAGAGCCGATCCGGATCGAACTCCTGAAGCGGTGCTCCGAGAGCGCCGACGCCTCCACGAGCTGCGGTCGCTACGCTCGGGCTCGTGAGCGAAGCCGCCCGACTGACAGCGAACTGGCCAGAGGTCGTGGCCATCGCCGGACGCCTCGCTCAAGCCATGGTGGCGAACGACCTGAGGGAACTCACCGTGCTGCTCGACGACGCGGCCGTGTCAGATCAGTGCCAGATCATGCGGGGGAACAGCGGGGAGCAGGCCGGCGGAGATCCAGGCTCCGGCACGGCATCACCCCAGGCCGGTTCGGCAACCTCCCCCTGACGCCCCTAGCTTCCCGAGCTGAGGGCTCAGGCATCGTCGTCACGGCTCGGCCGACACAGCTTGCTCTGGCCGACGCCATGGCAGCGCGGCTGAGGCTGGTAGGGGTACAGCGAGGCGACGCCTGCGTGGTCGGTCGGCGCGCCAACCATCGTGGCGGACTGTCGGCGGCTGAGGTTCACGCGGCCCGAATCGAAGGTGTCCGCGGTCGGTCGACTGGCTGGTCCGTGACGATCAACCGTGGGCCGTCTCCGGGTCATGTGATGCTCCCCGAGGCCACTCGACGCAGCTCGGACCTATACCCCGGAAAGCTGGTACTTGCTGCATGCTCCCACGCAGCATCAGGCACACTGCTGCAATGGATGCAGCTGTCGCAGGACTACTAGGAGCCGGTATCGGTGTTGTCGGTACGCTCAGCACTGCGTTCGTAACCGGCCACTTAGCGGGCCGGAATCAGTACAAGCAGTGGCAGTACGAGAATCGGCGGGCGGCATACAGCGAGCTAATCGGCAAGATAAACGATCTGTACCACCTCGCAGTAGCCGTGACGGATGCGGCTACAGGAGTTGGGCTATATCCCGTTCCTGACGATACGGCAGTCCTCGTGGATGAAATGCAGCAAGCCACTAGGGCAGTACGTTCCGCCTTGCCTGCCGTGATGATGGTGGGGGCAGACGAGGTGTCACAGCTTTCCCGCGCGATCCACCAGAATCTCCCCGGTGCTACCTCGGATGTCGCCCTTAGCATCCGGTTATCTGAGCCTGACATGACTCCAGAGCTTAGGGACACTCTCATGAGAGAGATCCTGGGCGGGCGTCAGATGCTTTTCAATTGGTCAAAGGATTTGGTGGAAGTGACCAGGCGCGACCTTAGGACAGGAGCTCCGATTGAGGGTCCGCCAAACCCTGTGCGCCTTCCTGGCAGGTGACTCATACACCTGCGCGGGGCGATCTCTTACGGCCAAGAGAAGGGCGGCCACTGGGCGATCACTTGTGAAGGAGCCGAGGTCCTCGGCCGGATCGCACTGCGTGGTCTGGACTTCGACGACGGCACAGCCGGCGTCGCCTGGGGGCGGCTCCCGAACGCCGCCCGCGACCCCACCGACGCGTGCGTCCGCCCCCGGGAGAGGGTGCGCGGCCGGCGCTGGCAGGTCACCTCGTGGCCATCGACGAAGCCCGGCCGTCGGTTAGGTCCCGGACGAGTCTCCGAGCCGCCCCCTGACAGGCCGGGGATGAAGCCATCCCTTCAGAGCTGGAACCCCCGGAAGCCGACCGCGCGCTTGAGACCATAGACGCGGGCACTGACAACGTACCTGTTGGCCATGGACCGTTGAGCGGGGGAGTGTCTGACTGAGTGACAACCCAGACGCACACCGGCGGACGCCCCCGAACGTCTGCCGACCATCTGCGCAGGCCCGAGGACCGCCGGTTCAGGACCCAGCTCTCGCCCAGGTTGCTTCGGGGCGAAGAGGTCACCGCGCCATGGCCGCCCAGAACCCACTGTGTGACGTGGCCAGAGATCGTCAGCCGGCCGCCTTGGCGATGATGTGCTCCATCTCCTCCCGATCGAAGGCCCGCAGAGTCGTGGAACGGACGTTGCCCGCCCCGCCGAGTTGCAGGAGTGCCGCAGTGGCGGTTTCGTCGTCGGGCGCCTCGACGATGGCCACGAGGTCGTACGGGCCTACGGTCCAGAAGATGCTCAGGAGCTTCGCCCCGAGGTTCTGTACCGCTGAACCGAAGGTCTCGGCGCGCTTCGCGGTGTCCTTGTAGTTTCGGGCCCCTTGATCGGTCCAGCTCAGCAAGGTGACGTACGTCGGCATGTTCTTTCACCTTCACCAGGAGACATATCGCGAGGTCAAGTCTGGATATTCGGACTGGAACCTGCACGAGGTGCGCACCCGAACGAGCAACACGACCGACCACAGGCATCGAAGGGCGAGCTGACATCCACGCCTGACATCGACGACAGCGGACGCCCCCGGATCGCCGCGGTTCCCGACGGAGTAGGTGCGGGCATACAGCCGCAGCGATCCATGGCCGCTGTCATCGCGGATCGGCCCCTGAAACGGGTGTCGCACCTACCTGCGATGCCGGATGTACCAACCCGCCACCAGCACGATGAGAACGGCAACGACGAAGGCCCACACGGTGGTCGCGCCGTGGTACGAGCGGTAGGCGACCAAGGCAAGCATGTCCGGGCGAATACCCCGGGCGTGCGGCTTCAGCCGCCCCGTGTCGCCCGCTCCTGTGTCGGATGCCCGTCGAAGGCGCGGAACTTTCCCGCTCCACCTCCCGGAAGCACCGGGTCGGAGGATCTGCCGGTGATCTCGCCAGGCGCCTTCCAAGCGCCGACCCGCCCGGGGCGTCATGATCTGGCAACGGATGAGCGCGCGAGGCTCACGGGCCCTGAAGTGCCGGCCAGGGGCACGGAGCGGCGGAGCTGGGCGGCGACCGTCGCTGCCTTGCCCGGGGGTACCCGGATCACCGGGAAGGCCGGGAGCCGTCAGCCGTTCCGGATCTTCACACGTACAGAAGGTGTGCCCGATGCGGTGGGGCCGGTCGAGATCACGGCCGCGCCGCTCGGGAAGGAGCTGCCTGCCCTCGGGGCCGCCGTCACGGGTGTCGTCCACTGGCTCGACGCACGCAACCATCAGGTGAGGAGGGTCCGGCTCGACGAGTGGCAGGCGGATGACGAGTGATCGTTCCTGGGCCGTCTCCGGGCCGTGCGAGGGTGGCCGAGGCCGACCGACCGTGACCGGCAGTGACAGGCGAGCCACCGCCGTCATCAGCGAAAGCCCAGGTCAGAGCGCCCCGGTCTAACGGGTTTCCGCCCAGGGGTGGCCGTACGGCAAGATGGGGTGTATCTGCCCACTGCCAGATTTCAAGCTGCCGGACGGTTTCTCTTGGCTGAGTTCATTTACACCATGCGCAAGGCGCGCAAAGCGCACGGCGACAAGGTGATCCTCGACGACGTCACCCTGAGCTTCCTGCCGGGGGCGAAGATCGGCGTCGTCGGTCCGAACGGTGCCGGTAAGTCGACCGTGCTGAAGATCATGGCGGGACTGGAGCAGCCGTCCAACGGCGACGCCTTCCTCTCGCCCGGCTACAGCGTCGGCATCCTGCTCCAGGAGCCCCCGCTGAACGACGAGAAGACCGTCCTGGAGAACGTCCAGGAGGGTGTCGCCGAGATCAAGGGCAAGCTCGACCGGTTCAACGAGATCGCCGAGCTGATGGCGACCGACTACTCCGACGCGCTGCTCGACGAGATGGGCAAGCTCCAGGAGGAGCTGGACCACGCGAACGCCTGGGACCTCGACGCCCAGCTGGAGCAGGCCATGGACGCCCTGGGCTGCCCGCCCGGCGACTGGCCCGTCACCAACCTCTCCGGCGGTGAGAAGCGCCGCGTCGCGCTCTGCAAGCTGCTGCTGGAGCAGCCCGACCTGCTGCTCCTCGACGAGCCCACCAACCACCTCGACGCCGAGTCCGTGAACTGGCTGGAGCAGCACCTGGCCAAGTACCCGGGCACCGTCGTGGCGGTCACCCACGACCGGTACTTCCTGGACAACGTCGCCGGCTGGATCTGCGAGGTGGACCGCGGCCGCCTGCACGGCTACGAGGGCAACTACTCCAAGTACCTGGAGACCAAGGCCGCCCGCCTCAAGGTCGAGGGCCAGAAGGACGCCAAGCGGCAGAAGCGGCTCAAGGAAGAGCTGGAGTGGGTCCGCTCCAACGCCAAGGGGCGCCAGGCCAAGTCCAAGGCCCGTCTCGCGCGGTACGAGGAGATGGCCGCCGAGGCCGACAAGATGCGGAAGCTGGACTTCGAGGAGATCCAGATCCCGCCGGGCCCGCGCCTGGGCAACGTGGTCGTCGAGGTCGACAAGCTCAGCAAGGCCTTCGGCGAGAAGGTCCTCGTCGACGGGCTGAGCTTCACCCTGCCGCGCAACGGCATCGTCGGTGTCATCGGCCCGAACGGCGCCGGCAAGACCACGCTGTTCAAGATGATCCAGGGCCTGGAGACGCCGGACTCCGGTGACATCAAGGTCGGCGAGACCGTCAAGATCTCCTACGTCGACCAGAGCCGGGCCAACCTCGACCCGAAGAAGACGCTGTGGGAGGTCGTGTCCGACGGGCTCGACTACATCAACGTCGGCCAGGTCGAGATGCCGAGCCGCGCGTACGTGTCGGCCTTCGGCTTCAAGGGCCCGGACCAGCAGAAGCCGGCCGGGGTGCTCTCCGGCGGTGAGCGCAACCGGCTCAACCTGGCGCTGACCCTGAAGCAGGGCGGCAACCTGCTGCTCCTCGACGAGCCGACCAACGACCTCGACGTCGAGACCCTCTCCAGCCTGGAGAACGCGCTGCTGGACTTCCCCGGCTGCGCCGTCGTCGTCTCCCACGACCGGTGGTTCCTCGACCGGGTCGCCACGCACATCCTCGCCTACGAGGGCGAGTCGCGGTGGTTCTGGTTCGAGGGCAACTTCGAGTCGTACGAGAAGAACAAGATCGAGCGCCTCGGTGCGGACGCGGCCCGTCCGCACCGTGCGACCTACAAGAAGCTGACCCGGGGCTGATCGATCTTGCGGCACCTCTACCGCTGCCCACTGCGCTGGTCGGACATGGACGCCTACGGCCACGTCAACAACGCGGTCTTCCTCCGCTACCTGGAGGAGGCCCGCATCGACTTCCTGTCCCTGCGGGGCAAGGAGTCCAAGCAGGGGTCCGTGGTCGCGCGCCATGAGATCGACTACAAGCGGCAGCTCGTCCACCGGCCGACACCCGTGGGCATCGAGCTGTGGATCACCGCGATCAAGGCCGCGTCCTTCACCGTCTCCTACGAGGTGAAGGACGACGAGTCGGTCTACGTGCGGGCCTCGACGGTCATCGTGCCGTTCGACTTCGAGACCCAGCGGCCGCGCCGGATCACCCCGGAGGAGCGCGAGTTCCTCCAGCGGTACACGGACGCGGCCGACGAGGAGGCCGTCGCCGCATGACGGTGCTGCACCTGGCCGACGAGACGGAGGCGGCGGACCTCGCCGCCTTCCTCTCCCGGCTGCTCCACTACGACCGTGGAGCGGCGGTGCGACTGCAGGCGGCCGGTACCGCCCTCGCCGTCTTCGGCCGGCCGCCGTCCTTCGAGGTTCTGGCCGTCCGCGCGGTGCGGCTGGCCAAGCCGTACGAGAACGGCCTCGACGTCACTCTCGACGTGACCGTCTCCGCCGGTGAGTTCCTGGAGTCCGTGGACGAGCGCGCGGTCACCGCCGCCGTCCCGGGCGCGGTCACGGGACCGCCGTGGGCCGGTGTGCTGCCGCCGCGCACCGGCTGGCAGGCCGAGTCCGGGCTGCCCGCACCGGACGCGCTGCGTGCCACCGTCGCCGCGGCCGTCGCCGAATTCCGCTCCCGCACCGAGGAGTTGGGCCCAGAGGGGCGTACCCGCGCGGCGCTGGACCGGATCGGGCGGGACATCTGGTCCCGGGAGATCAAGGGCACCCGGCTGCCCGTCCGGGCCGTGCACGCGGCTCAGTCACTGGGCTTCCTGCGGCCGGGCACCGGCTCCGGGGGCGCCGGGCTGTTCTCCTCGGGGGCGTGGCTGCGGCTGCGTACGCCGTACGGCTCGGTGGCCGTGCGCCCGTCGGGGCTCGGCGCCTTCGGCCTCAGCGTGCGCTGACCCGCACCCGTCTTTCTCCCCGGCGCCGGTCCGCCCTCTTCCGAGCGCCGGTCCCGTGCCTTCCGGGCCCCGGTCCGGTCCCTTCCGAGCGCCGGCCCGCGTCTTCCGGGCCCCGGTCCGGTCCCTTCCGAGCGCCGGCCCGCGTCTTCCGGGTCCCCCGGTCCGGCCCCTTCCGAGCGCCGGTCCCGTGTGTCCGGGCCCCGGTCCGGTGGCCCGTCTTCTCTTCCCGGCGTGGCGTCCACCTTGCCGTCATAGCGTTCACTCTCATTCCGTTGCAACGGAGTCTTGCATTCTGTTGCGTTAAGTTCGGATCCGTTGCAACGATTTTCCGCCTCTGAGCTGCGTGAACTTCCGCATGGCGCAACAAGGTTATTGAGGCATCCTTGAATGCAACGTAGCGTTTCCATTGTTCGAAACGACGAGCCATGGAGAACACGATGCAGAAGTTCGACACCACCACCCCCGTCACCGCCCGCCTCGACATCCCCGCGGGACGGATCCAGATCATCGCCGCCGACCGGGCCGACGCCACGGTCGAGATCCTGCCCCTGGACGCCTCCCGGGGCCGTGACGTGAAGGCGGCCGAGCAGGCCACCGTCGAGTACGGCGAGGGCGTCCTGCGGATCGGGGTGTCGGCGAAGAACCAGATCCTCGGTCCGTCCGGGGCCGTGGAGGTGACCATCCAGCTCCCCGCCGGTTCCCGCGTCGAGGCGAAGGCGGCCAGCGCCGAGTTCCGGGGCGTCGGCCGGCTCGGCGACGTCACCTTCGAGGGCGCGCAGGGCACCGTCAAGCTCGACGAGACCGACGGCGCCCGCCTCACCCTGCTCGCCGGTGACATCACGGTCGGCCGCCTGGGCGGCCCCGCGGAGATCAGCACCCAGAAGGGCGACATCAGCGTCACCGAGGCCGTGCGCGGCACGGTCACGCTGCGCACCGAGCACGGCGGGATCTCGGCCGGCGCCGCCCGCGGGGTCTCCGCGTCCCTGGACGCCGGCACCTCCTACGGCCGGATCCACAACGCACTGCTGAACACCGACGGCGCCGCCGCACTGAACATCCACGCCACCACCGCCTACGGCGACATCACCGCCCGCAGCCTGTAAGCAGCCTGGGAAAGGGAGTACCCCCATGACCGACCTGGCGATCGCGGCGAACGGGCTGCGCAAGTCCTACGGCGACAAGGTCGTCCTCGACGGCGTCGACCTGGCCGTGCCGCAAGGAACGATCTTCTCCCTGCTCGGACCGAACGGTGCCGGCAAGACCACCGCCGTCAAGATCCTCTCCACCCTCGTCACCGCCGACGCCGGGGACCTGCGCGTCGGCGGCCACGACCTGGCCACCGACCCGCAGGCCGTGCGCGCCGCCATCGGCGTCACCGGCCAGTTCTCCGCCGTCGACGGCCTGATCACCGGCGAGGAGAACATGCTCCTCATGGCGGACCTGCACCACCTGCCCCGGCGCGAGGGGCGGCGGGTCGCCGCGGAGCTGCTGGAGCGGTTCGGCCTGGCCGAGGCGGCGAAGAAGCCGGCCGCCACCTACTCCGGCGGCATGAAGCGCCGCCTGGACATCGCCATGACCCTGGTCGGCGACCCGCGGATCATCTTCCTCGACGAGCCGACCACCGGCCTCGACCCCCGCTCGCGGCACACCATGTGGCAGATCGTCCGCGAACTCGTCACCGGCGGCGTCACCGTCTTCCTCACCACCCAGTACCTGGAGGAGGCGGACGAACTCGCCGACCGCATCGCCGTGCTGAACGACGGCAGGATCGCGGCGGAGGGCACCGCCGAGGAACTGAAACGGCTCATCCCCGGCGGGCACGTCCGGCTCCGCTTCGCCGACCCGGCCGCCTACCGGTCCGCCGCCCGCGCCCTGCGGGAGGCCACCCGGGACGACGAGTCCCTCGCCCTGCAGATCCCCGGCGAGGGCGGACAACGCGAACTGCGGTCGATCCTGGACCGGCTGGACTCCGCCGGCATCGAGGCCGACGAGCTGAGCGTGCACACCCCCGACCTCGACGACGTCTTCTTCGCCCTCACCGGCCCCGGCCGGCGGTCCGGCCCGCCGAGCCTGCCCGGTCAGCCCGGTCAGCCCGGTCAGCCCGGTCAGCCCGGCCTGCCGGGTCAGCCCGGTCAGCCCGGCCTGCCGGGTCAGTCCAGTCAGCCCAAGGAGGCCCGACGATGAGCAGCTCCCTCTCCCTCGCCGTACGCGACTCGTCGACGATGCTGCGGCGCAACCTGCTGCACGCCCGGCGCTACCCGTCGCTCACCCTGAATTTGCTGCTCACCCCGGTCATGCTGCTGCTGCTCTTCGTCTACGTCTTCGGCGACACCATGAGCGCGGGCATCGGCGGTGGCGCACCGGACCGGTCCGAGTACATCGCCTACATCGTCCCCGGACTGCTGCTGATGACCATCGGCAGCACCGTGGTCGGCACCGCGGTCTCCGTGTCCAACGACATGACCGAGGGCATCATCGCCCGCTTCCGCACGATGGCCATCCACCGCGGCTCCGTGCTCGTCGGGCACGTCCTCGGCAGTGTGCTGCAGTCGGTCCTGAGCGTGGTCCTCGTCGGCCTCGTCGCCGTGGCCATCGGGTTCCGCTCCGCGGACGCCACCGTCCTGGAGTGGTTCGCCGCGTTCGGGCTCCTCGTGCTCTTCGCGACGGCGCTCACCTGGGTCGCCGTCGGCATGGGCCTGATCAGCCCGAACGCCGAGGCCGCCAGCAACAACGCGATGCCGATGATTCTGCTGCCGCTGCTCTCCAGCGCCTTCGTCCCGGTCCACGCGATGCCGGGCTGGATCCGGCCGGTCGCGGAGTACCAGCCGTTCAGCCCCGCCATCGAGACCCTTCGGGGCCTGCTGCTGGGCAGCGGGATCGGCCACAACGGGTGGCTCGCCGTCGCCTGGTGCCTTGGGCTCGCGGTGCTCGGTTACTTCTGGTCGGCCTCGACGTTCCACCGCGACCCGAAGTGACCGACGTCCCACCGCGACCCGACGTGACCGACGTCCCACCGCGACCCGAAGCGACCGACGTGCCGTCCCGCCGCCGGCCGGTCCCCGCAGCTCGTGACCGCGGAACGGCGCGGGTGACCGGGATCCGGGCTTCGGTGAGGGCCCGTCAGTCCGGGGTGTTCACCATCGAGGCGGCGGCGTACGTCAGGTAGTTCCACAGCGTCCGCTCGTGCTCCTCGGACAGCGCCAGCTCGTCCACGGCCGCCCGCATGTGCCGCAGCCAGGCGTCGTGCGCCGCACGGTCCACGGTGAACGGCGCGTGCCGCATGCGCAGCCGGGGGTGGCCGCGGTTGTCGCTGTAGGTGGTGGGGCCGCCCCAGTACTGCATCAGGAACAGGGTCAGCCGCTCCTCGGCCGGGCCCAGATCCTCCTCCGGGTACATCGGCTTCAGGATCGGGTCCTCGGCCACTCCCCGGTAGAAACGGTGGACGAGCCGACGGAAGGTCTCCTCCCCGCCGACCTGCTCGTAGAAGGTCTGCTCCTGAAGCGTGCCGCGCCGAATCTCATTCACCCGTCCATGGTCTCAGACGGGGCGACCCAGGACTCAAGGCTTAGGACCGGCCACCGCCCGCCCCTACTGTGGACACCATGGGCGTCTACGACACCGAGACCGAGGGGCTCGCCGCCGCAGCGCGGGCCGCGCTGGTGCGGGAGATCGACGCAGAGGGGGCCTGGGCCGAGGACCCGGTGTGGCGGGAGGCGTTCGCGACGGTGCCCCGGCACCTGTTCGTGCCCTACTACTACGTCGCCGGGCCCCGCGGCTACGAACGCCGCTGGGGCGAGAGCCACGACCCGGTGGCCCGGGAACGCTGGGTGCGCGGTGCCTACGCCGACGTACCGCTGGCCACCCGGCTGCGCGACGGCGAACTGCTCTCCTCCAGCAGCCAGCCCTCCCTGATGGCACGGATGCTGGTCGCCCTGCGGATCGAGGACGGCGACCGGGTCCTGGAGGTGGGCGCCGGCACCGGTTACAACGCGGCCCTGCTCGCCCACCGGCTAGGCGACGACGACCTCGTCACCACCGTCGACCTGGAACCGGAGATCACCGAGTCCGCCCGGCGCCACCTCGCGGCGGCCGGCCACCGCCCGGCCGTGGTCACCGGCGACGGCGCGCGCGGGGCGCCCGAACGCGCCCCCTTCGACCGGATCATCGCCACCTGCGAGCTGCGCACCGTGCCGCGCGCCTGGCTCGCCCAGTGCCGCCCCGGCGCCCGCGTCCTCACCCCGCTCGCCACCGGCCTGCTCGCGCTGACCGTGCGGGACGCGGAGCATGCGGAGGGCCGCTTCCTGCCCACGGCCGCCTACTTCGTGCCGCTGCGCGGCGAACGCAGGGAGCGGCCCGAGGCCGTCTGTCCGGCCGGGCTGCCGGGCCGGGCCCGCGAGCAGGAGCCGTTCCACTTCCTGCTCGCGCTGACCCGCGGCACCCTGGACCCGCGGGAGGCGTACGCGCTGTGGCAGCGCGAGGGCGAGCCGGACCGCGGACGGTACGGCGTCACGGTCGGCGGCGAGCACGCCTGGGCATGGCTGGACGACCCGGCCGGGCCGTACGCCTGGCCCATGCCCTGACCGTGTTCCGGTTCCGGCGGGGCCCCGCGGTCAGCCCCGGCGGACGGTGATCGTCGTCCAGGCGCCCACGTGCACCCGGTCGCCGTCCTGGAGCGGGACCGGCACGAACGGCTGGATCGGCTCCTCCGACAGGTTGACCGTGGTCCCGTTCGTCGAGTTCTGGTCGACGACCGCCCAGCTGCCGTCCGGCTGCTGCACCAGCACCGCGTGCTGGTGCGAGACACCCGGGTCCTCCGGCGGCACCGACAGATCGATGTCGGGGGTGTCGCCGGTGGAGTGCCGGCGGCGCCCGATGGAGATCTGGTTGCCGGTGAGGGTGCGCTGCTGCTCCGGGGAGTACGCGGGCAGGTTCAGGCCCGCCGCCTCCGGGCCGGAGCGGTGCATCATCGCCATGAAGTACTCGCGGTCCGGGCCGATGGTCGCGGTCCACGTGGTCCGCTGGGGTGCCTGGGGGAAGCCGCCGGGGCCGGGCGCCTGGCCGGCGCCGGGGTGCGGGTAGCCGTAACCGCCCTGACCGCCGGGGCCCTGGCCCTGACCCGGTCCGGCCGGTCCCGAGGACGACGGCGGGGAGAGCACCCAGTCGTCGTCGCCACCGCCGAAGGAGGGACCGCCGGAGGGCGGGCCGCCGGCCGGGGGCCGGCCGGTCTCCTGCGGGAACGCGGGCGCCGACGTCCCGGACTGCTGGAACGCCTGCGGGGCACCGCCGGGAGCGCCGGGAGCGCCGGGCGGCGGCACCGGACGGGAGGGGTCGCCGCCGAAGCCGGAGGGACCCGAGGGGCCGCCGGCACCGGGGCCCTGCCCCGGACCGCCACCGAAACCGGAAGGGCCGGAGGGACCGGAGGGACCGGACGGGCCGGACGGGCCGCCGGGGCCCTGGCCCTGACCGCCGCCGAATCCACCGGGACCACCGGGACCGCCGGGACCCTGACCCGGGCCGCCACCGAACCCGGACGAACCGCCGGGACCGCGTCCCTGACCGCCGCCGAATCCACCGGGAGCGCCGGGGTCCTGACCCGGGCCGCCGCCGAAGCCGGAGGGACCGGACGGGCCGCCGGGGCCCTGGCCCTGACTGCCGCCGAATCCACCGGGGCCACCGGGACCGCCGGGGCCACCGGGACCCTGACCCGGGCCGCCGCCGAAGCCGGGGGGACCCGAGGGAGCGCCGGCACCGGGACCCTGCCCCGGACCGGCACCGAAACCGGACGGGCCGGACGGACCCGACGGGCCACCGGCCCCCGGGCCCTGACCCGGGCCCTGACCCTGGTGACCCGGTCCCTGATTCTGGCCCTGGCCCTGGCCCGGGCCCTGGCCGAAGCCCGGTGGGGGCCCCTGCGGGCGCTGGTTGCCGTTGCCGAACGGAGGCCGGCCCGAGGGGCCGGGGGAGGTCGGCGGGCCGGACGGAGCGCGGTCACCGCCGAACGGCGTCGGCCCCGAGGGCTCGCTGCCGAAGGACGGGATCGGCTCGGCGGGCCGGTTCACCTGCGAGGGCCGCGAGCCCTGGTACTCGTACGGATCACCGCCGCCGTACGTCGCGCTCGGCGGCTGGAACCGCGGCTGCGGCGGACGCGGGGCGGCCGGCGTGTACGACGTCGCCGTGTTGGTCAGGAAGTTCCACCGGCACTCCTCGCAGAACGGCGCGCCGCCCTCGCGGGGCGTACGGCACTGCGGGCACAGCTCCGGTTCCGGCCGGCCGCCCGGGTGCGGGCGCCCCTGGGCCTGGCCGCCGGGACCGCTCGGGCCGGCGGGCGGCGGGAAGCCGTAACCGCCGGCGGGCGGGGGCGGCGGGGGCGGAGGTACGGCACCGGCCATGCGGTGACCGCAGACCTCGCACCAGTCGTCGGAACCCGACTGGTGTCCGTTCGGGCAGGTCGGCATGTCGGTGCTTCCCCTTCTCCTAAGGGTCGGTCTGGATCGCTCGGGTCGCTTCCAGAGGTCACTTCTTCACACGAACAGTCTTGGTGGACCGGGTCTCCAGAGTCATCTCGTCCGCCTCCGCGACCCTCGTCTTCAACCGCACAGTACCTGTCGCGGCGTCGACGACGTCCACCACCTTCGCAAGCAGTTTCGCAGTATCCGCGTTCCCCGAGGCGCTCGCGAGCTGAACCGCGCGCCCCAGTTTGGCCGTTGCTCCATCGAAATCGCCCGCTTTGCGAAGATCGATGCCTTGCTGGATGGCCTGTGCCAGTTCGGCCTGCCCGGTGTAATGGGCGACTTGGGGGCTGAGCGAGGTGGAGGCGGTCATGTCGTCCGTCCACACGGCCCGGACGAGCCCCTGGGCGCCCAGGGGCTGTGCCGGCTCTCCCGCGGCGCCCCCGGCCGGGGGGACGACGAGGGAGACGCGCGCGGCGAGCATCTCCTGGCCGAGGCCGGCCGGCGGGACCGTCACGCACAGGTGGTAGTCCCGGGACTCGTCGCCCCAGGACCCGGTCGGGTAGTCCCCGGCCCGCGGCCCCGCCTCGGTGCGGCGGGCGGTCAAGTCCACGACGCTGGGCGCGACTTGCTTGACGAACCGGATCGTCGTGCCGACCGGCGTCCACACCCGCAGGGCGACGTCGGCGACCTCCTTGCCCATGGCCGTCTCCATCATCCGCGTGAAGTCGGCGGCGAGGCCCGACGGATCGGCCACGATGTCGGCGGTGCCGAGCAACGCGGAGGCGATCCCTGTGACTTCTTTCACTTCCCAGTCGGTGCCGACGCCCCGCGCGTCACAGGTGAACCGGCCGGCGCAGGCGTCCAGCGCGGCCCGCAGATCCTGCGGTGACTCGTGCTCGTTGCGGCCGTCGGTGAGCAGGATGCCGTGCCGGATGGTGACGTCCGCCGCGGACAGCAGCCGGTCGGCGAGCCGCAGCCAGGTGCCGATCGCCGTACCGCCGCCCGCGCTCAGCCGGCGCAGGGCGGACCGGGCCTGCTCGCGGGTGGTGGCGTCGGCGACCGCGAGCCGCCCGCCACCCGGATAGACCTCCCTGGCGACGTGCGTGCCGTCGATCACCGCGAAGTGGGTGCCGTCGCGCAGGGTGTCGATCGCGGCGGCCGTGGCGTCCCGGGCGTTGCGCATCTTGGTCGGCGGGTAGTCCATGGAGCCGGAGCAGTCGACCATGATCACCACCGCGGCGGAGGGCCGCTGCCCCTGCGGGTACGCGGGCGCGGCGACCGTGCTGCCGATGGTGCCGCCGCCGGTCGCGGTCACCGTGACGATGGCGTTGACCTCGCTGCCGCCCTCGGGCAGGTACTCGTTCTGGTAGACGTCCACCGAGAACCGCGGCACGTTCGACTTCGCGAAATTGGCCATGCTTGATCGCATCCCCCTCGGACACCCCGCTGACGCGAGGCGCTGACTGTGAGCGGACCGGTCCCCTCCGGTCCGCCGCGGCTTCCCCGTGCCGTCTTCCCGTCCTGGACGGCCCTCAGGCCGATCCTGCCCCCTGCGGCGGTACCGGGAACGGCACGACCGCCACTGTTACGTTGTCGTGGCCCCCGCCGTCCAGGGCGTGGCCGACCAGCACCCGGGCGCAGTGCAGCGGACGGGCCGCCGCGTCCGGCGGGACGATCTCGGACATCTCCCCGGCCGTCTCGGCGTAGTTCCACAGTCCGTCGGTGCACACCACCACCGTGCCGGGGCGGTCGGGCTTGAAGGACGCGGTGTGCGGCTCCAGTTCGTAGGCGTCCGCGCCGAGCCAGCCGGTGATGGCGTGGGCGCGCTCGTCGGCGTACGCCTCTGCCTCGCTCATCAGGCCCGCGGCGACCATCTGCGCGGCCCAGGAGTCGTCCTCGGTCAGCCGGGCGGGCGGCGCGTCGCGGTCGGTGGGCACCCAGTAGGCGCGGCTGTCGCCGACCCAGCCGACGACCAGCAGTCCGGAGGTGACCACCGCGCCGACGATCGTGCAGGCGGGCGCGTTCTGGTGCGGGGCGTGCTCGCGGGCCGTGGCGGGTTCCTCGGCGAGCGCGTTGACGGCCTGCGCGGCGGCGACGATCGCCTCGTGCATCGCCGCCTGCGGGTGGGTGCCGCGCGGCAGCGCTGCCAGCAGGGTGTCACCGGCCACCCGGGAGGCGGCCAGGGAGGCGTCGTCGGGGCGGGTCGCGGAGGACACGCCGTCGCAGACGATCGCCATGAGCGCCGGGGTGCCGTCGGGCAGCGCGGTGTGGCCGACGGCGAAGGCGTCCTCGTTGCGGTGGTGGCGCAGCCCGCGGTCGCTGACGGCGGCGAGCGGGCCCGTCTCCCGCTCGACGTGGTCGCGTTCGCGCGGCTGGGCGTGCCCGCAGTTCTCGCAGTAGCCGTCGTCGTCCACCCGGCCCGCCCGGCAGGCCACGCACACCTGGGCGGGCTCGCCCGGGGCGGCGGTACCGGCGGCCAGCCGGGGGTCCGGTGCCTGCAGCGGGTACTCGTCGGGCTCCGCGGGCCGGTCGAACCGCACCCCGGCGCCGTCGGACCGTTCGGGGGCGGGCTGGTGACCGGGCAGCGGTGTTTCGCCCGAGTCGGTGCCCGGCAGGTCCGTCGGCAGATGTGCCGGGGGAGGGGAGCCGGAGCCGGAGCCGGGCGGTTCGGGCGCGGGCCAGTCCACACCGTCCCCGGGCGTGCCGGGGCCGGTCATGGCGAGCGTCGGATGGTCCTGCGGCGGCGCACTCGCCACCGACAGGTCCTGTCCGCACGCCCCACAGAACAGGTCGCCCGGCTCCACGGGCTCCGCGCAGTTGGGGCACTTCGGCAGTGCGGCCTGCCGGGGCATCTGCGACATCGACTTACACCCACGTCCGGGGGCGGTAACGGTTGGCCCGTTCCACCAGCTCGATCCTCTCTTCGCCGCCGGGCGCCAGCCGGGCCAGCGTGCGGTAGGCGCGCTCCAGGCCGAAGCGCAGTGCCCGCTCGTCCAGACCGCTGCCCAGCAGCGTCCGGCCTCCGGCGGCGGACCCGGCGCCCTGACCCCCGGAGAGTATCCAGTCCAGGGCGCAGCCGAGCACCTCCGCCGACAGCCGTTCGCGCCGGGCCGGGTCCAGGCCGTAGGCCTGGAGTGCCTCGACCTGACCGGCGGCGGCCGTCAGGTCGTCCAGGAACGGTACGTCACCCGGGGCCGCCGTGCGGTGCCCGATGCGGGCCCGGACGGCGGCGACCCGGGCGGCCGTGTAGTGGATGGAGGACTCCGGCACCGACTCCAGAGTCGACACCGCACCGGCGCGGTCCCCGGCCGCGAGCCGCACCCGGGCCAGCCCGAAGGCGGCGCCGACGAAGCTCGGATCGGTCGTCCACACCAGGCGGTAGTACTCGGCCGCGTTGTCCAGCTGGCCGAGCACCTCGGCGCACAGGCCGAGCGCGAGCTTGGGCGCGGCCTCGCCGGGAAAGGCGTCGTAGACCGCGTCGAAGGCGAGCGCGGCGCCCTCGAAGTCGCCCGTGACCAGGGCGGCCACGCCCCGGTACCAGACCACCCGCCAGTCGTCGGGCCGTTCCCGTTCCAGTGCGGCCAGACCGGTCAGCGCGCCGTGGTGGTCGCCGCTCTCCAGCCGGGCGCGGACCTGCCGCAGCCGGGTCTCCACGGTCTGCGCGGGCGCCGCGGCCAGCGCGCTCATCAGCTCTGCCGGAGCCGAGGCCATCAGGCCCGCCAGGAAGCCGGCGCCGGGGTCGGCCGGGTCGACCAGCGGGACCGGCAGGGCGAGCGCCGCCACGGGCGTGTCGACGGACTTGACCAGGGCCGGCGGGGCGGGGGACGGGCCGGGGACCCGGCCGCCCCGGCGCGCCGGCCGGAACCCCAGCCGGGACACCTCGGCGGCCGGGAGCGGGAACAGCTCCGTGTCCGTGACCTTCACCTCCGGTCCGAACAGCGTCGACAGCGCGGGCCGGGCCTGGCCGGTCTGCAGGGAGACGACCTCCCGCAGCACGCCGGTCAGCTGCTCGGCCATCTCCTGCGCGGAGGCGAACCGGCGGGCCGGGTCGGGGTCGGTGGCGCGCACGAGCAGCCGGTAGAACGACTCGTAGCGGCGGAAGACCTCGATGGTGTCGGGGTCGGGCAGGGAGTCGGCGTAGACGGTGGTGTAGCCCTGGAAGTCGAAGGCGAGCACCGCCAGGGTGCGGCCCACCGTGTACAGGTCGCTGGCCACCGACGGGCCGATCTCGGCCACCTCCGGCGCCTGGTAGCCGACGGTGCCGTAGATCGCCGACTCCTCGTCGTCCATCCTGCGGACGGCGCCCATGTCGATCAGCTTGAGCTGGTCCTCGGTCTGGATGGCGTTGTCGACCTTGAAGTCGCAGTACAACAGGTTGCGGCTGTGCAGATGGCCGAGCGCCTCCAGGGCCTCGATGCCGTACGCGCACGCCTGTTCCACCGGCAGCGGGTCGCGCCGGCCGTCGGGTGCACGGCGGGCGTTGGCGATCTCCTTCAGGGACTTGCCGCCGACGTACTCCATGACGATGTAGCCGTCGAGGGAGCCGGTGCGCTGGTCCAGGTGTTCCACGAAGTTGTAGATCCGCACGATGTTGGCGTGCTCGATCTCGGCGAGGAAGCGCCGCTCGGAGATCGCCGCGGCCATCGCGTCCTGGTCTCCGGTGTCCAGCAGGCCCTTGAGCACCACCCACCGGTCGGAGACGGCGCGGTCCACGGCGAGGTAGACCCAGCCGAGGCCGCCGTGCGCGAGACAGCCCACGACCTCGTACTGGCCGTGCACGATGTCCGCGGCCTTCAGCTTGGGGACGAAGGAGTACGGGTGTCCGCACTTGGTGCAGAAACCCTCCGTGCGGCCCGGCCGGTCACCCCGGGCCCGGCCGACCGGCGCCCCGCAGTCCGACCGCGAGCAGAACCGCTTGCGCTCGGGCACCTCCGGGTTCCGGAGCACCATCGCGCGCGGATCGGGGCGCGGCACCTGCGGCACCGAGACCAGCCCGACGCCCAGCCGGCCGCGCGCGGAGGTGCCGGACGCGGACCCCGAGCTGCGCACCGACACCGAGCGGCCCGTGGACTTCCCCGACACCGACCGGGACAGCCGCCCGGACACCGAGCGGCGCGACCTCGACGACTGCGACGAGGTACGGGCACTCCCGGACCGGCCCGAACCGCCGTCGCCCACCGCCCCCTTGGCGACACCCGTGGGGGGCGAGCCGACCATCCCGCTCGCGGAGACGACCGGCGCGAGACCGCACGTGTCGCAGTACAGCTCGCCCCCGCCGACGTCCTCGTAACGGCCCCCGCAGCCCGGCCGCTGGCAGGTCTGCCCCGGCTGACTCATGACTGGTCCCCCTCACGGTCCTGGGGCGCGCTCGCGCCGCCGAGCGCTTCCGCCGCCGCCCGCTGGTAGCGCAGCACGGCCTGTTCGGCCACCCGCAGGTCGCAGGGCGCGCTCCACAGCATGCGGCGGGCCGCGTCGTAGCGCTCGACGAGCAGCGGGTCCTCGGCCAGGCCGTGCCGGGCGGTCTTCGCCTTGTAGGCGTCGAGCCGGCCGCGCAGCTCGGCGCGCACGGCGAGCGGCGCCGTGACCGCGGTCAGCGACTCCCGCGCGCGCAGCAGTTCGTCCTCCGCCTTCCGCTCCAGGGACTCCAGCAGCGGGGAGAGCCGGTGCCACTGGGCCTGCCTGCGGTACTCGGCGGCGGCCGCCAGCTGTTCCTGCAGCGCGGTAGGCGGGCCGCTCACCACCGGCACCTCGGTGGCGGCGATCTTCGCCAGCACCTCGCCGCGCGCGGTGCGGGCCTCGGCGAGGGTGCGGTCCGCGCGCGAGAGGACGTCCCGCAGCCGGATCAGGCGCGCCTCCGCGTCCTGGCGGACCGTCAGCACGGCGTCGATCTCCCGCCGCACGTCCTCCAGGGCGCGCGCCTCACGGTCGTACACCGTCGTGTCCGGGCGCCCGCCGCCGGGCGCCGAACTGCCCTTGGCCGGCACCCAGAAGGCGAGCGGGTCGGCGACGACGTCCTCGCGCAGCCGGGTCAGCGTGCGCGTGATCCGTTCCAGGTCGTCCCCGGCCGGATGCTCGCCGGGGCGCACCCCCACGGAGTGCGCGAGCCCCCGGGTGCGCTTCAGTTCCGCGGCGAGCAGATCGATCCGCGCGGGCAGCGCCGACCACACCGCGTCGGCGGCGACGATCACGTCCAGGCTCGTCGCGTACAGCTCGTTCATCCGGTCCACCAGCGCGGGCAGCGTGAACGACTCGCTCAGCCTGCCGACGGCGCTTCCGGTGACGGTCACGGACTCGCCGCGCAGCAGCCCGGTCAGCTCCGCCAGGTCCTCGCGGCTGGACCAGCGGCGCCGGGCGCGGATCTCCCGGGCGGAGCGCAGCGCGGCCGTGTAGGCGTCGAAGTACGTCCACAGCAGGGTGATCCGGTCCTCCGCGGCCTGCCAGCGCTCCTCGGTGACGCCGGCCAGGTCGGCCCCTTCGAGGAGCCTGCGGCCCGCATGGTCCTGGAGGGCCAGCAGCGAGGTCTCGATCGCCTCGTGCTCCTGGCCGAGCCGCGCCAGCGCACGGTCCACCTCGTCCCGGTCCATCACCGGCCCGGCGGGGTCCGTGACGCCCATCGATCACCTCTCGCTTGCTGTGTGTTGCGGTCGGGTGCGGCTCAACTGCTGCGCAGGTACTGCGGCGCGGGCGGCTTCGCCGCTGACGCGTCCGTGCCCAGTGTCGCCGACAGCCACCTGTCGTACGACGTCTGCCAGCCGTGCGCCGAGTAGTCCACCAGGACGCGGTTGACCCGGCGTACCAGATCGTCGGCGTCCTCCTTCATCGCCACGCCGTAGTACTCCTCCGTGAACGCCTCGCCCTTCAGTTCGACGGTCGGGTCCTGGGCGGCCTGGCTCGCGGCGAGCGCGCCGTCGGTCACCACCGCGTCCACCTCGCCGAGTTGTAGCCGGACCAGGCAGTCCAGCTGGTTCGGGACGGTGGCGGAGATGTCCGTGGAGGCGGGCAGCCGGCCCGCCTTGCGGTCGGCGTCCAGCTTGGCGTGAGCGGTCGAACCGGCCGCCGTGCAGACCCTCTTGTGCGCCAGCGAGGTGTTGTAGCCGGTCACCGTGGACGACTTGGGCGCGAGGACCTGCTGGCCGGTCTTGAAGTAGGGCGCGGAGAAGGCGACCTGGCGCAGCCGCTCACAGGTGATCGTCATGGTCCGTACGACCATGTCGACCCGTCCGTCCTGGATCGCGGGGATGCGCTGGCTGGTCGGGATCGCCTTGAACTGCACGGCGTCCGGGTCGCCGAGGATGTCCTGCGCGATCCGGTGCGCCAGGTCGATGTCGAAGCCCTCCAGCTGGGCGCCCTCGGTGTTCGGGTTGCGGTAGCCCCAGTGGTAGCTGTTCTGGTCGACGCCGACCACCAGCTTGCGCTTGGCGCCCGTACGGGCCTTGATGGCCTCGATCGTCGGCCCGTCGGCCCCGGACGGGGCGAGGGTCTGCCGGTGCGCCGCGGCGTCCGTGCACCCGCCGGCGCGGGCCTGGGTGCCGGTGGCGGCCTTCTGCCCGGCCCGCAGCGGGGCGTCCGGTGCCTTCTGGGTGCACGGCAGCAGCAGGGCGAACGCGAGCGCCAGCGCGCACAGCACCGCCATGCCGGCGACCCCGCCCCAGCCCCGCAGGGAGGGCCGCGCACGGCTCCCGTCCATCGCCTTGCCCCCTGTCACCGGTACTCCGAAAGTCTGCGTCCTATGCCGGCGACGGCGCCGGCCGCGCCCAGCACCGCGAGGACGGCGACGCCCACCGGCAGGCCGGTCATGGCGTCCCGGCCGTCCCGGGCCGCCTGCCGGAACTCGTCCTGCTCGTGGTCGATGGCGAGGGCGAGGTTGCGGTCGACGCCGTCGAAGCACTCGCCGGTCGCGCCCTCGGGGCCGATCACCTCGTCCAGGGCCTGCTGGTAGTTGCCGTTCTCGTCCTCGGTGCGGGCCGAGGCGTGGCGCTGCTTCCACACCGCCATGTTCCCCTCGGCCGCCTTGACCGGGGTGGTGCCTCCCCGGTCGTCGGCGAGCCCGGCGGCCTGGGACAGCCGCGTGCCGAGCACGGTCATGTCCTTGTCGAAGTCGTAGTAGTAGGCGTCGTACGCCGTGCCGTCGACCGTGACGGTCTCCGCGCCGCGCGACACCAGGCTCAGGTTCTCGTTGCCGCGGGCCTTCAGGGAGGCGATGCGGGCGTCGTGCAGCACGTTGAGCGAGCGGATCCCGTGGTCGTAGGAGCCGTCGAGCCCGGACCGGGCGAGGGCGTGGCCCACGACCAGCCACAGCAGGGCGGCGGCGGTCGCGGCGGAGGCGGCGACCAGGCCGTGGTTGAGGACGCGGTTGGTGCGCCGGTACATCCGGTGCTGGGCCAGGCCGAGCGCGGCCAGGGCGAGCACGCCGAGCGCGATCGCGGCCCACGGGTACGGCCGCGCGTCGCCGTAGTCGGCGTCGAGCCGGCGGTTCTCCGTGGTGTAGAGCGCCTCCGCCGCCGGCAGCATGTCCTTCTGCATCTTCTCGTTGGCGTACCGCAGGTAGGCGCCGCCCACCGGGTAGCCCTGCCGGTTGTACGTCCGGGCCCGTTCGATGAGCCCCTTGTACTCCGGCAGCAGCCGGTTCAGGCGGGAGATGGTCGCCTCGGAGGCCGAGCCGGGCTCGGCGTTGGCGGCGGCCGTGACGAGCCCGGCGGCCGCCGTGCGTATGTCCTTCTCGTACCGGTCGCGGGAGCCGGCGTTCTCCTGGCCCCCCGCCAGGAACCCGCTGGAGGCGGCGGTGTTGGCGTCGGCCAGCGACCGGTAGATGCCGGCCGCGCCGGAGCTGAGCGGCTGGCTGCGGCGCAGCACGTCGTCGGCGGCGGCCGAGCGTGCGCCGGCCTGCCAGACGGTGACCGCCCCGAACGCGACGACCACCACGGCCAGGACGGCCCCGATGATCCGCAGCCTGCCCGGCTCGGTCATCGCGGCGGCCCGCACCCGCTCCGCGCCCTCGGCGAAGGCGCTCCGGCGCGCGGGCGGCGCGGCCGGCGGCGGCGCGCTGCTCTGCGGCGGGTGTGTCACTCGACCTCCCCCATGGTCATCCGTTCGCCGCCAAGTATCCCCGCCCCGGCCGGCGATCCGCACCGGCCTTCACTGGATCTTGATCGGATCGCAGTGTGCGCCGTCCGTGAACACGCCGGGTGCGTGTGTTCGGTTCCCCGGGGCGCCGACCGCGCCGGGAGCGGCCCCGCGGGCGCGGGGGCTCAGGGCTCCCGGTGCGCGTGCGCGGCCTTCTCCAGCTCCGCCGCCTCCGCCTCGGCCAGGCGCGTCTCGGCCGCCACGTCGATCGACCGGGTCAGCCACCAGTACAGCAGCGCGGAGACCGGCAGCCCGACGAACAGGGAGATGTCGGCGCCGCCGAGCGCCTCGGCGGCGGGACCGACGTACAGGGTCCCGACGGAGAAGAAGGGGATCATGACGGCGAAGCCGACGAGGTAGGCGACGATACCGTGCAGGCCCCAACGCCCGTAGATCCCGTGCGGGTTGAAGATCTCGGCGATGGCGTAGTGCCCGCGGCGTACCACGTAGTAGTCCATGAGGTTCACCGCGGTCCACGGGATGAACAGGTAGAGCACCAGCAGCAGGAAGTCCTGGAAGTTCTCCAGGAAGTTCGAGGTCGCCGCGAGTGCGCCGACGAGGGAGAGCGCTGCGGTGAACGCCAGGGTCACCAGCCGTACGGCGAGCGTCGGCCGCACCCGGCGGAAGGAGTCGAGGGCGCTGATCAGGGTCAGTGATCCGCCGTACATGTTCAGCGCGGTCACCGACACCAGGCCCAGTGCCGAGAACAGCAGCACGACCGCGCCGAACCCGTCGAACACCTTGTCGCCGGCGCTGTCGATCGACGGGATGGTGTCGAAGTCCTTGCCGGCCCAGGCGGCCAGCAGCGTCCCGAGCACCATCAGCCAGACGCCGCCCAGCGCGGAGCCGAAGTAGGTCCAGTAGAAGGTCTTGCGGACGGTCACGTCCGGCGGCAGGTAGCGGGAGTAGTCCGAGACGTAGATGGCCCAGCTGATCTGGTAGCCCGCGACCACACCGAACTGGGCCAGGAAGGGCGTCCACTTGAAGGCGCCGAGGTCGAAGGAGCCCGCCGGGTAGTGCAGGGTGACCAGGACACCGACGGTGAAGACCCCGAAGATCACCAGGAAGGCGTAGGTCAGCAGCCGCTCGGCCTTGTGGATGATGTCGTAGCCCACCAGCGCGACGGCCAGTGCCACCGCGGTGACCACCACCACCCACAGCTTGACGCCGCCGTGCAGCGTGGTGTGCAGGGCCTCGCCGGCGAGGCTGGTGTTGAAGACGTTGAACCCCGCGTACTGCACGTAGGCGAAGAGCCACACCAGCAGGGCGCCGACGTAGCCGAACTGCGGCCGGGACTGGATCATCTGGGGCAGGCCGAGCTGGGGGCCCTGGGCCGAGTGGAACGCCATGAAGAACGTGCCGACCACCGTGCCCGAGACGATGGCCAGCAGCGACCAGACGAGGTTCCCGCCCTCGGTGATGCTGACCAGGCCGACCGCGAGGGTGGCGATCTGGGCGTTGGACATGAACCACAGCGGGCCCAGGTGCCAGAGTTTCCCGTGCCGCTCGTCCAGCGGCACGTAGTCGATGGACCGGACCTCAAGGCCGGACACCCTTGGCTCGGCCGATGTGCTCATGGCGCCTCCCGGGAACGGCCCCGCCCCTCCACTCACATTGTTGCCCGGCTCCCCTCCGGCGACGACTCGGGCCGGCGCGCCTCCCAGTGACCGCGCGCCCGCTCCTGGGCCTTCTGCCCGGCCCCCAGCCGGTCCAGTCCCAGCAGGGCCGCGCCCAGCACCGGGCCGGCGGTGACGACGCGCGGGACGGCCTTGGGGGCGCGGTCGGCCAGCAGGGCGCGGACGGTGTCGTTCAGCCGGGTGTGGCCGGCCGTGAGGACCCCGCCGCCCAGCAGCACCGGGGTCTCCTCGGCGAGGAGGTCCAGGCGGGTGAGGGCGACCGTGGCCATCACCGTGATCTCCTGCGCGAGCCGGGTGACGAGCGCGCGGGCCACCTCGTCACCCTCCTCCGCCGTGGCGAAGAGGACCGGGGCCAGCTCGTGCCGGCGGCCGTGGTCGATGTGCCCCAGGTGCAGGGCCTCGATGAGCGCGTACATGGTCGGCAGGCCGAAGTACGCGGGCAGGGTGCGCACCAGCGAGGTCGCCTCGCCGCGGCCGTCCTCCGCGCGGGCCGCGTGCCACAGGGCCTCCTCGGCAAGACCCCAGCCCCCGCCCCAGTCACCGGAGATACGGCCGATGGCCGGGAACCGGGCGGTACGGCCGTCCGGGCGCATGCCCACGCAGTTGATGCCCGCCCCGCACACCACGGCCACACCGCGCGGCTCGGCGACGCCCGCGCGCAGGATCGCGAAGGTGTCGTTGCGGACCTCTACCGACGCCCCCCACGCGCGCGCGTGCAAGGCCGTCGCCAGCCGCTCCTCCTCGACCGGGAGATCGGCGTTGGCCAGGCACGCCGACACGTGGGAGACGGACGGCACACCCGCGTCCGCGAAGGCCCGTGCGACCGGTTCGGCCAGCGCGTCCAGCGCCGCCGGCACCCCCACCGCCGGCGGCCGGAAGCCACCGCCGCGGGCCGTGGCCAGGACCTCGCCGGCGGCGGTGACCACGGCCACGTCGGTCTTGCTGTTGCCCGCGTCGATGGCGAGAACCGTCGGCGGCTGTGCGGTCAGGCCCACGCCAGGTGCTCCCTGTTGTGTGCGACGAGCCGGTCGGTGAGGGTGTCGGCGTAGGCGTACTGGCCGATCAGGGGGTGTGCCAGCAGCGCGCGGAAGACGCGGTCCCGGCCGCCGCGCAGGGCCGCCTCCAGGGCCAGGTCCTCGTACGCCGTCACGTTCGCCATCAGCCCCGCGAAGAGCGGGTCCGGCTCCGGGACCGGCAGTGGGACCGCCCCCTGCGGCCCGACGGCCGCCTGGACCTCGATCACCGCGTCGTCCGGCAGGAAGGGCAGCGTGCCCCGATTGAGCGTGTTGACCACCTGGTAGGGGCTGCCCCCGCCCGCCCGCCGCCCGCCGCCGTCCTCGGCCGGGAGCCCTGCGGGCCCGCCGCCCCCGTTCCCCAGCAGCGCCGCCGCCAGGTCCACGGCCGCCTCCGAGTAGTAGGCGCCGCCCCGCTTGGCCAGCAGGGCCGGCTTCTCGTCCAGGGCCGGGTCGCCGTACATCGCCAGCAGCTCCCGCTCCATGGCGGCCACTTCGGCGGCCCGGGACGGCTTGGTGCCCAGTTCGCGCACGACCTCGTCGTGGGCGTAGAAGTAGCGCAGGTAGTAGGACGGGATCACGCCCAGGCGGTCCAGCAGGGGGCGGGGCAGGCGGAGGTCGTCGGCGATGGCGTCTCCGTGCTCGGCCAGGAGCTTGGGCAGGACGTTCTCGCCTTCCGGGCCGCCCAGCCGCACACCTGTCTCCCAGGTGAGGTGGTTCAGGCCCACATGGGCCAGGTGCACATCCGCCGGGGACGTGCCCAGCAGGCCCGCGAACTTTCGCTGGAAGCCGATCGCCACGTTGCACAGGCCGACCGCCCGGTGCCCGGCCTGGAGCAGGGCACGGGTGACGATGCCGACCGGGTTGGTGAAGTCGATGATCCACGCCCGCGGGCTGGCCCGGCGGACCCGCTCGGCGATGTCGAGGACGACGGGGACCGTGCGCAGGGCCTTGGCCAGGCCGCCCGCGCCGGTGGTCTCCTGGCCGATGCAGCCGCACTCCAGCGGCCAGGTCTCGTCCTGCTCGCGGGCCGCCTGGCCGCCCACACGCAGCTGGAGCAGGACGGCGTCGGCGCCGTCGACACCCGCGTCGAGGTCGCCGGTGGTGACGATCCGGCCGGGGTGGCCCTGCCTGGCGAAGATACGGCGGGCCAGCCCGCCGACCAGTTCCAGGCGTTCGGCGGCCGGGTCCACGAGGACGAGTTCCTCGACGGGCAGGGTGTCCCGCAGACGCGCGAAGCCGTCGACGAGTTCGGGGGTGTAGGTCGAGCCTCCGCCGACCACGGTGAGTTTCATATGAGGTCTAACCCTTCACTCCGGTGAGCGTGACGCCTTCCACGAACGCCTTCTGCGCGAAGAAGAACACGAGGATCACGGGGGCCATGACCAGCACGGTCGCGGCCATGGTCAGGTTCCAGTCGGTGTGGTGGGCGCCCTTGAAGGACTCCAGGCCGTAACTCAGGGTCCAGGCACCGGGGTTCTCGGACGCGTAGATCTGCGGGCCGAAGTAGTCGTTCCAGGCGTAGAAGAACTGGAAGAGGGCCACGGCGGCGATGCCCGGCTTCGCCATCGGCACGATCACCCGCAGCAGTGTCCGCAGGTCGCCGCAGCCGTCCACCTTCGCCGCGTCGACGTACTCGTTCGGGATCGTCATCAGGAACTGGCGCAGCAGGAAGATGGAGAAGGCGTCCCCGAACGCCATCGGGATGATCAGCGGCCACAGGGTGCCCGACAGGTCGAGCTGCTTCGCCCAGAACAGGTACATCGGGATGATGACCACCTGCGGGGGCAGCATCATCATCGAGATCACCAGCATGAGCGACAGACTGCGGCCCCGGAAGCGGAACTTGGCCAGCGCGTACGCCACCGGGACGGACGACGCCACGGACAGCACGGTGCCGAGTCCGGCGTAGATCAGCGTGTTCTTCCACCAGGTCAGGAAGCCGGGTGTGGCGAAGACCTGCCGGTAGTTGCCCCACTCCCAGGTGTGCGGGACCAGATCCCGGCTCAGGGCCTGGCTGTCGCTCATCAGGGAGGTCAGGAAGACGAAGACGAAGGGGAGCGTGAAGAACAGCGCGGCGGCGACACCGAGCGAGTGGACCGCGATCCACTCCAGCAGTGCCCGGCGGCGGGCGGTGCGCTTTGCCGCCGGCACCGGCGGGGCCTGCTTCACCGGACGGTCCAGTACGTGGGTCATGGTCAGTCACCTGCCTGGATCAGGCCGCCCCGGCGCCGCATCAGCAGCGCGGTGAACGCCGTCGACAGGGCGAACAGCACCAGCGCCACCACGCAGGCCGAGCCGTAGTCGAAGCGCTGGAAGCCGAGGTTGTAGACGAGCTGGGGGAGGGTGAGCGTGGACTTGTCCGGGTAGCCGGGCTCGAACTGGGTGCCCGCGCCCTGGATCACCCCGGAGGCGACCTTCCCGGCGATCAGCGGCTGGGTGTAGTACTGCATGGTCTGGATCACGCCGGTGACCACCGCGAACATCACGATGGGGGAGATGTTCGGCAGGGTCACGAACCGGAACCGCTGCCACGCCGAGGCACCGTCCAGCTCGGCCGCCTCGTACTGCTCCCTGGGCACGTCGAGCAGCGCGGCCATGAAGATCACCATCAGGTCGCCGATGCCCCACAGCGCCAGCAGGCTCAGGGCCGGCTTGGACCAGGCGGGGTCGTTGAACCAGCCCGGGGCGGGGACGCCGAGCCTCTCCAGGACCGAGTCGACCGGGCCCGTGCCGGGGTTGAGCAGGAACGCGAAGGCCATGGTCGCCGCGACCGGCGGGGCCAGGTACGGCAGGTAGAACAGGGTGCGGAAGACACCGGTGGCCGTCTTGATCCTGGTGATGAGCACACCGACACCGAGGCCGAAGAGCACCCGCAGGCTCACCATGACCAGAACCAGCCACAGCGTGTTGCGCAGCGCGGGCCAGAACAGCGGGTAGTGCTCGAAGACGTAGGCCCAGTTCTTCCCGCCGCTCCACGTCGGCGGCCGGAAGCCGTCGTAGTGCATGAAGGAGAAGTAGACCGTGGAGATCAGCGGGTAGGCGAAGAAGACCGCGAAGCCGATGAGCCACGGCGACATGAAGGCGAACGTGCGCAGGGCCGAGCGCCGGCGTTTCGACGCGAGCGTGACGGTGCTCATCAGCGGGCCTGCGCGATGTCCGTGTCGATCTGCGCGGCCGTCCTCTTCAGTCCGGCCCGGAGATCGGTGACCTTGCCGCTCTCGTAGTCGTAGCCGAACTGCTGGATCGTCACCAGGTACACACCGCCGTTGACCGAGGCGGGCGTGGTGGTGGAGTGCGGGTCGGCGGCGATGTCGAGGAAGGTCTTGAACCGCGGGTCGTACTTCAGCTTCGGGGACTTCAGCGCGGCGAACGTGGAGGGCACGTTGTGGATGTCGTTGGCGAAGCCGACCACCGCGTCCGTGTCCGTGGTCATGTACTTCACCAGTTCCCAGGCCGCGTTCTGCTTGTGGCTGGTGGCGGCGATGCCCGCGATGGTGCCGGTGATGTAGCCCTTGCCGTACTGGTCGGCCTGGTCGTCCGGGACGGGCAGCGGGGCCACCCCGATCTCGAACTTCGGCTTGGCCTCCTCGGCCATCCCCAGCCGCCACTCGCCGTCGAGCTGCATGGCGACCTGGCCGGTGTGGAAGGGGTGCCGGGGGCCCCACTCGTCGCCCAGCGTGGCCCGGAACTTCTCGAGCCTGCGGAATCCGCCGAGTTCGTCGACGAGCTTCTTCTGGAGGGTGAAGCCCTTCTCGAACGCGGGGTCGCGGGCGATGTTCGACTTGCCGTCCTTGTCGAAGTAGACCGGCGAGAACTGCCCGAAGTAGTGCTCGGTCGTGGACTCCCAGCCGTGGTAGTCCGGCATGAAGCCGAGCTGCCGGTAGCCGTCGCCCCGGGGGATGGTCAGCTTCTTGGCGTCCGCCGCGAACTCGGACCAGGTCTTCGGCGGGTTCTCGATACCGGCCTCGGCGAACGCCGTCTTGTTGTAGTAGAGGCCGTACGCGTCGCCCAGCAGCGGCACCGCGCAGCGGTTGCCCTCGAACCGGGTGTACTCGTTCATGGGCTTCGGGAACGTCGTCCCCGGGTCGATGCCCGACTTCTCGAAGAACGGGTTCAGGTCCACCAGCGCGCCCGAGGAGCAGAACCTGCCCACGTTGTTGGTGGTGAAGGACGAGATCACGTCCGGGGCCTTGTCCCCGCCGGCCCGCAGCGCCTGGTTGACCTTGTCGTCGGTCATGTTGCCGACGACGTTCACGTGGATGTTGGGGTGGGCCCGCTCGAAGCCGGCGACCAGCGACCTGACCGCCTTCACCTCGTTCGGCGCGCTCCAGGCGTGCCAGAAGTTGATCGTCGTGTCCTTCGACGGGTCGTCCGAGGCGGCGGAGCCGGACTGGCCGGTACAGGCGGTGGTGAGCAGGGCCAGCGACGCGGTCAGGGCAAAAGCCGTCTTTCGGGCGATCGACGGTATGACTTCGGGCATGGCGAGGTCTCCCAGGGGCGGGTGGGCGGAAGAGAGGGTGCTACCGGGGGTGCGGCGGGGCTCAGCGCGAGGTGTCGAAGACCTCGTCGCGGGTGGCGGCGAGGGCGGTCTCCAGCGCGCCGCGCAGGACGGGGTGTTCACGGACGTCGCCGACGACCAGCCGGGGCCGGGCCGCGGCCAGCTCCTCCAGTTCGGCCTGGACGAGGGCGCGCAGCACCTCGCCGCCGGCCGTCAGGGCGGAGCCGCTGAGGACGACGAGTTCGGGGTCGAGGACGGAGACGAGTGAGGCGAGACCGGTGGCCAGCCGGGTGGCGTACGTCTGGAGCAGCTCCCGGTGGGGGCCGCCGGTGTGGTCGGCGGCGCGGGCCACGAGCTGGGCGGCGGCCTCGGCGGCCGGTCCCGCGGGCACGTCCGCGATACCGAGTTCCCGGGCCAGTTCCGGCACGGCCTGGGCGCCGGCCAGCTCCTGGTAGCCGCCGCTGTTGGCCCGGGTGACCTGCCGCACCAGCGGGGTGCCCGGCACCGGCAGGAAACCGACCTCGCCGGCGCCGCCGGTCCAGCCGCGGTGCAGCCGGCCGCCGAGGACGAGGGCGGCGCCGAGGCCCTCCTCGTTCCACAGCAGCACGAAGTCCGCGTGGCCGCGGGCCGCGCCGAGCCGCTGTTCGGCTATGGCGACCAGGTTGACGTCGTTCTCGTACTCCACCGGCATCGGCAGTGCCGCCGCCAGTTCGCCGAGCAGCGTGGGGGAGTGCCAGCCGGGCAGGTGGGAGGCGTAGCGCAGGCGGCCGGTGCCGGGGTCGAAGGCGCCGGGTGTGCCGATGACCAGCCGGTGCACGTCGGACCGGGCGAGTCCGGCCGCCTTGACGGCGCCGTCGAGAGCGTCGGTGACCTGCTGGACGACCGGCTGTGCCGGGCGGCGGCCGGGGGTGGGCAGTTCGTGCTCGCCGACCGTGCGGCCGGTGACGTCGGCGACCGCGGCGCGGATACGGTCCGGGGTGACGTCGAGTCCGGCGGCGTACGCGGCGGTGGGGTTGACCGCGTACAGCTGGGCGCTGGGGCCGGGCCGGCCCTCGCTGGTGCCGGTGACCCGGACCAGTCCGGCCGCCTCCAGGCGGGCCAGCAGCTGCGAGGCGGTGGGCTTGGACAGGCCGGTGAGCTTGCCGATCCGGGTGCGGGACAGGGGCCCGTGCTCCAGCAGCAGGTCGAGGGCGGCGCGGTCGTTCATGGCGCGCAGGACGCGCGGGGTGCCCGGCGTACCGGCGGTTCCTGCCATGGTGCGACACCTGCCTTTCCAGCCGCCCAGCTTTTCAGTGAGCCGGGCGGGGCGTCCAGTCTTGATCACCGGAGCCCCGGAAGATCACTGTTAGGAAAGTTTCCTATTCGGGTGGGAGGAACGTAAGCCGAGGACGAAGGGGGCGTCAATAGACAACGTCCCCGAGGCAACAGAGTCGTTACCTCGGGGGAGGGGTGGAGGCGAGCCGGCCGCGGGCTATGCCACCGTCCCGGGGCGGTGCGGGGCGGTGCGGGGCGGTGCGGGGCGGTGCGGGGCGGTGCGGGGCGGGGCGAGCGAACCGGCCGGGGGTGGGGGCGCTGTCACGCGG
>NZ_WWJT01000013.1 GCF_009865385.1 Streptomyces sp. SID486 | reverse complement strand
GGCGGTGCGGCCGGCCGCGGGTGACCCGCGGCCGGCGGGCGGCGGCCGTCACGGCCCCGGCGCCCTTGGTGCCGGAGTCTCAGCAGCCGGCCAGGTAGTTCGTCAGCGCGCTCTTCTCGGCGGAGTCGACCGAGAGGTCGTAGTAGTACTTCACCTGCACCCAGGCGCGCACGTAGGTGCAGCGGTAGGCGGTGCGGGACGGCATCCAGGTGGCCGGGTCCTGGTCGCCCTTGGCCTGGTTGACGTTGTCCGTGACCGCGAGGAGCTGCGGGCGGGTGACGTCGTTGGCGAAGCCCTGCCGCTGGGCGGTGGTCCACTTGCTCGCCCCGGAGTCCCACGCCTCGGCGAGCGGCACGAGGTGGTCGATGTCCAGGTCGGACGCGGCGGTCCAGGTGGCGCCGTCGTACGGGGAGTACCAGCTGCCGCTGGTGGCGGCACAGGCGGAGTCGGTGACGACGTTCGAGCCGTCCCGCTTGAGGATCCACTCGCGGGTGTTGCAGCTGCCGGAGATGGTGATCCAGGTCGGGAAGAGGTCGCGGTCGTAGCCGGTGCGGTTCTCGGTGGCCACGGTGAGCTGGGAGAGGTAGCCGCGGGCGGTGGCCGCGCTGACCGGCGTGGGCAGCGCCGCGGAGGCGTTCGGGGAGTTGAACAGGGCGACGGAGGCGATCAGGCCGGTGAGGGCCGCGAGGACACTCGTCCGTCGACGCGCGTAGAACCTGGGCATGCGGGGAACTCCCTTGTGGGGTGGGGGTGTTGGAGCACGGGCGAAGGAATGCTCGCGGTGCCGTGTTGCCGGTGGGTGAGCGCTCGGTGAGAAGCTAGTGACGCGCTCATGACACGACAAGGCGTCCGGCACGGTTCACGACTGAACTTTCACATCCCGTACGATGGGAGGCGCAGAAGGGGAGTAGCTCTTCGCCGGACCGTCGACATACTGCTCAGCGAGCCTGAGCCGGCGCCCGGAGGCGGACCACCGGATCCCATCGGGGCCCGCCAGCGAGACCTTCGGCAAGCAGTGCACGCCCGTGCCTCCCGGCGCGGGTGCCATGTGCGCTGCCGTGCCGAGGTGTCATCGCGTGACGTACCGCACTCTCGGCGGGGCAGCCCGACCGATTGAGGAACCTTGATCAGCATCACCGTGACGGCGCTCGTGTTCGGCGTCGTCTTCCTCGCCGAGCTGCCGGACAAGACCGCGCTCGCCGGCCTCGTCCTCGGCACCCGTTACCGCGCCTCCTACGTCTTCGCGGGCGTCGCGGCCGCCTTCCTGCTGCACGTCGTGCTCGCCGTGGCGGCCGGCAGTGTGCTCACGCTGCTCCCGCAGCAGATCGTGCACGCCGTCACCGGCGTCCTCTTCCTCGGCGGTGCCGCGATGCTGCTGCTGAAGAAGGACGAGGGGGACGAAGAGGTGAAGAGGCCCGCCGACCAGTCCTTCTGGAAGGTCGCGGGCACCGGCTTCATGCTCATCCTGGTCGCCGAGTTCGGTGACCTCACCCAGATCATGACCGCCAACCTCGCCGCCCGCTACGACGACCCGATCTCCGTCGGCCTCGGTGCCGTGCTCGGTCTGTGGGCCGTCGCCGGCCTCGGCATCGTCGGCGGAAAGGCGCTGATGAAGCGGGTCCCGCTGCGGCTGATCACGCAGGTCGCGGCGCTGCTGATGCTGGCGCTCGGCGTGTGGAGCCTGTGGGAGGCCGTGAGCGGCTGAGCCGAACGGCGGACGAATGCCCGCCGGGACGGTGGCGGGAACCGGGGCTGTTTTGTACCGTGGAGGAACAAAGTGGCTCCCGCCCGTTTTCCCTGACCGGCGGGCGGGGCCGCCTTGTCCCTCCCGTCGTCCCTCACGACACGGGTCTTCACGTCACTGGAGCTGCCGATGCCGGCCACCGCCACCCCCGCCGTCCTCACCGCCCGCGCCCTCCTGCTCGACATGGACGGCACCCTCGTCGACTCGGACGCCGTGGTCGAGCGCATCTGGCGGCGCTGGGCCGGGCGGAACGGGCTGGACGGCGACGAGGTGATGAAGGTCGTGCACGGCCGGCAGGGGCACGCCTCCATGGCCGTACTCCTGCCCGGCCGGCCCGTGGAGCAGAACCTCGCGGACAACGCCCGGATGCTCGCCGAGGAGACCGCCGACACCGACGGTGTGATCGAGGTTCCCGGCGCCGGGGCCTTCCTCGCCGCGCTGGCGGAGCTGCCGCACGCGCTGGTGACCTCCGCCGACCTGGCCCTGGCCACGGCCCGCATGCACGCCGCGGGTCTGCCCCTGCCCGCCGTACGGGTCACCGCGGAGTCGGTGGGCGCGAGCAAGCCCGACCCCGAGGGGTTCCTCAAGGGTGCCGCCGAACTCGGTGTCGACCCGGCCGACTGCGTCGTCTTCGAGGACTCCGGCGCGGGGATCGCGGCGGGCCGCGCCGCGGGGATGCGGGTCGTGGGCGTCGGTCCGCGAGCCGCTGTCCACGAGCCGGATGTGGCTGTGCGGGACCTCACGCGGGTGCGGGTGGAGGCGCAGGCCGACGGTACGGTGCGGCTGCGCCTGGGCTGAGACCGCGAGGCAGGTGCGCGCTGCGGTGCGGACGGTCCGGTGGCGCGGGGCTGCGGTGCGGATGGCCCGGTGGCGCGGGGCGCGCTCCGGACGGTCAGGCTGTCCGGGAGCGGGAGCGGGAGCGGGAGCGGGAGCGTGGGCGGGAGCGGGAGCGTGGGCGCGTCCTACGGGTCCGTCGTCTCGGACTCCAGGCTCCTCCGGGTCGCCGGGCCGTACTCCCCGGGAAGGTCGCCGAGGATGCCGCGGGCCAGCTGGTAGGTGCGGACGGATGTCTCCACCGAGCGCCCGAAGACGCCGTCGACCGGATCCCCGTAGAGGTTCAACTGCCTCAGCCGCAGCTGGAGTTCCGCGACCTCCGGGCCCGTGTCGCCGCGTCGCAGCACCGGTGCCGCGGCGGGCGTGGTCCGCGGGGTGCCCGGCGCCTTCGTCCCGGAGGGGCTCGGTGAGGCGGTGGGCGAGGCACTGCCCGACGCCGTGGGTGTCGGGGTCGGTGACGGTGACGTGGTGGTGGCCGAGGGGCGCGGGTCCGCCGGCGCCGAGGAGGACGGGGCCGGTGAGCGGGGTGGGACGGGCGGGGCCGGTGCCCTCACCGAGGCGGGCGCCCGCGAGGTGGCGTCCGGGATGCTCTCCCTGACCTCCTGCACCTCGGCCGCCCGGTCCCTGGCCGGTGCGTGGTAGGAGAACAGCGCGAACGCGGCCGCCGCCACGACCGCCACCCCCGCGCTCGCGGCCGCCAGCAGCGCGGTACGGCGTGGGCGGGGGCCGGATCCGCCGTCCCGCGGCCCGCCCGGTGCCGACCCTGCGGTGCCGGCGGTCTCCGCGGTGCCGACACCGCCGTCGGCGCTGACGACTTCGGCCGTGCCGGCCGTACCGGTGATTTCGTGAGTGGCGTGAGTGGCGTGAGTGGCGACGGTTGCGGCGGTGCCGTCGGTGCCGCCGACGCCGGCGCCAGGGGTCCCGGCGGGTCCGGCGGTTCCGGCGGCCGGTGGAGCGGGGGCGGCCATGCCGGTCGGCGGGCGCGGTGACGCGGGCGGGCCGGGGTCCGGCGCCGGGTCGGGGACGGCCGGGACCTCGATGTACGGGCGGATCCGCAGGGGGTCGAAGTCCTCCGCCGCGGCCGCCTCGGCCGTGCGCGCCTCACGCAGTGCCTCGGACGCTTGTCGCGTGCAGTCGCACGCCGGTGTGTTGTCCGGCCCCCTCGGTGTCCCGCACCGCGGGCACGCGGCCCGTTGGTTCCCCGTCACCGTTCGGCCCCTCCCCTCGGGAACTTCAGAGAATATGCGGATCCCCGCCGCGTCCCCCAGGACTCGACAGGCCATAAGCGGTGACACCGATCACGATGGAAGAGGTGCACCCGAGCCCCGGGAGGTCTCCATGGCCCTGGACACGCACGGCACGGCACAGGACGCGCGCAGCGGCGAACGCGTTCCGGGCGGCGTTCTCGTCCCGATCGGCGCCCTGCTGCTGGGGCTGCTGCTCGCCGCCCTCGACCAGACCATCGTGGCGACCGCGCTGCCGACCATCGTGAGCGATCTCGGCGGCCTCGAACACCTCTCCTGGGTCGTCACGGCCTATCTGCTGGCGTCGACCGCCGCGACCCCGCTGTGGGGCAAGCTCGGCGACCAGTACGGCCGCAAACGGCTGTTCCAGGCCGCCATCGTGATCTTCCTGATCGGCTCGGCGCTGTGCGGCATGGCACAGGACATGCCCCAGCTGATCGGCTTCCGGGCACTGCAGGGCCTGGGCGGCGGCGGCCTGATCGTGCTGTCCATGGCGATCGTCGGCGACCTCGTGCCGCCCCGCGAACGCGGGCGCTACCAGGGGCTGTTCGGTGCGGTGTTCGGCGCGACCAGCGTGCTCGGGCCGCTGCTCGGCGGGCTGTTCACCGAGCAGCTGAGCTGGCGCTGGGTGTTCTACGTCAACCTGCCCCTCGGAGTGATCGCCCTGGTGGTGATCGCCGCCGCACTGCGCATCCCGCGCCGTACCGCTCCGCACGTCATCGACTACCTGGGTACTTTCCTGATCGCCGCCGTCGCCACCTGCCTGGTCCTCGTCGCCTCGCTCGGCGGCACCACCTGGGCGTGGGACTCGGCGCAGATCATCGGGCTCGCCGTGCTCGGCGTCGCGCTCGCCGCGGCCTTCGTCGCCGTCGAACGCCGGGCCGCCGAACCGGTCCTGCCGCTCAAGCTGTTCCGCATCCGCACCTTCACCCTGGCCGCCCTCATCAGCTTCATCATCGGCTTCGCCATGTTCGGCGCGATGACCTACCTGCCGACCTTCCTCCAGGTCGTGCACGGCATCTCGCCGACCCTGTCCGGGGTGCACATGCTGCCGATGGTGGCCGGTCTGCTGCTGTCGTCCACGGTCTCCGGGCAGATCGTCAGCCGTACCGGCCGCTGGAAGGTCTTCCCCGTGGCCGGCACCGCCGTCACCACCGTCGGACTGCTCCTGCTGCACCGGCTCGACGAGTCCAGCTCCACCGCCGAGATGAGCGTCTACTTCTTCGTCTTCGGTCTCGGACTCGGCCTGGTCATGCAGGTCCTGGTGCTCATCGTGCAGAACGCCGTGTCGTACGAGGACCTGGGCGTCGCCACCTCCGGCGCCACCTTCTTCCGCTCCATCGGCGCCTCCTTCGGCGTGGCCGTCTTCGGCTCCCTCTTCGCCGGCCGCCTCGGCGACAAGCTCGCCGACGCCTTCCGGGGCGTACGCCTGCCGCCCGGGGCGGGCGCCGACGCGCTGAAGGCCGACCCGCGGGGCATCGCCGCCCTCCCGCCCGCCCTGCGCCCGGCGGCCCTGCACGCGTACGCCTCCGCCATCACCGACGTCTTCCTCTACGCGGCACCGGTCGCCCTCCTCGGCTTCCTGCTGGCCTGGTTCCTGAAGGAGGACCGGCTGCGCGGCTCGGTCACCGCTCCGGACGCCTCCGAGACCATCCCGCCGAACCCGGTCGAGCGCTCCTCCTACGACGAGACGTGCCGCGCCCTGTCCGTCCTCGGCACCCGCGAGGGCCGCCGCGAGGTCTACCGGGAGATCACCGCGCGGGCCGGGTACGACCTGCTGCCCGCCGCCAGCTGGCTGCTGCTGCGCGTGCGCCGCTACGGCTCCGTCGAACCGGGGATGCTGGCCGAGCGCACCGCGGTCCCGATCCAGGTGGTCATGTCCGCCGCCCGCCAGGTCGAGGAACGGCGGCTCGCCGAGCGCGAGGGCCTGGACCTCGTCCTGACCGGCACCGGGCGCGAGGTCGCCGAGCGGCTCGCCAAGGCCCGCGAGGAGTCCCTGGCCGAGCTGCTCGGGGACTGGTGGCGGCCCGGCCGCCCGGCCGACCTCACCCAGCTGGTCCGGGAACTCACCGGCGAGCTGTGCGGCGCCGAGAGCGAACGCCCGCACAACGGCGGACGGGGCAGGGCCGCCGGTCTCAGCTGACGGCCCTCGCCGCCTCCGGCCCCGCGCCCCGCTTCAGCTCCTTGCGGAACCAGTGCTCGGCGTACGGCCGGGTGTGGTGCGGGCCGGTCTCCGTGTAGCCGAGCCGGGCGTACAGGGCACGGGCCTCGACCAGGTCGCCGCGGGTGTCCAGGACGATCCGCCGGGCGCCCAGCAGCCGGGCGGTCCGCTCGGCGGCGGCCACGAGCCGTGCGGCCCCGCCCCGGCCGCGCCGCTCCGGCAGCACGAACACCCGGGTCAGCTCGGCGGTGTCCGGGTCCAGCAGCCGTACGCCCGCCGAGCCGGCCGGCGTGCCGTCGTACCGCCCGATGAGCAACCGGCCCGTCGGCGGGGCGAGTTCCGCGCCGGTCGCCGCCGCGATCTCCCGCTCCAGCTCGTCGGCATCGGTACGGCGGCCCTCGTGCAGCAGGTACCAGCGGTCGCTGACCTCCGTGTAGTACGCCCGCCACAGCGCGGCGGCGGCCGGCGAGTCGTACGGCTCCGCGGTGATCGTCCATGTCATGCCGGGCTCCGTGGTGGTCTTCCCTGTCATGCCGGTCATTGTCGGCAGCCGTCCCGGACCCCGGTCAACCGTATTCGCGATGCCCCGGGCGCGACCGGCCCCCGCGTCCCCGGGCCCCCGGGCGGCGGCGCGGACCGTTTGCGGGGCGGGTTCCGGGTCACCCGGAGGAGGAACCGGCCGGCGGGGCCGGACCGAGGGGAAGGCAATCATGTCCACAGGGCTGATCATTTTGTTGATCGTGATCGCGGCGGTCGTGGTCCTCGGCGCAGCCGCCCTGCTCCTGCGTGGCCGCGGACAGCACGGCGGGCCCAGCCTGAAGCGGCGCTTCGGGCCCGAGTACGAGCGGACGGTGGCCCTGCACGACGGGGACACCAAGGCCGCCGAACGCGAACTCGCCGAGCGCGTCGAACGCCACGGCGACCTGCACGAGAAGCCGCTGGACGGCGCCGAGCGGCAGCGGTACGCGGACCGCTGGACGGCCGTACAGGAACGCTTCGTCGACTCCCCGCGCGAGGCCGTGGCCGAGGCCGACCGGCTGCTCGCCGAGGTGGCCGCGGTCCGCGGCTACCCCGACGGCGGGCGTTACGAGGAACAGCTCGCCGCGCTGTCCGTGCACCACGCCGACCACGTCGACGGCTACCGGCAGGTGCACCGGGTGGCCCGGACGGGCGCCGGCGACGGTACGGGCGAGTCCGGCGCGGGGACGGAGGAGCTGCGCTCGGCGCTGCTCGGCGCCCGCGCCCTCTTCGACGACCTGACCAGCGCCGAGTCCGGCCGGCACCGGGCCTCGGGCGGCACGGGCCGCACCACCACCCTCGACAAGAGCCGCACCCACGCCCGTTCGCACGCGCCGTGGGCCCTGCACCGGAGCCGACCGAAGGAGAGCTGAGCGTCATGGCGGACAGGACGAGCGACCCGGGCGACGCCCGGCGCTACGCACAGCGGCCGGCCGACGAGGCCGTGCCGGGCGACGAGCGGCTGTCGCCGCAGGAGGAGTGGGCGCCGGGAGACGCGGCGCCGGGTCGGCGGATGGCGGCGGAGGGCCGCCCCGAGGACCGGATACCGGCGGAACCGGGTCCGGCCGGGCACACGGACCGGCTGCCCGGCTCCGCCGGCCCCGGCCGGGAGGGCCTGACGGGTGACGACCGCATGCCGGAGGACACCCCGATGCCGCCGCCGGGACCGGCGGGAGTCCCCGAGACGGGGCGGACGACCGGCGCGGGCGCCGGGCAGTGGCACGGCACGGAAGGGCTCCGCCCCGGCACGGAGGACATGGGCGCAGGGGTGGACGACGGGTTCACCGCGAGCCATCGCACGGAGCAGGCGGCGTTCTCGGAGGACGGCCGGATGCCCGACAACGGGCTCGGCGCGCCCGCCGTGGGCCACACCGGCGCTCGCGAGGCGGGCGGCACCGACTCGCCGGGCCGGGACACCTGGCCGGCGGCCGCCGGCGGCACGGGCGCCACGGCACCGGCCGCGGGCACGGTCGGCGGGACCGGCGCGACGGCACCGGCCGCAGGCACGGTCGGCGCGACGGCACCGGCCGGGGGTGCGGTCGGCGGGACGGCACCGGCCGGGGGTGCGGTCGGCGGGACCGGCGAGGCGCCCTCCGGGACCGGCGCGCCGCTGCTGGCGCACGAGGAGAGCGAGCGGTGGGAGCGGCAGCTGAAGGAGGTGGTCGGCGGCTTCGTGGACGAGCCGAGGGCCGCGGTCGAGCAGGCCGACCGGACGCTGGAGGAGATCGCGGCACGGTTCAGCGAGGCCGTGACGCGGCGCCGCCGTACCCTCCGCATGTCCTGGGAGGGCACCGAGGGCCGGGGGCCCGGCGCCGAGACCGACACCGAGCAACTGCGGCTCGCCCTGCGCGACTACCGGGAGCTGGCCGGACGCCTGCTACACGGCTGACTCCGGAGCGTCCCCCGTGGCGGCAGCCCTGCGCTGCCGCCACTGCCGCACGACCTCTTCCACGTCGTACGGCTTCTTCCCCAGCGGCGGGCCCGGCGGCGGCTTGAACATCATGTCCCGGATCCGCACGTTGACGTCCTCGAGGATCTTCCGGGCGATGCGCTCCGAAGGCGCCGCTAGGGCCGCCGCCAGCGCGTCCTCCGCCTCCTTGCGCAGCGCGAGAGCGGGCGGCAGCATGGCCAGCCCCTCCCGCGCCATCTTCCGCTTGACCCACCACAGTTCGTCGTAGGTGGAGTCGACCTCCGTGGGCAGCGGCTCCCCCGCCCCCGGCAGCCGGTCGAACTCCCCTCGCCGCTGCGCGGCCTGTATCTGCTGGTCCACCCAGGACTCGAACGGCACTCCCGGTGGCTTTCGCTCGGTCATGGACCCATTGTGCCGGACGGGACCGCGCCGGGCGTTTTATCATGCGGCGGCGGTACGGCAATCCGCCCGCCGCGCCAGGACGTTCCAGGGGGACCGCTCGTGCTCGAACTCACCATGGCCGCCGTCTCCGGGGCGGACGCGGGTGCCACCGCCGGTATGACGATGGCGGAGGCGCCCAGCGAGCCCGGCGCCGTGCTGCGGGTCGGCCGGGACGCGGCGCTGTGCCGGCTGGTCACCCCTGAGGACTGGCTGTTCGTCTCCCGCGTCCACCTGGAGTTCCGGTGCGGTCCGGACGGCACCTGGCAGCTGTCGTGGCTGCGCGGTTCGCAGCCCGACCCGGCGTCCGAGGTCCGGCTCACCTCCGGGCCGCACACGCAGTCCGTCGGCTACGGCGCGAGCGTGCCGCTGCCCCACGGCGGGTCCGGCGAGATCGTCGTCCAGGACCGCACCGCGCCGCGCAGCGTCAACGTCGGCTTCTACCACGAGGTCTGAGGCCCCGCCAGGCGCCCGCGCCGGGCTCAGCCCAGCACCCGGGCCAGCGCGAAGCCGTCGTAGCCCTTGCTGCCGACCGTCTGCAGTGCCGTGCCGCTCAACCGCGGGTGGCCGGCGATCAGTTCGATCGCGGCGCGGGTGCCGACGACGTCCGGTTCGGCGCTGTCCGCGTCGGCCACCCGGCCGCCGCGCACCACGTTGTCCACGACGATCAGGCTGCCGCCGCGGGTGAGCCGCAGCGCCCACTCCACGTAGTGCCGCTGGTTGGCCTTGTCCGCGTCGATGAACACCAGGTCGAAGGGGGCCGGGTTCTCGTCGGCGAGCTTGGGCAGCGACTCCAGGGCCGGCCCCACGCGTACCTCGACGATCCGGTCCAGGCCGGCCCGGGCGATGTTGCGGGTGGCCACGTCGGCGTGTCTGGCGTTGTACTCCAGCGAGATCAGCCTGCCGTCCTCGGGCAGCGCACGCGCCATCCAGATCGTGCTGTACCCGCCGAGCGTGCCGATCTCCAGGACGTTGCGGGCGCCCTGCAGCTGGGCGAGCAGCTGGAGGAACTTGCCCTGCGCGGCCGTGACGGAGATGCCGGGCAGCCCGGCGGCCTCACTCTCCCGCAGGGCCGCCCGCAGCGCGTCGTCGTCCGGTGAGAGATTGCTGATCAAGTAGTCGTCGACGTCGTCCCAGAGCTGCGACCCGCTCATAGCGTCTGCTGCCTTTCCCGAGTGTCTTCCGGGGGCTGTACCGATTTGCCCGCTTCGATGATCTCAGCCGAGCGGCTCGGGCGGGGCGACCGGCGGCGGGGGAGTCACGGGCCGCCGCGAGTGGCGTACGGCGGCCAGGGCGACGGCCGCGACGACCACCGCGAGTGCTCCGCCGACCGTCAGCGACCAGGCCGGGATCCCGGCGAGCCGGCGCAGCTCGTCGTCGTGGACCACCTGCTGGACGGGGGTGTCGGCGGCGGCCCGGCGCAGCTCGTGGTCGCCGGAGACACGGGCGGGGTCGGGGAAGCTCTGGGTGAGCGCCGTCAGGTACGGGGTGCCGGCGGCCAGCGTTCCCAGGGCGTCCTCGCGGGGGCTGAGCCGGCCGGCGAACACCACGGCGGGCGGCGCGCCGCCGATCGCGCCGCTCGTCTCCATGCGGTGTGCGGCGAGCACGTACAGGCCGAGCGACTGCGGGGTGGCGGCCAGCCGGGACAGGCGCATCGGATAGACGGGCCGGTCGGCGGCGAAGGTGAGGTGCAGCGGGTCGAGGGCGCCGTGCAGCGGGGTGCCGTGCGTGCGGGGGACGAGGCGGACGGCGACGTACTCCCAGTGCCGGTCGACGTACGGCCGCAGGGCGGTCTTCAGCCGGGCGGGCAGCGAAAAGCCGTGAGCGTGCAGCCACTCCTGGAGGGCGGCCGGGTCGGTGGCGGTCAGCCGGGCCACGTCGAACGGGCCGAGCCGCTGGCGGCCGACGACGCCGACGGCGGCGGGGCCGGCGGCCGCGGGGAG
>NZ_WWJT01000113.1 GCF_009865385.1 Streptomyces sp. SID486 | reverse complement strand
CGGATCGGCGGGGGCCCGTCACGGTCGGTGCCCCGTCATCCGGGCCGCGGACGCGATGGTCGCGCGCGCTTCGCGTTCCGTCAGGCCGGTGTGGACGGCCGCCTCGGTCAGGGGAGCGGTCAGGGCGGGCCCGATGCCGTTCTCGTAGGCGCGGCAGGCCGCCCAGAACAGGCGGGTGTTGCGCTGGCCCTCGTGCGCGCCGAGCACGAAGTGGACCAGTCCTCGGCCGTGGTCGCCGGCGGCGGGCTGGGCCGGGTGGTGGGGGCGCGGCGGGGGCAGCAGGAGGCGGAGCAGGGACGGCGGGCAGGGTGCGGGAGGCAGGTGGGCGGTACCGGGCGCGGCGGTGTAGACGCCGTGGTCGGTGCGGGAGCCGGGGCCCACGAGGTAGCCGCCGGCGCCCCGGATGTCGATGCCGGGGGCGAGCCGGCCGGCCGAGTTCGGTACGACGGCGTCCGGCGGGCCGGCCAGCCACAGATGGCGGCCTCCGCTCGGGGTCAGCACGACGACCGTCTCGGGGATCGTGAACAGGTGGCGCAGGGCCAGCTCGCGCAGGGCGGCCGGGGCGTCGGTGCCGGTCTTGGTGTCCAGGTCGACACCGATCAGGTGGTACGGCGGCAGCCCGCAGGCGATGCCGTAGCCGGTGGCCCGGGGTGCGGCGGCGAACAGCGCGCGGATGCGGGCCGGGTCCGTGGAGGCGTCGTACACGCCGTGGCCGAAGCGTCCGCAGGCGCCGTGGCAGGTGCGCCCGGCCGGGTCCGGGTCGTCGCGGTGCGGGGAGCGCAGGGCGGGGAGCTTGGTCCGGGACAGGGGGATGACGGCCAGGCCGCGCTCCGCGGCTGACAGGGCGTGTGCGAGGGCCAGCGTGGTGGCCTGCCGGTCGGTGGTGGCCATGCCCTCCATGTTCGTACGTACGTTCGAAAAAGGAAAGGGCGCTCCCCCTGCGGCGCGCCGGTTCCGGGGGACTGGCCGGAAAGGTGCCGGAACGTTTCACTCCTTGTGCCGCCCGGGTGGGGGAAGTCCGTACTTACTGGGCATGGGAGGGGAAGTGGCTAAAGGCATCGATAGAGGTTTATCGACTTGTCATCACGCTTGCGTGCGAATCACGGCTTCCGGGGTGGTTCGCCGGGGATTCGGTGGGCAAATCTGGTTCCGCGACGTCGTCCACGACAGTCAAGGCGGTCGGCCAACTGCCCTGACGAAAGCCGTAGTTCACTGAGTGCTTGGTTCTGGAGGAACAACATGGCAAGCATCCGTACCGCTCGCGTCATCGCCGCCGTCTCCGCTCTTCCGCTCGCCGCCGCCCTCTTCGCCGGTGTCGCGACGGCGGACAACGGCGCCCTCGCGAACGACGGATCGAACGCTGGTGTGGCGAGCGTCGTCGGCAGCGGGGTCGGCGGCAACAACCACGGGAACTCGTCCACCACGAACCAGAACGCGGTCGGTTCCGGTGCCTCGAACCAGAGCAACACCGCCCAGGTCAACGGATCCGCGTTCACGGCCATCCAGCAGGGCAACGAGAACGTCGCCATCCACTTCACCCACCTCTGGTGAGCCTCGGGCGAGGGCCCTCCTGACCGAGGGCGCTCGCGGGGTGTGCTCCGGGGTCGCGACACGTCCGCGCGGCGGCACTTCGGTGCCGCCGCGTCGGCGTTCCACCGGGGCGGCCCTCGGTGGCCGGCCTTGACACCCCACCGCATCTGACGGACAGTCAGAAACTGTCCCGGGGCCCGAACCAGGGGGTGGTGGCGTGAGAGACGAGCAGCCGTACGACGAACTCGGCGCGCAACTGGCGGAGTTCGAGGGCCGGCCGGCCGCCCTCACCGGCGTCGGCAAGGACCCGGTGAACGCACCGATGATCCGCCACTGGTGCGAGGCCCTGGGTGACACCAACCCCGCCTACACCGGCCCCGCCGCCATCGCCCCGCCCACCATGCTCCAGGTCTGGACGATGGGCGGCCTGAGCGGACACCGGGACCGCACCGGCGCGTACGACGAACTCCTCAGCTTGCTGGACGCCGCGGGCTGCACCTCCGTGGTGGCCACCGACTGCGAGCAGGAGTACCTGCGGCCGCTCAGACCGGGCGACGAGGTCACCTTCGACACGGTGATCGAGGAGGTCTCGGCCCGCAAGACGACCAGGCTGGGCACCGGCTACTTCGTCACGACCCGCATGGTGGTCCGGGTGGGCGGCGAGCCGGTGGGCACCCACCGCTTCCGCATCCTCAAGTACGCCCCCGCCGCCCGTGCGGCCCGGACCCTGCGGCCCCGCCCGGTGGTCAACCGGGACAACGCCGGCTTCTGGCGGGGCGTGGCCGAGCACCGCCTCCTCATCCAGCGCTGCACGTCCTGCGGCACCCTGCGCCACCCCTGGCTGCCCGGCTGCAACGCCTGCGGCAGCCCGGACTGGGACACGGTGGAGGCGAGCGGCGAGGGCACGGTCCACTCCTACGTGGTGCTGCACCACCCGCCGTTCCCGGCCTTCGACCCCCCGTACGCGGTCGGCCTGGTCGAACTCGCCGAGGGAGTCAGGATGGTGAGCGACGTGACCGGGGTGCCGTACGACAAGGTGCGCATCGGGCTGCCGGTACGGCTCGTGTTCCGGCGGTACGACGAGGAGCTGACGCTGCCGGTGTTCGAGGCGGTGGAGCGGTGAGGGCCGGCGAGCGGCTGCCGGCGCTGGAGATCCCGGTCACCCGCACCCTGATCGTGGCCGGCGCGATCGCCTCCCGGGACTACCAGGACGTGCACCACGACGCGGAGCTGGCCCGGCAGAAGGGCGCGCCGGACGTCTTCATGAACATCCTGACGACGAACGGCCTGGTCGGCCGGTACGTCACGGACCACTTCGGCCCGGCGGCGGTGCTCCGCAAGGTCGCCATCAGGCTGGGGGCGCCCAACCACCCGGGGGACACGATGGTGCTGACCGGCCGCGTCGAGGAGGTCGACGGGGACACGGCCGTCGTCCGGGTCGTCGGCGCCAACGGGACCGGCACGCACGTGACCGGGACGGTGACCGTCACGCTCCCGGCCGAGGAGGCCGCGCCATGAGCCTGCGCACCCGGGACACCCTCGGCGGACGCGCGGCGATCGCCGGCATCGGGGCCACCGAGTTCTCCAAGGACTCCGGGCGCAGTGAACTGTGCCTGGCCGCGGAGGCGGTGCGGGCCGCGCTCGACGACGCCGGGCTCACCCCGACGGACGTGGACGGCCTGGTGACGTTCACGATGGACACCAGCCCGGAGATCACCGTGGCCCAGGCGTGCGGGATGGGCGAGCTGTCCTTCTTCTCCCGGGTGCACTACGGCGGCGGGGCGGCCTGCGCCACCGTCCAGCAGGCCGCGCTCGCGGTGGCGGCCGGCGTGGCCGAGGTCGTGGTCTGCTACCGGGCGTTCAACGAGCGGTCGGGCCGCCGGTTCGGCGCGGGGGTGCGACACCGGGAGCCCTCGGCGGAAGGGGTGGCGCTCGGCTGGGTACTGCCGTTCGGGCTGCTCACCCCGGCCTCCTGGGTGGCGATGGCGGCCCAGCGGTATCTGCACGCCCACGGGCTGACACCGCAGGCGTTCGGGCACGTGGCCGTGGTGGACCGCGGGTACGCGGCGACCAACCCGGCCGCCTGGTTCCACGGCCGTCCGATCACCCTCGCCGACCACGCCGCGTCCCGCTGGATCGCCGAGCCGCTGCGCCTGCTGGACTGCTGCCAGGAGACCGACGGCGGACAGGCGGTCGTCGTCACCTCCCTGGAGCGGGCCCGGGACCTGGCGCGCCCGCCGGCCGTGATCGCGGCGGCGGCCCAGGGTGCGGGCCGGGCCCAGGAGCAGATGACCAGCTTCCAGCGGGACGACCTGACCGGGCTGCCGGAGATGGGCGTGGTGGCGCGGCAGTTGTGGCGCACCTCCGGCCTCCGCCCGCAGGACGTCGACGTGGGCATCCTGTACGACCACTTCACCCCGTTCGTGCTGATGCAGCTGGAGGAGTTCGGCTTCTGCGGAAGGGGTGAGGCGGCGGACTTCGTGGCGGAGCGGCATCTGCCGCTCAACACCCACGGGGGTCAGCTCGGGGAGGCGTACCTGCACGGGATGAACGGCATCGCGGAGGCCGTCCGGCAGCTGCGGGGCACGGCCGTCAACCAGATCCCCGGGGCGTCCCGCACCCTGGTGACCGCCGGTACCGGGGTGCCGACATCGGGGCTGGTCCTGACGGCGGACGGCTGAGCCCTCAGGGTCCGACCCGCAGACGGTCGGACCCGCAGTCCACCTTCAGGAGGTGCAGCCACCCCCACCCCTACAACCTGAGGGGGACTCCGCTTCGGGACCTGCGGCCGATCCGCCGCGGTGGGGCCGCTCCTAGCGTGGAGGCATGACCACACCCGTCTGCACCAGCGCCTCGGACGCCGCCGCACCCGGGCGGCCGGGCCTCCCGCACGCTCGGCACCGCTCGGGCGGCGGCACCCCCGCCTACCCGTCGTTCGCCTCGTACGTGCGGGCCCGCCAGCCGGTGCTGCTGCGCACGGCGCGCTCGCTGACCGCGAACCCGAGCGATGCCGAGGACCTGCTGCAGACGGCGCTCGCCAAGACCTACGTGGCCTGGGAGCGGATCGAGGACCACCGGGCGGTCGACGGCTATGTGCGCCGGGCGCTGGTGAACACCCGGACCTCGCAGTGGCGCAAGCGCAGAGTGGACGAGTTCGCCTGCGAGGAGCTGCCGGAGCCGGAGCCGGTGTCCGGCGGCGACGACCCGGCCGAGCGGCAGGCGCTGCACGACGCGATGTGGCGGGCGGTCCTGCGGCTGCCGGCCCGGCAGCGGGCGATGGTCGTCCTGCGGTACTACGAGGACCTCAGCGAGGCGCAGACCGCCGAGGTGCTCGGCGTGTCGGTGGGCACGGTGAAGTCGGCGGTGTCCCGCGCGCTGGGCAAGCTGCGGGAGGACCCCGACCTGGTACCGGTCCGCTAGATCCGGCCCCGCCGCGCCGAAGTGACGCACCCCCTAGTGACATACCGCGTGGTATGTGCGCAGAATCAGCGCAACCTCTACCACCGCGTAGGCAATGTCGCCGGGAGGACTCCGTGCTGAGCACCATGCAGGACGTACCGCTGCTGATCTCCAGGATCCTGACCCACGGGGCCACGGTCCACGGATCGTCGCGGGTGACCACCTGGACCGGTGAGCCCGAGCCGCACCGGCGCACCTTCGCCGAGGTGGGAGCGCGATCCGCCCAGCTGGCGCACGCCCTGCGCGACGAGCTGGGGGTGACCGGCGACGACCGGGTCGCCACGCTCATGTGGAACAACGCCGAGCACGTCGAGGCGTACTTCGCGATCCCCTCCATGGGCGCGGTGCTGCACACGCTCAACCTGCGGCTGCCGGCCGAGCAGTTGGTGTGGATCGTCAACCACGCGGCCGACAAGGTCGTCCTCGTCGACGGCTCGCTGATCCCGTTGCTCGCACCGCTGCTGCCGAAGCTGCCGACGCTGGAGCACATCGTCGTCTCCGGCCCCGGCGACCGCGGCCCGCTGGCGGGCGCCGGCGCACGGGTGCACGAGTACGAGGAGCTGATCGCGGGCCGGTCCACCTCCTACGACTGGCCGGAGCTGGACGAACGCCGGGCCGCCGCCATGTGCTACACCTCCGGCACCACCGGCGACCCCAAGGGCGTGGTGTACAGCCACCGTTCGATCTACCTGCACTCCATGCAGGTCAACATGACCCAGTCCATGGGACTGTCCGACGAGGACACCTCCCTCGTCGTCGTGCCGCAGTTCCACGTCAACGCCTGGGGCCTGCCGCACGCCACCTTCATGACCGGCGTCAACATGCTGATGCCGGACCGCTTCCTGCAGCCCGCCCCGCTCGCCGAGATGATCGAGCGCGAGCGGCCCACCCACGCGGCGGCCGTCCCGACCATCTGGCAGGGCCTGCTCGGCGAGCTCACCGCGCGCCCCCGGGACGTGTCCTGCCTCGGCCAGGTCACGATCGGCGGTTCGGCCTGCCCGCCCTCCCTGATGGAGGCGTTCGACCGGCTCGGCATGCGCGTGTGCCACGCCTGGGGCATGACGGAGACCTCCCCCCTCGGCACGGTAGCCCGCCCGCCGGCGCACGCGGTCGGCACCGACGAGGAGTTCGGCTACCGCCTCACCCAGGGCCGCTTCCCGGCCGGCGTCGAGGCCCGCCTCACCGGCCCCGGCGGCGCCCGCCTGCCCTGGGACGGCGAGTCCGCCGGTGAGCTGGAGGTGCGCGGCCCCTGGATCGCGGGCGCCTACTACAACGGCCCGGACGCCGAACCCCTGCGCCCGGCCGACAAGTTCAGCGAGGACGGCTGGCTGAAGACGGGGGACGTCGGCACGATCTCCGCCGACGGCTTCCTCACCCTCACCGACCGCGCCAAGGACGTCATCAAGTCCGGCGGCGAGTGGATCTCCTCGGTCGAGCTGGAGAACGCGCTGATGTCCCACCCGGACGTCGCCGAGGCCGCCGTGGTCGCCGTACCCGACGACAAGTGGGGCGAGCGTCCGCTGGCCACGGTGGTCCTGCGGCCGGGCGCCAGCGTCGACTTCGAGACCCTGCGCACCTTCCTCGCCGAGGAGGGCAGGGTCGCCCGCTGGCAGCTGCCCGAGCGCTGGACGGTCGTCGAGTCCGTGCCGAAGACGAGCGTGGGCAAGTTCGACAAGAAGGTGCTGCGCCGGCAGTACGCGGACGGCCGGCTGGACGTCACCCGCCTCTGACGGGACCGCGCCCCGCGGACTCCGCCGGACCTCGTTCCGCGGACTTCGCTGGACCGCGCCCCGCGGACTTCGCTGGACCGCGTCCCGCGGACTTCGCTGGACCGCGTCCCGCGGACTCCGCCGGGACCGGGTCCCGCGCACTCCGGGGGGCTCGCGTCCCACACGCTCCGGCGGGATCACCCCCCCCGCGGTCTCTGACGGGACCGCATCGGACCGGGCGCGGCCTCGCGCCGCGCCCGGCGTACGGGCCCCGGCACCGCCGGACCCGGACGGGCCGCTCGTCGTCACCGGCGCCCGCGCCCGCCGGCCGTGCCCGCCCAGCCCAGCACCAGCCACAGCCCCGCCACGGCGCACACCCCGGCCCAGCCCCAGTGCCCGAAGGCGGGGCCCGCGGCGGCGGAGGCGAGGGCGCCGCCGGCGAAGCCGGAGACGACGTAGGCCGTGTTGGCGGTCGCCGGTGTGGAGGTCGTGGTCAGGGCCAGGGTCTGGTTGGCGACGTGGGAGGCGACCAGGGCCGCGTGGATCGCGATCGCCGCGGCGAACAGCGCCGGCAGCACGTGGCCGCCCAGCCAGAACAGCGGTACGGCGACGGCGGCCAGCGCGTAGGCCGTGCCGACGACCCGCGCCGCACCGAACCGGTCCACCAGGCCGCCCGCCGGCGGTGCCACCGCGCTCGCGGTCAGGCCGAAGAGGCCGAACAGGCCGGCGGTCGCGGTGGACAGGCCGTAGCCGGGGCCGGTCAGCAGCAGGCTGAGGGAGGTCCACAGGGCGCTCCACGCGCCGAACATCCCCGCCTGCCGCAGGCACGCGCGCCACAGCTCGGGCGAGCGGCGCAGCAGACCCGGCAGCTCCGCCGGGCCCGAGAACAGCCCGCCCCGCCGCACGCGCCGCTCGGCCGGCAGGACCAGGGCGGTGGCCAGGCCCAGGGCCAGCGTGAGCACGGCCGACCCGGCGAACACCCAGCGCCAGCCGAAGCCCTGTCCGACCAGGCCACCGAGCACGCGGGCCGCGACGATGCCGGTGAACAGCCCGGCGACGACGGCCGCGACATGCCGGGCGCGCCGGTCGGCCGGGGCGCGCGCGGCCACCAGCGGCACGAGCAGCTGCGGGACGACGGTCGCCGCGGCGGCGAAGAACACGGCGACGGCGAGGGCCGCGATGCCCGGGGCCACGGCCGCGAGGAGCAGCGCCGCCGTGGTGGCCACGGACAGCCAGGCGACGAGCCGGCGGCGGTCGACGCGGTCGCCGAGCGGTGCGAAGAAGAGCAGACCGGCCGCGTAGCCGAGCTGGGCCACCGAGGCCGTCCAGGCCACGGCGGCGGGGGTGGTGCCGAAGTCCTGGGCGATGAGGGGGAGGAGCGGGGCCGCGAGGTAGATGTTGGCGGCCGTGACGGCGGTGCAGACGGCGATGAGCAGGAGGAACAGGGAGCCGGAGGCCGGTCGTCCGCCGATGGGGGTCCGGACCGCGGATGCCTGGCGGACAGCGGTGGCTGACGGCATGAGCAGGGGTACTCCTTAACGCCGACTCAGACAACTAACTGGTTGGTTGGTAGCTGCCAACAGCGTGCACCGGCGCCGCATTCCCCGTCAACCAAATAGTTGGTTACCTGGTTTCGGCGTCCTACCCTGTCCCCATGGCAGCAGTGAGGGACCCCGAGGCCACCAGGGCCCGTATCTTCGAGGCGGCGGTCGCCGAGTTCGCCCGGCACGGCATCGCCGGTGCCCGCATCGACCGCATCGCCGCCGAGGCCAAGGCCAACAAGCAGCTGATCTACGCCTACTTCGGAAACAAGGCCCAGCTGTTCACCCAGGTCCTCGGCCGGTGCATGGTCGACCTGGCGTCGGCCGTGCCCGTCGACCCCGACGACATCGACGGCTGGGTGGACCGCCTCCTCGACTACCACGCCACCCACCCCGAGCTGCTGCGCCTGCTCTTCTGGGAGGGCATCGAGTACGGCAGCGCCGAACTGCCCGACGAGGCGGCCCGCCAGGACCACTACGCCCGCAAGACCGCCGCGATCGAGGACGGCCAGGCCCGGGGCGTCATCACCGACGCCATCCCGGCCGGCGACCTGCTGATCCTGCTGACCGCGCTCACCAACTGGATGACCGTGGTCCCGCAGATGCGGCGCATCCTCGCCGGGACGCGGGACAGCGACGGCGACCGCCTGCGGGCCTCCATCAAGGAGGCGGCACGCAGGCTGGTCGCACGCTAGCTGCGGAGCGGACGGGGACCGGAGCGGGAGCCGGACCGGAGCGGGA
>NZ_WWJT01000112.1 GCF_009865385.1 Streptomyces sp. SID486 | reverse complement strand
CACGTGCTGGTGCGGCACGAGCAGGGCGCCGGCCACGCCGCCACCGGCTACGCGCAGGCCACCGGCAAGGTCGGTGTCTGCATGGCCACCTCCGGCCCCGGCGCCACCAACCTGGTCACGCCGATCGCCGACGCCCACATGGACTCGGTCCCGATGGTGGCGATCACCGGCCAGGTGGCGTCCAAGGCGATCGGCACGGACGCCTTCCAGGAGGCGGACATCGTCGGCATCACCATGCCGATCACCAAGCACAACTTCCTGGTCACCAAGGCCGAGGACATCCCGCGGACCATCGCGCAGGCGTTCCACATCGCCTCCACCGGCCGTCCGGGCCCGGTCCTGGTCGACATCTCCAAGGACGCCCTCCAGGCGAAGACCACCTTCTCCTGGCCGCCGGTGATGGACCTGCCCGGCTACCGCCCCGTGACCAAGCCGCACGCCAAGCAGATCCGCGAGGCCGCCAAGCTGATCACCGCGGCCCGCAAGCCGGTCCTCTACGTCGGCGGCGGCGTCCTCAAAGCGCAGGCCACCGCCGAGCTGAAGGTCCTCGCCGAACTCACCGGAGCGCCCGTCACCACCACCCTGATGGCGCTCGGCGCGTTCCCCGACAGCCACCCGCTGCACGTGGGAATGCCGGGCATGCACGGTGCGGTCACCGCCGTCACCGCGCTGCAGAAGGCCGACCTGATCGTCGCCCTCGGTGCCCGCTTCGACGACCGGGTCACCGGCAAGCTGGACAGCTTCGCGCCGTACGCCAAGATCGTCCACGCCGACATCGACCCGGCGGAGATCGGCAAGAACCGCGAGGCGGACGTGCCGATCGTCGGTGACGCCCGCGAGGTCATCGCCGACCTGGTCCAGGCCGTGCAGAAGGAGCACAGCGAGGGCCACAAGGGCGACTACACCGCCTGGTGGAGCGACCTGAACCGCTGGCGGGAGACCTACCCGCTCGGATACGACCAGCCCGGGGACGGCTCGCTCTCGCCGCAGCAGGTCATCGAGCGGGTCGGCCGGCTCGCGCCCGAGGGGACGATCTTCGCGGCGGGCGTCGGCCAGCACCAGATGTGGTCCGCGCACTTCATCCAGTACGAGCGGCCCGCCACCTGGCTGAACTCCGGCGGCGCCGGGACGATGGGCTACGCGGTCCCGGCCGCGATGGGCGCCAAGGCCGGGCGGCCCGAGCAGACGGTCTGGGCGATCGACGGCGACGGCTGCTTCCAGATGACCAATCAGGAACTGGTCACCTGCGCGCTGAACAACATCCCGATCAAGGTCGCCATCATCAACAACGGCGCCCTCGGGATGGTCCGCCAGTGGCAGACCCTCTTCTACAACCAGCGCTACTCCAACACCGTGCTCCACAGCGGCCCGGAGGACGTCAACCCGGACGCCAAGGGCACCCGGGTGCCGGACTTCGTGAAGCTGTCCGAGGCGATGGGCTGCGTGGGCCTGCGCTGCGAGCGCCCGGAGGACCTGGACAAGGTCATCCAGGAGGCGAACTCCATCAACGACCGCCCGGTCGTGGTCGACTTCATCGTCCACGAGGACGCGATGGTGTGGCCGATGGTCGCCGCCGGCACCTCCAACGACGAGATCATGGCCGCCCGGGACGTCCGCCCCGACTTCGGCGACAACGAAGACGACTGAGCGAGGAAGCGCAGAGAATCATGTCCAAGCACACGCTCTCCGTCCTGGTGGAGAACACGCCGGGCATCCTCGCCCGGATCGCCGCCCTGTTCTCCCGGCGCGGCTTCAACATCGACTCGCTCGCGGTGGGTGTCACCGAGCACCCCGACATCTCCCGCATCACCATCGTGGTGGGCGTGGAGGAGCTGCCTCTGGAGCAGGTCACCAAGCAGCTCAACAAGCTCGTCAACGTGCTGAAGATCGTCGAGCTGGAGCCCGGTCAGGCCGTGCAGCGCGAACTCGTCCTGGTGAAGGTCCGCGCCGACAACGAGACCCGCTCCCAGATCGTGGAGATCGTCCAGCTGTTCCGCGCCAAGACGGTCGACGTCTCCCCGGAGGCCGTCACCATCGAGGCCACCGGATCCGGCGAGAAGCTGTCCGCCATGCTCAAGATGCTGGAGCCGTACGGCATCAAGGAGCTGGTCCAGTCCGGCACCATCGCGATCGGCCGCGGCGCCCGTTCGATCACGGACCGCTCACTGCGCGCTCTCGACCGGACGGCGTAAGACTGAGTACGGGCGGTCGCCGATCCGACGGCCGCCCGTATGCCGAGACCCCCGAACTTCCTTCCACCCCGCCGTCATACGGTGGGAGCACCACCTGCACACAAGGAGAGAACCCAAAGTGGCCGAGCTGTTCTACGACGCCGATGCCGACCTGTCCATCATCCAGGGCCGCAAGGTCGCGGTCATCGGCTACGGCAGTCAGGGCCACGCCCATGCGCTGTCGCTGCGTGACTCGGGTGTCGACGTCCGGGTCGGTCTGCACGAGGGCTCGAAGTCCAAGGCGAAGGCCGAGGAGCAGGGTCTGCGTGTGGTGACTCCGGCGGAGGCCGCGGCCGAGGCCGACGTGATCATGATCCTGGTGCCGGACCCGATCCAGGCCCAGGTCTACGAGGAGTCGATCAAGGACAACCTGAAGGACGGTGACGCGCTGTTCTTCGGTCACGGTCTGAACATCCGGTTCGGGTTCATCAAGCCCCCGGCGGGCGTGGACGTCTGCATGGTCGCGCCGAAGGGTCCCGGTCACCTGGTGCGCCGGCAGTACGAGGAGGGCCGTGGTGTGCCGTGCATCGCGGCGGTGGAGCAGGACGCCTCGGGTGACGCGTTCGCGCTGGCCCTGTCGTACGCCAAGGGCATCGGCGGTACCCGCGCCGGCGTGATCAAGACGACGTTCACCGAGGAGACCGAGACCGACCTGTTCGGTGAGCAGGCGGTGCTGTGCGGTGGTACGGCGGCGCTGGTCAAGGCGGGTTTCGAGACGCTGGTGGAGGCCGGCTACCAGCCGGAGATCGCCTACTTCGAGTGCCTGCACGAGCTGAAGCTGATCGTGGACCTGATGTACGAGGGCGGTCTGGAGAAGATGCGCTGGTCGGTGTCGGAGACCGCCGAGTGGGGTGACTACGTCACCGGTCCGCGGATCATCACCGACGCCACCAAGGCGGAGATGAAGCAGGTCCTCGCCGAGATCCAGGACGGCACGTTCGCCAGGAACTGGATGGACGAGTACCACGGTGGCCTGAAGAAGTAC
>NZ_WWJT01000111.1 GCF_009865385.1 Streptomyces sp. SID486 | reverse complement strand
ACGGCGAGCAGCCGTGCGCTCCGCGTCCGCCAGGCACGGCGCACCCCGGTGCACACGCCGCGCGGCCCGGGCCCGGGGACCGCCTGCCGGTCGGGGCCGGGGTCCTCGCTCAGTGCCCGGGTCAGGGCTTCGCGGACCACCTGCCGGGTCAGCCGCTCCTGCGGGTCCTTGCGCAGCAGCCCCTGCACGACCCGGCCGAGCGGGCCCGCGCGCAGCGGGGTCCGCAGCGGCAGCCGCTCCACCGCCTTCAACGTGGTCTCGGGCCTGCCGCGGTCCCGGAACGGCGGCCGGCCCTCCACCATCGTGTACAGCAGCGCCCCGAGCGCCCACAGGTCGGCGGCCGGGCCGATGCGCTCGTCGCGGGCCTGCTCGGGAGAGGCGTACGAGGGTGCCGCCAGCCGTGGCACGAGTGTCGCCCCCGCCAGCCCGAACCCGCTGACGACGACCGGGCCGTCCTCGCGCACGAAGACCTGCCCGGGACTCAGCTCGCCGTGCGTGACACCCTCGTCGTGCGCGGCCTGCAGCACGTCCAGCAGCTCCAGGCCGACCCGGGCCGCCCGCACCGGCGGGAACGAGCCCTCCCGGTCGAGCAGTTCACCGAGGGGCCGGCCGTCGATCCACTCGGTCACCGTCCACAGGGCGCCGGCCTCCACGGCCGCGTCCACGACCGCGGCGACCCGGCCGGGGCGCAGCAGCCGCATGGTCTCCGCCGCGCGGACGACCCGGGTCGTGACGCGGCGCGCGGTCTCCTCGTCGGTGGGCTCCGGCAGGGCGGTCTGCGCCACCAGCCGGGGCCGCTGCGCCGCCACGTCCTCGGCGTACCACCACAGGCGGTTCGTCTCGCGGGCGAAGACGTCCAGAAGCCGGTACCGACCGGCGACCAACTCGTGTGCGGAGACGTGCGCCTTGACCATGGTCATCCCTAACTGAAACCCCTGTCCGGACTTTCCCAGTGGTACGGGGGGACGGTGGGGCGGCGTTCAGGCGTCGGCGGTTCCGGCTGCCGCGCCGCCGGATCCGGCCCGGCACCGGCGGTCCCGGCCGGACGGGGCCGCGGGGCCGTACGACGACGGCGGCGGTGGCCGGAAACGACGGCGGCCCGCCGAGGATTGACCTCGGCGGGCCGCCCGACGGAACCGGTGATCACCCGGTGTTCGTCGACGTGCTCTGCAGCACCGTGCAGTCGCCGTCCCACCAGGGCAGGGCGTGCCGCACCTCGTCGAGCCGGCTGTCCACGTAGTTCGGCGGTGCTTCGCTGATTCCCCGGACTTCCAGAAGGTAGAAGTCCGCACGTTCGCCGCTGACGGAGAATTCCCCGTCGGGGAAGAATTCCAGATCCATGCGCAGTCCGCCGCCGGACACCGCGGACATCCTGCTGGACATGACCGAGAAAGCCATCAGCGGCAGGGACTGGGCGGCCCCGGTCCAGTGGAACGCCTGGAGTCCGCGCACGACCACGAGGGCCGCGTTTCCCGTGGGGAAGTACGACGCCGTGCGCATGTCGAAGAGCAACGCCGCACGGTTCGCCGTCGGACACACCCGGGCGTCGAGGAGCTGGGTGTCGTGCAGGACGTCGTCCTGCGCGAACGGGTCCCAGGCTGCGGCTTCCGGAGCTCGGCGGTATTCCTGCGCCGTGAAGAGGTCTTCGATGCGGGTCATGGGATCTCTATGTGCCAGTAGGGGTCGGCCTTGGTGAGGGTCTGGCCGCTGAACGGGTTGATGATCTGACCGGCGTCGTTGATGTAGCTGATGTACCCGTTCTTGTAGAAGCGGCCTCCGCTGGTACCGGGATCCATCACACGCACGTACTTCACGGTCTTGTGGAATCCGTTGGCCGCGACTTCGGACGGCTTTATATCATAGATCCAGCCCTTGAGATTGTTGGCTGTCGCGATGGCCTTCCGCCCCTTCGGCAGCCACAGCTTCTCACCCTGGGGGCCGACGATGTCCCCGATGAGACACCTGCTGTTGTGCACCAGGACGGGGGTGCCACCGGCGAGCACGTAGTACGAGTGCAGGCCCTCGACGGTGAGGTTGTAGGTCCGCGCGTGCTTCAGGAAGAACCGGCTGGCGTGGACGGTGACGGTGTCGCCGTCGTCGGTCCTCAGCGTCATGCCGGGTTCGAGGGCGTACGCCTGCACCCACCTGCCCGCCGACGGAGACCAGAACGGGTGCTCCTCGGTGGCGGTCAGCTTCTGCTCACCGCTCGGCGTGGAGATGGTGAGTTCGGCGAAGTACTTGTCGTCCTCGGTGACGATCAGGTCCGTGACCCTGCGTGCCCCGGTCTCACCGGTGACGGGATCCGTGGCCAGTACCTCGTCCCCGACCCGCACGGACTCGATGTCCATGACCGAGCGGTCGGCCATCAGGACCTTGGTACCCGCCAGGAAGCATTCGGCGCATTTCTGCGCGAGCCGTGCGGCCCGGCTGCTGTCGATCGCGCCCTCGACGCCCTCGACGGCCTTCTTGACGAGCTTGAGCTTGCCGAGCGGAAGCACCGACATGGCGGCGAGGGCGCACTTGCCGAGGGTGGGGTTCTTGATGCAGTCCCGGGCGTCGTTGAGGCCGAGGATCTCCCAGGCGAACTCCTTCATCTGCGGGTCGATGGTGGGGAAGACGAGTTCCTGGCCGGCCATGGCGCACGGCGGGAGGCTGTCCCGGTTGACCGGGATGTAGCACTTGGGCTTGCTCTCCTCCTCCTTCTTGCGCTTCTCGGCGGCGAGGCGGCGCGCTTCGGCCTCCTCGGCCTCGCGCTTTTCGACCACGTCCGTCCACGCGGCCGCGGATTCCTTCGCGGCCTGGTCGGCGCTCTTGCCGGCGGCGAGCGCGTCGGCCTTCGCCTGGTCGCGCGCGTCCGCGGCCTCGGCGGCCGAACTGCGGGCGTAGTCGGCGGAGAACTCCGCCTGGGCGGCGGACTCCCCGGCGGCGGCGGCGTCCTGGGCGGCGCGGTCGGCGGCGGCTCGTGCCGTGACCGCGGACGCCTTGGCCTGCTTGGCGCTGGTCTCGGCGCGGTCGGCGGCGGCGTCCGCTTCGGCGGCGTAGCCCTGGGCCTGCTCGGCGCTGTGCTCCGCGTCCTTCTTCGCCAGGTCGGCCTGATCGGAGGCGTTCTTCGCCTCGGCGGCGGCCTGTGCGGCGAGTGCGCTGTTCTTGCGGGCGGTGGCCGCGATCACCTGGCCCTCGGCGAGCAGCCGCTGCATCTGAGCGACGTGGGTGTCGGCGAGTCCGTCCTGCTGTGCCGCCATGTACTGGCCCGACTGGACGAACTGGTGCACCTCGTCGGGGGAGCCGGCCAGGGCGATCTTGGCGGCGGACCGGACCTCGGGGCCGCCGTCGTTGTACAACTGCGTGGCGGTCACCCGCTCGTCCGCCTGCTGGGCGGCGTACTGCCCCTTGTTCAGGAAGTCCAGCAGGGCGGTGGTGCTGCCGTCGGCGAGTGCCGCCTTGGCGTTCTCCTTGACGCCCGGCCCGCCGTCGTTGGCGAGCTTGGTCACGGCGACGCGGTAGTCCGCGTTGGCGGCCTGGTGCTGGCCGGTGGTGTAGAAGTCGCGGATCTGCTCGTCGGTGCCGTCGAGAGCCGCGGCCGCGGCGGTCCGCACGGCCTCGTACGGGCTGTCCGAGACGAGGTCGGCGACCTGCTGACGCGTCTCGGCCGTGACCGCCTGGTCCCAGCCGGTCCGCAGATACGCCAGGACGTCGGCGTCGGTACCGGACAGCGCCTGTACGGCGGCGTCCTGGCGCCAGGAACCGAAGTACTTCAGCGCCCGCAGGGCGACGGCGCGGCCCTTGACGGCGAGCGCGGCCTCGTCCACGTCCGGCTTGTCCGCTTCCTCGGACAGCGCCTTGGTGTCGTCCACGATCGCCTGGCCCTCGACCACCGACTGGGAGAGGTCCACGGTGAAGGTGTCGGCCGCGGCCTTCTGCGTCATCGCGGCCTCGACGCCCGCGTCGGTACGGGTCCGCAGGTCCTCCGCCTCGGTCTGGCGGGCGATGTCGTAGGTCTTCTGGGCGGTGGCCACCGCCTTCGTGGCGGAGTCGGCGGCGGCCTTCGCCGCGGCGGCCTGCTTGGCGGCCTCCGCCGCCTGGTCGGCGGCCTCGCCGGCGTGCTTGGCGGCGTCCTCGGCCGCCTGCGCCGCGTTCTCGGCGTGGACGGCGGCGGAATTGGCCGCGTCCCGGGCCTCGTTCGCGGCCGCTGCCGACGAACGGGCGAGGGCTTCGGCGGCGTTGGCGGCGCGGTTGGCCTCGGCGGCGTGCCGGCGGGTCTCGGCCGCGGCTGCCCGGGCCTCGGCCGCGGAGCCTCCGGC
>NZ_WWJT01000110.1 GCF_009865385.1 Streptomyces sp. SID486 | reverse complement strand
CCGCTGCCGCACGTCCAGCGCAGCACGGCCGGCGACGAGCGGACCGCGGACGCGACCGGTTCCCTCACGGACCGCGGCGGGCCGGCACGAGACCGGCAGGACCCGGCACGAGACCGGCGCGGTGCACGGGACGAGGGCCGGTCCGGCGGCAGCGGGAAGGGCTCGGCCGGACATCCGGCAGCGCCGTCGGCCTCCTCGTCACGGCAGGAACGCGGCGGTGCCCGGCCGCAGTCGCCGGGCACCGGCCGGCCGGCCGGCCCGGACGCCACGCAGAGCGGTGCCGGGGGCGCCCGGGGTGAGCGGGGGACTCCGGCGGTT
>NZ_WWJT01000109.1 GCF_009865385.1 Streptomyces sp. SID486 | reverse complement strand
CCCGCGCCGCACCACGGGCGCGGCCCCGGTCGCAGCGGTCACAGCGGGCGCACGGGGCGGGCGGTCCCCCCGGGGCGGCGCGCCCAGGAAGGCGGTGAGCACGATGGACCTCCCGATCGTCGTGGGCGTCGACGGCTCGCAGCCCAGCCTGCGAGCGGCGGACTGGGCCGCCGACGAGGCGGCGCTGCGCGGGGCACCCCTGCGGCTGGTGCACGCTTCCGTGTGGGAGCGCTACGAGGGGCCGGTGCTCGACGCCGGCCCGGACGAGCCGTCCGAGCGCACGCTGATCGAGGACATCGTCCGCGCCGCCGAGCACCGCGCCCGCCTCCGCCGGCCCGGCGTGCGGATCACGGCCGAGGTACTGCCCGAGGAGCCCGAGTACACGCTGGTACGGGAGAGCCGCGCCGCCCTGGCCGTGGTGCTCGGGTCCCGGGGCCGCAGCGGCGTGGCCGAGGCGCTGCGGGGCTCGGTGAGCCTGGCGGTCGCGGGGCGCGCGCACTGCCCGGTGATCGTGCTGCGCGGCAGCCAC
>NZ_WWJT01000108.1 GCF_009865385.1 Streptomyces sp. SID486 | reverse complement strand
GACCGGGGGCAGGCGCCCGGCCGCGCGGCCGCGCCGGGACGCCGGGCACGGGCCGCCCGGGACCGGCGGCCATACTGGTCCGCATGGAACGCATCGGGGGGTATCTCGTCGAACGCAAGCTCGGCGAGGGCGGCATGGGGACGGTGTATCTCGCGCGGACGCGCGGCGGCAGGGCCGTCGCGCTGAAGGTGGCCAAGTCCGAGCTGGCGGCCGACCGGGTCTTCCGACAGAGGTTCCGCAGCGAGGTCGAGGCGGCCCGCGCGGTGGGTGGCTTCCACACCGCGCCGGTGGTGGACGCCGCCCTCGACGGCGACCCGCTGTGGCTCGCCACCGCCTACATACCCGGGCCGACCCTCTCGGAGCGGCTCGCCGACGAGGGCGCCATGGACGAGCCGCAGCTGCGGGCGCTGGGCGCCGCGCTCGCCGAGGCGCTGGAGTCCATCCACTCCTGCGGCCTGGTGCACCGCGACCTCAAGCCCGGCAACATCATCATGGCCACCGACGGGCCGCGCGTCGTGGACTTCGGCATCTCCCGGGCCGTCGAGTCCGGCCGGCTCACCGCGACCGGCACCGCATTCGGCACGCCCGGCTTCCTCGCGCCCGAACAGGCCCTCGGCCACGACGTGACCGGCGCCGCCGACGTGTTCGCCCTCGGTGCCGTGCTGGTCGCGGCGGCCGGGGGCAGCGCCTGGGGCGAGGGCACGCCGATGGGGCTGATGTACCGCTCCGTGCACGAGCCGCCGGACATGTCCGCCGTACCCGCCGCGCTGACGGACGTGGTCGCGGCATGCCTGGCCAAGGAGCCCGCGGACCGGCCCACGCCGGGTGCCCTGCTGGACCTGCTGACGGCCGCGGGCGCCCCGGGCACGAACACCGCGAACACCGGCACGGGCTCGCACCCGGGCACGGGCACAGGCGCAGGCACGGATCCGGCCACGGGCTCGCACCCGGGCACGGGCACAGGCACGCGCACGGACCCGGCCACGGGTACAGGCACCGGCTCGCACCCAGGCACCGGCTCGCATCCAGGCACCGGCTCGCA
>NZ_WWJT01000012.1 GCF_009865385.1 Streptomyces sp. SID486 | reverse complement strand
CCGGGCCCGGCGCGGCGGAGGGCGGTCCGGGCCGGCCGGCGGGCGGCGCGCCCCCGGCCCAGTGCCGGGGGCGCGCCGCGGTCTGCAGACGCTCCGGCAGCAGCGCCATCGCGCCGCCGCCGGTCGCGCCGATCAGCCGCAGACCCGGGTACTTGTCCAGCCATCCCGCGAACGCGATCATGGCCATGCCCATCGTGACGTCGCCGAAGCGGCCGATCTGTTCGACGAAGCCGATCCCGTCCACCCGTTCCGTGCCCACCGGTTCGGCCGGCGCGTGCACCAGGACCGGCACCTCCGCCTGCGCGGCCAGCGCGAAGAAGGAGTCGGCGCGCGCCGAACCGAGCAGCTCCCCGTGGACGCTGGAGGTGGTGATCAGACCGACGAAGGCGGGGTCCGCCAGGGTCTCGCACACCCCTTCGAGGTGGTCGTCGTCCCCGAACGGGTTGGCGTAGACGTACCCGCGCAGCTGGTCCGGGAACTTGCGGATCAGATCCGACATCCAGCCGTGGAACGCGCGCAACCGGTCACGGGGCTGGGCGTAGTTGTCGACGCCCGGCACCCGTGCCATCGCGCCGGCCCCGACCGGGCTGCCGATGATGGTGAGGTCGATGCCGGCCTCGGCGCGGGCGGCGAGCATGCCGTCCACGTCGGTCAGGCTCGGGGGCATGGGGAAGCGTTCGGCCGCTTCCGGTGGGGACAGGTGCCCGTGGATGTCGATGATCACTTATCGGTTCCCGGTTTCGGTGCGAGTGCGCGGGTGACCGCGGCACAGTCCTGGTCGCCCAGTCCTTGCTCGGTGGCGCGGACGTGGGTCTCCGCCGCGGCGGTCGCCAGCGGCAGGCTCAGGCCGACTGCTGCTGCCTGCTTGGTAGCGAGCATGAGGTCTTTCGCCATCAGCCGCAGCCGGAAGTCCGGGTCGTCGAACCGGGCGGAGGCCAGGCGCCGGGACTTGAACGCCATGACCGGAGAGGCGAAACCGCTGCCGGCGATGGTCTTGAGGACCTGCTGCCGGTCGAGTCCGCAGGCGCCCGCCAGTTCGGTCGCCTCGGCCAGAGCCTGCACCTCGATGCCCATCAGCAGGTTGAGGAGCAGTTTCATCCGCATGCCGGAACCGAGTGCGCCCAGATGGACCACTTCCTTGCCCAGCGTCCGCAGCAGCGGCCCGGCGGCCTCGAACACCTGCTTGTCGCCGCCCAAGAACAGCCGCAGCTCCCCGTCGCGGGCGTGGTCGCGGTTGCCGAGCATGCCCATGTCCAGGATCTGGGGGAGGTCCCCGGCGATCTGGACGACCTCCTCGGGGGCGACGGTGCTGGCGCACAGCAGGAGGCCGGGGTAGGGGCCTTCGGCCAGTACGCCGCCGGGCCCGTGCAGTACGGAGCCGAGGGCCTCGCCGTCGGCGACGGCGCAGATGGCGGCGCTCGTACCCGCGACGGCGTCGGCGGGGTCGGCGGCGACGTGGGCGCCCGCGTCGGCGAGCGGTGCCGTACGGTCGGCGGTACGGTTCCAGACCCGGACCTGTATGCCCTCGTCGAGAAGGCGTGTGGCCAGTCCGGCGCCCATGGCGCCGAGGCCGAGTACGGCGACGGGGCCGATGCCGGTCCGCGTCATGACGCCACCCCCTTCGTCTCCTTGATCACGTGGAAGCGCATCGACTGCCTCTCGTCGACCCACTGGCGCAGCGGGGCCACCAGCTCGCGGTGCTCCTCGCTCTGCTGCCAGGCGAAGAAGTCCTCGGCCGTACGCCATTCGCTGGTGATGACCCACTGACGGGAGTCGTCGGCGGGTGCTCCGAGCCGCTCGACGATGTGGCCGGGGGTGCCGGCCACGGACTTCCGGAGCTGCTCGTACAGATCCAGGAATCCCTGTTCGCCGCCCTCTTTGACGCGGACCGCGAAGACGACGCTCAGCTTGTCGGCCGACTGGCCCTGGTGGTTGGTGCCCATGTCTCCTCCTGAAGTGAGATCCGGCGGGACACGACTCCCACGGACTCATGTCGCCCGTACGGCTGCAACTCCGAATGGGGGAGGGGCCAGTGGCGACAAGGGTCGGCCGCGGCGTCATTACTCATTTCGGGTGAGCCGTCACCCGTGCTGCAGCCCTGTCGTCCGGACGTGGCGGGGGCGTGCCCGGACGGGTCCGCCCACCTGACCCGTTCGGGTGACGCCGGCCGGTCCGGGGACCGGCCGACGGTCCGGGGACCGGCCGACGATCCAGGACCGAGCAGCCCAGACCCGACCAACTGCAAGAAACGATCAAGAATTGGCCAAGATCGATCAATGTGTGTTCTTATTCGGGCTGCTCAGAACGATCCGGGAGAAGTGATCCATGCTGGTGGCGCTCTTCGCCGTCATCGCCGAAACAGCCGCGCTGATCGTCTACACGGTCCGCAGGGGGTCCGGGGCGGACCTTCCGTCGCTGGGCGAGGTGGATGTCCGAAGCCTCCTCTTCGCCGCGCTGGCGGCGGACGCCGGCTACGCGCTGGCGCAGAATCAGGACGCCGGTGCGGACGGCCTGTTCCTCCTGGTGCTGTTCGGCTGCGTGCTGCCCACGCAGGCCGGCGCCGCCGCGCGCCACCTCGGCGGCCGCCTGTCGTGGTCGGCCGACCTGATCGCCGGTGCGGGCGGCCTGGCGGTGGGGACCCTGAATCCGGACACGCCCTGGCCCTGGAGCTGAGGCCGGCGTGCCGCGTCCGTGACCGGGACCGGCCCCTCGCGGTGGCGGGAACCGTGGACGGCTGGCTCGTTCGGGTGAGGATGGATCGATTCGGCGGCCGGTGACCGCGCGTGTCGGCGTGATCTTGGGAAGGGTGACTCCGCACGTCGTCACTCCACGTGAAGGGACACCTTTTCCATGCGTCTTCGCAACGCCGCCGTCGCCGCCTTCGGCGCCCTCGCCCTGACCGTCGCCGTCCCCGCCTCCGCGTCCGCCGCGTCCGGTGAGTTCCAGTACACCTACACCGGCCTGGACGGCTCCCCCAGGAGCGCGATCCTCGAGGACCCGGACAGCGGCGAGTGTGTGACGCTCCCCGAGGTCGCGGACCCGGGAGCCAGTTCTCCGGCCCACTCCCCGCGCAACCGGACCGACGAGTACGCGCTCGTGTTCACCGAGCCCGACTGCACGGGCGACTCCTTCACGCTGCGTCCGCACACCGGGTACGGCAGCGAGCGCCTCAAGCTCCGCTCGGTCGTCTTCTTCCGCTGACGGGGCCGGGCCCCGTCGCCGGCCGTCGCCCGGCCGCTTGAGGGCGGGGGCGACGGCGGGGCGCCGGCTGATGAAATGATGACCGCGACATAGGCGACGGCGGTCCGAGGAAGCCGGTGTGAATCCGGCGCGGTCCCGCCACTGTGACCGGTGCGCGAGTCTCCGAGGGTCCTCCGCCCCCACCGGGGTGGGCGGGCGCGACGAGCGGTGCCCCGGGAGCCAGGAGACTCACGCGGTCGCCTCCTCAGCGACACCGGGGCGGATCTCCCCGGGAGGGGAGCGCCGACACATGACGGAGCGTCCGACAGAAGAGGGACCCGGCCCGGCCGTACGGGGCGGTGGGCCGGCGCCGTGCCGGGTCGTCGTGTGCCGGGACTGCTGCTGCGGCAGCCCCAAGGTGACGGGGGTCGACCACGCCGCGCAGACCGCGCGGCTGAGGGCGGAGGTACCGGTACGCATATCCGCGTGCCTCGACGTGTGCGACCAGGCCAACGTCATCGTCGTGCAGCCCTCCGCCGCCGGCCGAGCCGCCGGTGCGCGGCCGGTCTGGCTCGGGCTCGTCAACGACGCGGACGCCACCGAGGACATCGTCGCCTGGGTGCGGGCCGGCGGGCCGGGCGTGGCTCCGCGGCCCGACATCCTCGACCTGTACGCCTTCCCGTCACCGCGGCGCCGGGCGGAGCCCTAGCGCCGCCGTGCGGTCGGGGGCGGGTCGGCCGATCTGAGCGCCGTCGCGCGGTCGGGGGCGGGTCGGCCGATCTGAGCGCCGCCGCGGCGACGGGGGCGGGTCCGCCGACCGCCCGCGAAGCGGCACCCTTCGCGTGGGAACGGCCCCCCAGGCGTGCCGCTGACGCATGGTCACCAGGGCCGCAATACCACGTAGGGAAGATCGTTCAGCATGGACGGGGTCTTGGCCGTGCCCCGGTCACGCGATACCGTCTGTTCGAAATCGACGACGGCGGAACGGAAGCCGGTGGGAACCCGGCACGGTCGCGCCACTGTGTTCGAGGCACCTTCGAGGTGCCTCGTGAGTCAGACCCGTGGCCGTCGTCCTGTGCACCACCGAGATGGGACGCGAACTCCCAGAGGAGGTCCTGCCATGGCGCAGACCGTCGCCCAGCCGACTGCCACCCCCGTCGTTCCCGCCAAGCTACCGCTGAAGGCGATAGCTCCCTGGGCGGTCTTCTTCGGCGT
>NZ_WWJT01000107.1 GCF_009865385.1 Streptomyces sp. SID486 | reverse complement strand
CCGGTCACCGGCGCCACCGCCTGCGCGGCCTCGGCCGGCTGGGCCACGGCACGGCGTCGCCGGCCGGTCGGGGCGCTGGTGGGATGCGGTTGCGGCGGGGTGTGGTCGTCGGCCTGGTCGACCGGTACGGCATCGTGCCGGCCGTCGTCGGCCGCAACGCCCTCGACGGTCACCGGGAACTGCGCGGGCACCTGCACCTGACCGGGCAGCGGCCCGGAACCGGCCGGCGGACCGGCGACCGACACCCGACCGTCGGCGCCGGGAGCACCGGCACTCACGCCGGGAGCACCGGGGCCCATGCCGGGAGCACTGGCACCCGGAGCAACGGGAGCACCGGCACCCGGAGGTACGGCAACACCGGCCCCCGGGGCCGCAGGAGCGCCCGCGCCGGGAGCGAAGGGGACACCGGTGCCCGGAGTTACGGGAGCACCGGCGCCCGGAGGTACGGGAACACCGGCGCCCGGAGCCACGGCACCCGGAGCAACGGAAGCACCGGCATCAGAAGCCACGGGTGCACCGGGAACCACGGGAACACCGGCACCGGGAGCCACCGGGACGGCCGTACCGACACCCGGGGGGACAGCCGTATCCGTACCCGTACCCGTACCCATGCCCGGGGGGACAGCCGTACCCGCGCCGTGGGGTGAACCCGCGCCCGGAGAACCGGCCGTACTCACGCCCGGGGTCCCGGCCGGCCCCGCGCCGGAGGCTGCGACCGCGCCCCCCGTCGCGGTGGTCGTGTCACCCGTCGCGGTAGCGGCGTCACCCGTCGCGGGAGCAGCGCCACCGGCCGCGGCGGCCTCGCCGCCCGTCTGGGCTGCCGTGCCGGCCGCGGGGGCCGGGATCTGCTGCGGGGGCCGGTCGGCCTCGGCCGGCGGCAGGGCGAAGACCGCCCGCGCACCGGCC
>NZ_WWJT01000106.1 GCF_009865385.1 Streptomyces sp. SID486 | reverse complement strand
GGGGGTCGCCGACCGGGTGCTGTTCGCCGGGGAGCGGCCGTATCTGCCCGACGGCTCACCCGGACCCGGGCTGCCCGCGCTGGCCGCGGCGATGGACGTGCTCGCCGCCCCCTCCCCCGAGGAGGCGTTCGGACTCGCCGTCGTGGAGGCGCTCGCGGCCGGGCTGCCGGTGCGCTACACGTCCTGTCCGGCCCTGGAGGACCTGCCGTCCGCGGCCGCCCCGGACGCGCTGCGGGTCCCGTGCGACGCGGACGCCTACACGCGTGCGCTCGCCGGTGTGCGGGCCGCCGGCCCCCGCCCGCGCTCCGCCCCCGAGGCGGCCCGCCACTACTGCGTCACCCGCAGCGCCGCCCGGCTCATGGAGGTCTACGCGGCGGCGCTCGCCCACCCGGTCCCGAAGTCCCGTCCCCCCGAGAAAGTCGGCCCCTCATGACCCAGAACCACACCCGGCGCCCCCGCGCCTCCCGCCGCTCCCCGCTCCGCGCGCTCCCGCCCTGGTCCCTGGTGGCCGCCGGCGTCGTCGCGGGCGGCCTGCTGGGCGGCGGGTACGGCGTGCTGAGGGCACCGGAGTACACGGCGACCAGCTATGTCGTCGCCGTCCCCGGCGATCGGTCCGACACCGCCACCGCCCTCGGCTTCGCGCAGGCCTACGGCCGGGTCGCCACCGAGATCGCGGTGCTCGGCGACGCCCAGGCGCGGGCCGGGGTGCCGCTGGCCACCCTGCGGGAGAGCGTGCACACGGCGACCTCGCCGGACGCCCCCATGGTCGCCGTCTCCGCCACCGCGACCCGCCCGGCCGAGGCCGCCGACATGGCCAACGCGGTCGCCGGCGCCCTCACCCGGCACGCGGACGCCGCCAAGGCCGCCACCCATGTCGAACTCCTGCAGTTCAGCCGCGCGGTGCGGCCGGCCGAACCGGCCTCGCCGTCCGCCGGGGTGACCGGGCTCGTCGGCGCCGCCGCGGGCGGGCTGCTCGGCGGCCTGGCACTGCTGGTGCGGCCGGGGCGCCGGGGCGAGGAGGAGCCCGTGCGGGCCACGGTGCCCGGACCGGCCGTGGCCGCCGACGCGCACGGCCGGCTGTGACCGCCACCGCCACGGCGCGCACCGCGAGCCCCGCCCTCACCGTCGAACTCGTCACCGACGAGGACGCCTTCGCCGCACTGGCCCCGGCCTGGGGGCGCCTGTTCGGGCGGTGCGCCGCCGCGACCCCGTTCCAGAGCCACGCCTGGCTGCACTCGTGGTGGCTGTCGTACGGCCGGCCCGGACGTTTGCGGCTGCTGGTGGTGCGGGCCGGCCGCGAACTGCTCGGCGTCGCGCCGCTGATGCTGGTGAGCCGGCCCCTGCCCGCGCTGGTGCCGCTCGGCGGGGCGATCTCCGACTACACGGACGTCCTGCTGGACGACACCGACGACGGGCGGGCGGCCGGCGCGCTCGCCGAGGCCCTCGCCGACGTGGCCCGCACGGCCCTGGTCGACTTCCGTGAGGTGCGCCCGGGCGGCGCGGTGGAACGGGTCTACGACCGCTGGCGCGGGCCGCGCCGTACGGTGCCCGACTCGCCCTGCCTGGAACTGCCCGCCGCGTCCATGGACGAGCTGATCACCCGGTTGCCGTCGGGCAAGTCCGGCCAGCGGGTACGGGCCAAGCTGCGCAGGCTGACCGCGCTGGGCGTGCAGCGGCTGACGGTCGGGCCGGACGAGGTGGACGCGGCGCTCGGCCGGCTGCTGGCGCTGCACCGGTTGCAGTGGCAGGGCCGGAAGGTGACGAGCGAGCATCTGCGGCCCCGGTTCCGGGAGCATCTCGTGCGGGCGGCGGGCCCGATGGTCCGCTCGGGCAACGCGGTGGTCACCGAGTTCCGGATCGACGGCGAGGTGGTGGCCGTCGATCTGACTCTGCTGTCGGGCTGCCTGGCCGGCGGCTACCTCTACGGTGCCCACCCCGGCCTGCGGGAGCGGAAGGCGGACGTGGCGGTGATGCTGCTGGACGCGTGCGCCGAGCACACCGGGGGCGGCGCACACGGCACGCTGAGCCTGCTGCGCGGCGACGAGCCGTACAAGCACCACTGGCGGCCCGAACGGGTGGTCAACCAGCGGCTGCTCATGGCCCGCGGGCGCACCGCCCCGCTGCTGACGGCCGCGCTGTGCGGGGTGACCGCCCGGCAGCGGGGCAGGGAGGTGCTGCACCGGTGGCGGGATCGCGGGCAGGACTAGCGCGTCCGCGGCCACCGGCCGTAGCGGACGCAGAGCTTTCCGCCGAGCCGGCGCTCGATCCAGTCGCTCAGGCCCAGCGGCGCGCAGGCGGCCGCGGGCCGGGGCTCCGGAGCGACGGGCGCAGCTCCGGGCGTGGACACCGGGGCCGGTGCGGGGGCCGGGGGCTGGGCGGGAGTCGGGATCTGGGC
>NZ_WWJT01000105.1 GCF_009865385.1 Streptomyces sp. SID486 | reverse complement strand
CCCGGCGCCGTCGGCGGTCCCGGCGCCGGAGAAGGGCCAGTCGCCCTCGCGCGGCCAGAAGTGGTACCGGGTGCGGTGCACGGGGGCGACGGCCCCGGCCAGCTGGGCGAAGAGGGCGGGGTCGCCGAGGCGGACGGCCGCCCGGTGCGGGACCGGCATGATCCAGGCGGCCCGCCCGGCGTCGCCGCCGACCGTCAGCCGCATCACGATCTGCTCCTGCCGGCCGTCCCAGCGCAGGACGGACTGCTCATCGGAGACGGCGATCCGGGTGGCCGGGCCGGGCACCATCGCCCCGCACCCGCAGGCGTAGGCCGGAGCCATCAGCCAGCCGAGCTGGACGCCGAGCAGGGCGAGGACGAGGGTGAGTGTCCGGGCGCGTGTCACAGCGCTACAGACGGTGTCCGTGCGGCGGCGGTTCCGGCCGGCAGCGCGGGGCGGCGCCGTGCAGGAGCGGGGCGGGGGCGGGGGCGGGGGCGGCACGCGGACCGCGGCGACCCGTGTGTGCGGCGCGCCTCCCGGAGCCTCGGGGTGCTCACCGGTCTGCCGACGGGCGGCGCGCCTCCCGCAGTCTCGGGGTGCTTACGGGCCTGCCGACGGGCGGCGCGCCTCCCGCAGTCTCGGGGTGCTTACGGGCCTGCCGACGGGCGGCGCGCCTCCCGCAGTCTCGGGGTGGTCACCGCCCTGCCCACGGACGGCGCGCCTTCTGCACCGGCGCGGTGCTTACCGGCCTTCCACGGAAGGCGCGGAGCCGGGCAGCGGGCGTCCGGCGCACTCGGACATCCGCCACACCGCGAAACCGCCCACGACGGCCGCGGCCATCATGTAGTACGCGGGCATCATCATGTTCCCCGTCGCCCCGATCAGCGCGGTCACGACCAGCGGCGTCGTCCCGCCGAACAGCGACACGGACACGTTGAAGCCGATCGACAGGGAGCCGTAGCGCACCCGGGTCGGGAAGAGCGCGGGCAGCGCGGCCGGCATGGCCGCCGTGAAGCACACCAGGAGCAGGCCCAGCGCGCCCATGCCCAGGCCCACCGCCAGCAGGCTGCCCTGGCGGATCAGCAGCAGGGCGGGGATGGACAGGAACAGGAAGCCCGCGCAGCCCGCAGCGATCACCGGACGGCGGCCGACACGGTCGGTCAGGGCGCCGGCGAACGGCTGGACGATCATCATCAGGGCCATCACGGCGAGCACGACCAGCAGACCGTGCGTCTCGTCGTACTTCAGCTCACTGGTGAGGTAGCTCGGCATGTACGACAGCAGCATGTAGTCGGTGACGTTGAAGACCAGCACGAGGCCCATGCACAGCAGCAGCGCCTTCCACTGGCCCGCGACCATCTCGCGCAGCGGAACCTTGGGCCGGGCGGCCTCGGCCTTCTCGACCTCCGCCGCGAACGCCGGGGTCTCCTCCAGCCGCATCCGCAGGTACAGGCCGATGATGCCCATCGGGCCCGCGATCAGGAACGGGACGCGCCAGCCCCAGGAGAGCAGGTCCTCGGAGGAGAGGAAGGCGGTCATCAGCGTGACCAGGCCCGCGCCGCCGATGTAGCCGGCGAGCGTGCCGAACTCCAGCCAGCTGCCGAAGAAGCCGCGCTTCTTGTCCGGGGCGTACTCGGCGATGAAGGTGGACGCGCCCGCGTACTCGCCGCCGGTGGAGAAGCCCTGCACCAGACGGGCGGCCAGCAGCAGGAGCGGTGCGCCGACGCCGATCGTCGCGTAGGACGGGATCAGGCCGATGGCGAACGTACCCGCCGCCATCATGATCATCGTGACGGCGAGGACCTTCTGGCGGCCCACGCGGTCGCCGAGCGGACCGAAGACCATGCCGCCGAGCGGCCGGACCAGGAAGGCCGCCGCGAAGGCGCCGAACGTCGACAGCAGCTGTGCGGTCGGGTTGCCGGACGGGAAGAAGACCTTGCCCAGCGTGACCGCGATGTAGCTGTAGACACCGAAGTCGAACCATTCCATCGCGTTGCCCAGCGCCGCCGCCTTGACGGCGCGCTTGACCAGCGCGGGGTCGGTGACGGTGACGTCTTGGGCCTTGCTGGCCCGCCGGGTCTTCAGATGCGGGGTGACGGCAGTGGCAGTCGCCAAAACGGGGCTCGCCTACCTTTCGACGGGGACAGGGACGGGCCCGAGACGGCGGCGGTGACGTACGCCGGGCCGAAAAAAGACCATAGGGGGCTTGTGCCCCTTACGTGCTGTATGCGATTACATGCAGAGTGCAGCTAAAGTGCGGATATGCAGGTACGTCTGCCCGCTCACCGGGCGGCATTCGCCCTGGTCGATGTGATCCTTCTCGCGTGCCGGGCATGCAACCGGGCGCGGGTGGAACGGGTCGGCCGCCGGACGGTCCCGTACCCGTTCCGCCGGCCGCCGGCCCGGTGGTCGTCAGCCGCCCGCCGCCGCCAGGTGCGCGCGAAGGGAGCGCGGAGGCCGGCCGGTGACGGCCCGCACGGTGTCGGTCACGCGGTCCTCGGCCCCCGCCGCGATGTCCCGGTCCATTCCGGCCAGCATCGCGGCGAACTCCGGCGGCAGCTGGGCCGCGAGGAGGTCGCGCAGCCGTTCGCAGGAGAGCCGGTGGTGCACCACGGTCCGGCCGGTGACCTCCGTGAGCAGCGCGGCGACCTCGTCGTACGACAGCGCCTCGGGCCCGGTCAGGACCAGGTCGGTGTCCGGGGCGTGCTCGTCGGTCAGCGCGCGGGCGGCGACCGAGGCGATGTCCTCGGCGTCGACGAAGCCGACCCGGCCGTTCCCGGTGGCGGTGCGCAGCACGCCCTCGCGGCGGACGCTGTCGGCGTGCGCGTGCGCGCCGGTGAAGTTCTGCATGAACCAGGAGGGGCGCAGCACCGCCCACTCCTCGATCAGTCCGGGCAGCGCCCGGTGCACGGCGCCGGTCGCCGGGCCGCCCGCGGGGACGGCCGAGGAGCTGAGCAGCACCGCGCGGCGCACACCGGCCCTGCGGGCGCGGTCGAGGAAGGGCAGCATGACCGCCGCCGGGTCCGGGTCACCCGGCGGCGGTACGAGGTACACGCGGTCGACTCCGTCCAGTGCGGCGGCGTGGGTGTCCGGCGCGTGCCAGTCGAAGGCGACCGGCTCCGCGCCCGGCACGGCCGTCGCGTGCCG